>CAYRFV010000234.1:0-9265 GCA_964423545.1 uncultured Anaerolineales bacterium | reverse complement strand
AAACGTAACCCGCCGCGCCCCCAAACGTAACCCGCTCCGGCTGGTCCAACCCTCGGTATGGTACAATGAACAAAATCAGCCCCTGATGGGGATCATAACACGTCGCTCTCTGTGCTGTCGATACCGTATTGCGACGAGTATGCGACAGTTTTACGCCACTTGAGTCTCGCCGAATGACCGAGCAGATCAGCGAAACGCCGCCCGAAACGTGGGTAGAGCAGGTGAAAGATGCTCTGGAGCATCTTTACGACCTCGCCCATCTTCAGCACCATCCCCTGGTGGGCAGCCTGTTCGCCGGGAGTGTCTCGACCGGCATCGCAGCGCAACGTCTGCGCGCGGCGCTTGTCGATGCCATCGAGGCGCTGAATCCCGGCAAAGGCGCTTCGTTCCGCGCGCCCCATGCGCGCATCTACAATCTTCTTACTTTGCACTACGTTGACAAGGTCACGATTCGTGAGGCCGCCAACGAATTGGGCATCTCCTCGCGCCAGGCAGATCGAGGGCTGCGGCAAGCCGAACAAAGCGTCGCCGAGGTGTTGTGGAGCCGCCGCTCATCGCTCTTTCCCCAGCAGCCGGATGCCGTGGAGACCTCTTCGCTGCGGGCAGAGATGGCGTTGCTGTCAATTCACCTACAGCCAGTTGACTTGACCGCCTTGATCGAGCGTTGTGAGAGGGCGGTTCGGTCGTTGGCCGTACAAAAAGGCATTCGGCTCCAGATCGAAATACCGGCAGAACATGTGACCGTTCCTACCGATCCGCTGCTCGCCGAGCAGGTGTTGTTGACTGTGCTGAGCCGCGCTCTGCGCCAAACCGATCTGGCAGATCCCAGGCTGAGCCTGGAAGTCACGGATGAACAGGTCTCTGTGGCGTTGCGCTATTGCGTAGACCCCGGCGCCGATCAGGCCTTGATCGTGGATCACGTAGTTTCGGAGCTGGCAGAACGACTGCGTTGGAGCTTGACCGAGCGTGACCGGCCGGATGGGGCGCACCACGTCGCCATCCAGATAGCCGCCTACGAGCCGATGGTGCTGGTCATAGACGACAACGAAGGACTCGTTAGCCTGCTCCAACGTTACCTGACCGATCAAGCCTGCCGGGTCGTGGCCGCCACCAGCGGCGAAGAGGGACTGCGGCTGGCGCAAGAGCTGCGACCGGCGGCGATCGTGCTCGACATCATGATGCCGGTAATGCACGGCTGGGATGTGCTCCAGCGCTTGCGCGCCAACCGGCAAACCGCCGACATCCCGGTGATCATCTGCTCGGTGATCGACAACCCGGATCTGGCCCAGGCGCTCGGCGCTTCCCTGTTTCTGCCCAAACCGATTCGGCAAGAGGAAATCCTCGCTGCGCTGGATCGGCTCGGCGTCGTGTGAGTTATGTCGGCGGGTTTCTCTACGCCAGAACGCCCTCCGGGAGCGCCCGTTCGTCGTAATGTGGTTCCAGCACACCTGCGATTGCTTCCAGACAACGGAGCACCTCGGCCGGCCGCAAGCCTTCTGGCCGGCGGATGATCATCTCGCCCCGGCACTGCGACAGCGCGTCCTCAGCCAGGCTGGTGGCCGTGAGCACGATCACTGGCGTGCCCGCCAGACGCGCATCCTCGCGCATTGCGGCCAGAACCATGAAGCCATCCACTTCCGGCATGATCAAGTCCAGCAGCAGCAAGTCGGGCGGTTGTTCGCGTAACGCCGCCAATCCCGATTCGCCGTCATACGCCCGGCGCACGGTGTAGCCGACCTCGCTGGCCTGCAACATGCGTTCCACCAGCCGGCAGAACCCCCGGTCATCGTCGACCACCAGGATATCGTGTACACCCTCGAAGCGTGCCACTGCTTGCAGGAGGAGCTCGGAACTGATCGGCTTGATGAGGCATGCTGCTACTTTCAAGTTGTCAGCAACCCAGGCCTGACTCGGCAGAGAGCATGCGATCACGGGCACCGAAGCCGGCACAGCGGTAGCGGACACGTTGTCCTGACCCGGAGCAATGTTGACGATAACTGCCTGCGGGTGATGCAGGAGTACTTTTTCGGGCAATGTCGCCAACGTTTCGACCTGCACGGCGCTGTAGCCCGCCAGATGGCGGTCAATCATCGCCGCGACTGTTGCGTCCGGGTCAACAACCAGGACGAGCGGGTGCGACTCGGCGGCCTCAGAGGCGAGAGGCATGGGCTGCGCCAGGAGCCTGCCTGCCCGGGCGGCGTCCATCAGCGGCAGCGTAAACGTAAAGGTCGAGCCGCGCCCCCGATCACTCTCCACCCAGATGCGGCCGTTGTGCGCCTCGACGAAATGTTTGCTGATCGCCAGGCCCAGCCCCGCGCCTCCGTGCTCGCGGCTCAACGAGCGGTCGGCCTGGTAGAATTCGTCGAACAAAAACGGCAGCTTGTCGGCCGGGATCCCTGGTCCCATATCCGCAACGCTGATGGACACAGCCCGATCGTCATGCTGTACAGAAACCCGCACCGAGCCCTTTGCCGTGAAGCGCGCCGCGTTCGCCAGCAGATTGAGCAAAACCTGGCGGATGCGGATCGGGTCAATCTCCATGGCCGGCAGATCGTCGGGGATATCCGCTTCAAGGCGCACGGCCCGCCCATGAAAAAGATCCTCGGCGATCGCGATCGTTTCGCGCAGATGGGCGCTCAGCGCCACGACCTCCTTGTTCAGAACAAAGCCGCTGATCTCGAAACGCGAGAGATCCAGAACATCATCAATCAAGTCCAGCAGATGGCGGGCGCTGCGGTAAATCTGGTTGATGTCCTGCTTCAAGATCGGCGGCCAATGGAGATCGCCATACACCTCCGAAGAGAGGCTCATCACCTCGCTGAAGCCCAGGATGATGTTGAGCGGCGTGCGCAGCTCATGGCTGACGTTGGCGGCGAACTGCTCCTTCATCAACTGCGCCTGCTCAGCCTGCTTGCGCGCAGCGACCAGCTCGCGTTGTGTCCGGCGCAGGATGATGTAGCTGTTGTCCAGCGCCTTGAGCGCGCGGGCCAGCTCCCCTTGGCGATTGCGCGCCACTTCGAGCGTGTCGTCGGCCTGGCGCTGCATGGTCCACGCCCATTCCAGCGCGGTGTAGAGCGTCCGTACGATCAACCAGGCGAGCACGGCTGCCAGGATCAGCGCCAGCACCAGCTCGGACAGCGGATAGGCATGCGCCTGATGATCCATCAGCCAGGCCGCCGCCACGCCGATCAAGCCAGCCGTGACAAGCTCTCCTCCCGAGACGATCATCGCATTGACGAAGACCAGCGTCAGTCCGGCGAACGGAAGCCAGAGCGCGGGATTCGCCCACATCGCAGCCAACAAGACAGCCGTGAAGCCCCAGGCCACCCAGTGACGCGCCAGCCGGGGATGCGCTCGCATCAACAAGGCGGCTCCGCCGCTAAGCGCCAGAAACCCCACCATCACGGCGACCGACTCAGGGGTAATCGCCTGGCGGAGGCCGCTAAGTTGGATGCCCAGGATCATCGCGCCGATCACCGGCAGCAGGGCCACTCGCCCCGCCAACTGGCTGCGCAATTCATCGAGGTTCATCATTGACCTGCGGTCGGTAGAGCTTGTCATCGGCAGCCCTTTCTGAGGATCGCCGCACGGGCCGCCGTCAGCCCTGGAGGAGCAGCACCTTTCCCGTCTGGCGCGAGGCGAACGTCGCAAACGCCTGATCCGCCTCTGCCAGGGGGAAGCGATGGGTGATGAGGCCCGTCAGGTCGAGCCCGCGACGGTAGAGGTCGAGGATGCGAAAGTAGTCGGGGCCGGTGAAATACCAGGAGCCATAGACCGTCAGCTCCTTGCGGATGAACTGCGGGCTGGGGCGGATGCCGGCTGCCGGCTTCTCGCCGATCAGCGCCACGCGTCCGTGGATCGCCGCAGCTTCGAGCGCCATCGTCACGGTCTCCACCTCCGGCGAGCAGTCGAGCGTCACGCTCGGCCCGCGGCCGCCTGCCAGCTCGCGCACGCGCGCCACCACGTCGTCCGACGCAGGATCGAGCGCGACCTCGGCGCCGAGCCGGCGCGCCAGATCCCGGCGATAGGCAACCGGCTCAACCGCCAGGATTCGCGCGCCGTAGAAGCGCAGCACGGCGATGCAGCCCAGGCCGATCGGCCCACAACCGAAAACCGCCGCGGTGTCGGCCGCGCTGACGCCAAGCCGGCTCAGCGCGTGGTAAGGCGTGCCGATGGCATCACCCCCCAGGAGCACGGCAGCGTCGGGGGGAATGCCGGGGGGCACCGGACGGCAGCACATGGCGGGCACAGCCATGAACTCGGCGTGCGTGCCGCCATGAAAACGCATGCGGGCGCAGTGCTCCGGATCACCGGAGAGACAGTGCTCGCAGTTGCCGCATCCGCTCAGCACTTGCACCGCTACAAGCTGTCCCTCGGCCAGTCCTGAGGTCGGCGGCGCCGAAAGCACCACGCCCACCCCCTCGTGGCCGGCAGGTCCCTTGCCATCGTGTGCGCCGCGGTAATCGTGCAGCTCGCTCCCGCAGATCACTGAGGCGGCCATGCGGATCAGCACATCTCCCGGCCCAGGGACGGGGACCGGCGCCTCGCGCAGCTCGATGCGACTTTGACCGGCATAGAATACGGCTTTCATGCGGAAACCTCCTCTTGCGCCAGGCGTCTGGCGCGCAGCACGTCCTACTCCACCACCACGACTTCCCATTCATGCATCGGATGAGACAGGCGAATGACATCGCCGTCGACTCGCGCGGGCAGTCTCTCGCCCGCCGGAGTGAGATGCCAGGCTGTATCGACAGGCGGCATGCCGGCGGGCCGCCCGATGCGGAACGCACCGACCGCATCCGGACTGGCGTTCCAGATGGCGCCGCGCCAGGTTTCGCCTGCACGCAGGAACTGTGGGACCAGCCAGGGCCCACCCTCGGCCCATCCGGTCGGCTCGCCGGCAGCCAGCCAGGCGACGAGCAGGCGGAGCTGAGCTGCGCGGTGGACGTCCATCATCGGCGCAGCGTCTGTGCTGGCATCCCAGGGCACAACAGCCACGCGACCTCCCAGTGTGTTGGCGAAGGTGTACGCGCCGCGACCCACCACTTGCTGCGTCGGACCGAGAAGGTCGCTGACAAAGCGCGCCCCCTCGACAGCCTCGACCTGCAGCAGCCTGCGAGCATGCCGCCGCGCGTTCACGCTCATCTGCCCGCCTGCGCGCAGTCCGAATGCCGGGTCGGTGCACTGCTCCATCGAGTAGAGCCGATCGTCCTGGGTCACCCAGCGGCACGAGCGCGCACCGATCCACTCTCCCAGGCCGCGCTCGAGCAGGATCGCCGCAGCGACGCCGTCCAACAGCAACCCGGCGGCCAGCCAGCGCTTCAGGGTGGCTTCGTCGAAGCTCCAGGCCAGCGGGCCGGCAAGCGCATTGACGCGGTCTTGCGGCCGGGCCGAAAACGCCATGCCGGCCGCACCCAGCCAATACGCCCACCCGCGGCTCGGGCAGTGCAGCTCGAACCACGATTCACCGCGCTCGGTATGCAGAGCCCGCCCCATGTCTTGCGACCACGGCACGCCGACGCCAACGCTTTGCAGCGTCATGGGGAAGCGATCGGCCAACCAGTCCAGGGCCGGCCGCACCTGGCTCAGAAAGGCGGCGCGCTCCGGCTCGTCATCCGGGCGATTGCCCATGAAATCGTAGAGGCTGATGTTGAGATGGGTCGATCCGAGGATATGCGCCACAGCCATCTGAGCAAAGGTCTGTCGAAACGACTTGTTCCAGCGACCGTACGGGAAGTTCTCGATCTCCGGGCCGGTCTCCAGACCCGGCGGCTGGATCGATCGGTTCTGGTCGAGCGCAGCGATGCCGTGAATGAGCATGGGCCCGGTGGCGTCACTGTAAGTCCAGAAATGAGGCCGATGGATGGGCGGGTCACCCGCAACGCCGCCGAAAGTCGACCACCAGTCCTCCCAGCGCCGGCCCTCGGCCGCGTGAGCCTCCATGCTGCTGGACATCAGCCCCATGCGCGCCCCTGACCGGACGCCGTCCCCGGCCGCGAGGATCTCGCGACACCGGTCGAGGAATGCGAGCAGCGTCTCCTGCCACATATCGAACCAGATCGCCCGCCACGGATGGGGCGCGCCCGGCGCCAGGCAGGCGCGCACGATCTCCTCGCGCGTGGCCTGCGTCCCGGCCCGCCGGTTGAACGCCGCGACGTGGAGTGGGCAGAAGCAGCCGCCCCACTGCAGGGGCGCATGGTTGTGGTAGCGGATGTCGTCATCGATCCAGACGACGCGAAAGCCCTCGGCTGCATACAGGCGCAGCGTCTCGAGGAAGTAGCGCTGCCAGTCGGCGTCCAGGGGGCAGACAACCGCAGCCGCCGCGTTGCCCTTGAAGTCCACCATCGTCTGCCAGGCCTGTCCCGGCTTCAGTGTACGGCTACGGTCGCAGTGCAGCAAGCTGTGCCACGGATTCAGGCTGATCTTCACCCCCGCTCGGCGCATCGCCTCGCGGTAGGGGCGCGATCGTTCGACCCATTCACGCACGCGCGGCAGCGTCTCGTGACCGTTGTTCTGCTCTTCCGCGAAGTAGAAGATCATGATCTCGTCCACCGGCGCACCGGCCACGAGACGCTTGAGCTGCTCCGCAACGGCGTCAGGGTCTTCGTGCGGGCCAAACTGCATCCGTAGAGTGAAATGACTGGGCATTGAACCGACTCCCACCACCGGGATCGACCGATCGAGATTGATGGTCCCTCACCGGCTGCACCGATCCCGCGGGACCTCGCGAGCCCTCCGTCGCGCGCGTCCCGTCACACCTGGCGCCGCGCCAGTTCCGCAGACCGATCGAGGTATTGCTTGATTGCGCGCGGTGGCACATTCCAGGGAATATGATTGCCGATACACATCATGTACCCACCGGTGAGCTGTGCGGTGTCGACCATCTGCCGCACCATCGCGTCGATCTCAGCCGGGTTATCGCGCATCAGGACCCGGTTATCGCCTTCCCCCGCCACAAAGCAGTCCCGGTGCCGCAGCGCGATCGCCTTGTAGTCGGTGTATGGCTCGCTGATGATGCCGCGCGCGCCGCAGGCCATCACATCATCCGCGTACGCATCCATCCGGCCATCGGACATGAAGATAACCTCCTTTCCGGCGGCCTTGACGATGCCCCAGAATTCCTCGTAGCGGGGAAAGATGTAGCGCCGCATCCAGCGCGGGGAACACACCGGGCCGCGCGAGTTGACGATGTCGTCGTGGCACACAACGAAGTTCACCGGCAGCCGGGCGAAGGCGCGAAACACGCGACGATTGATCTCCGCAAACTCGTCCATGATGCGACTGAACCGCTCGTCGAGGCAGGTCCGGAGAAACAACTCCCAGCCGAAGGTGAGCAAGGGCCACATGAACATGGTATTGTAGAAGCCGACCGAGGCCGGCGAGCCTTCCGGCGCTCTGTCGCCCCATGCGAGAGGATAGCGTGCGCGATACTTTCGGTACAACCGCTCTTCATCTCGATAGTCTTGCGACTCCACCACAGGGATCTCGGTGAAGTCGCCCTGCGCCAGCGGTGAGAAGGCGAACACGTCCTCGACGGTCCGGAAGTGATCTCCCCAGTCCCAGTGCCCGGTCAGGCCGTCGCCCCATCGCACGTGGTGGCGTCCCTGGTCATCGATGTCGGAGCTCTTGCCCGTGAGATCGAGTTCTGGCCGGGGCTTCGGCTCGTCGGTCTCCGGAATGGGCAGGCGGAGCTGCGGGTACAGCGCCTGCAGACGCAGCCTGCAGGCGCGCGGATGCTGGTAGTAGTCGATCCCGGTCAGATAGGTCTCGGCATCGGGACACGACCAATGCTCCCAATGCGGGATGCGATTGGGTGCGCGACCCATGAAGGCAAGGTAGCGATCGGTGTCGTCAATCATGCGTAGTTCTCCGTCATCCGGCAGACGACCTCAGCTCACTCTCAAAGGCGCCGCGGCCGGTTGCGCGCTGTGTTGATGTCCTTGAGGACGATCTCGCCGCATCCGTCCCGGGTCTTTCTCCAGCGACTCGGCCAGGTCGCCGCGCACACGCTCGGGAGTCCAGGCGTCGGTCGCGAGGGGCATCGACATGCATCTTCATCAACGTCGTTCAGGGGCGTCCGGCCTCACGGACCAGCCGGTACGTCGCGCCGGCCTGCGTTGCGAAAACGAGGCGTCCCTTCTCCTGCTGCGCCGCCACGGCTGCCCCATCGCTGGTCACCGCGCGGCAGTCCGAGCCGGCGATCCGGCAGGTGTTCCCCAGCATCGAGCGGATGACCGCCGTCTGAAGCCGCCGCTGCGTCCACGTGAGATCCAGTTCGAAGCCCCCACGGGCGCGCAGACCGCGCACCGAGCCGTCGGGCCACGCCGCGGGCAACGCGGGCAGGAGGACGATGCAGTCCTCATGGCTCTGCAGCAGCATCTCCGCGACGCCTGCCGTGACGCCGAAGTTGCCGTCGATCTGAAACGGCGGATGTGCGTCGAACAGGTTGGGATAGATGCCCCCCTTGCGCATGTTGAACTCGCCCGGCTGCACCGGATGGAAGAGAAAGGAAAGGATCCTCAACGCATGATCGCCATCACCCAACCGCGCCCAGCAGTTCACTTTCCACGCCATGGACCAGCCGGTGCTTTCATCGCCGCGCAGCTCCAGGGAACGCCGCGCTGCCGCGAACAGATCGGGCGTCGCGGCCTCGGTGATGAGGCGGCAGGGATAGAGGCCCATCAGGTGCGAGATGTGACGGTGATGCGGGTCGTGGTCGTCCCAATCGTAGCGCCACTCCTGGAGCTGTCCCTTCCTGCCGATCTGGAAGGGGAAAAGTCGCGACCGGGCCGCGCGCAACCGGGCAAGCAGGCCGTCGTCATCTGATCTCTCGATCCCCAACACCTCGGCTGCTGCCAGGCAGTTATCGAAGTGCTCCGCGATGATGGTCATGTCGAAGGTCGTGGCCATGCTCACGCTCTCGACCAGGCCCGCATCGGTGACGAAGACGTTCTCGGCTGAGGTGGACGGACAGGTGACCAGGTGGCCTTCGCCATCTTCGATCAGCCAATCCAGGCAGAACTCGGCCGCGCCACGCATGATCGGCCAGGCGAATTCGGCCAACCAGTCCCGATCGCCGCCGAATGCATAGTGCTCCCACAGATGGTGGCACAGCCATGCGCCCGACAGTGCGAAGTTCGCCCACTGCGGCTGACCTCCGCCGTAGTTGCCGACCGGCGCAGACTGGCGCCAAACGTCCGCGTTGTGGTGCGAGCACCAGCCGCGACAGCCGAATGTGTTCGTGCCCGTGCACGATGTTGTCGTA
>CAYRFV010000233.1:7210-9288 GCA_964423545.1 uncultured Anaerolineales bacterium | reverse complement strand
GAACCGTTCGGCCATCGCCGGGCCTGATGCATAGGCTTCCAGGTGGCCCCGGCGCCCACAGCTGCACACGCGATCGCCGTCCCATGCCGCAATCAGATGACACAGTTCGCCTGCCGCCCAGTTTGCCCCGCGTCGCAGCCGGCCATCGAGCACGAGCGCGCCGCCGATTCCCGTGCCTACTGCCACATAGAGCACATCGCTGAACTCACGTCCCGCGCCGAAACGGCTCTCACCGAGCGCCAGTGCGTTCACATCGTTGTCGATAAATGCGGGCAAGCCGGTGGCCGCGGCAAACGCGTCCCCCAATGCCAGCCCCGCCCAACCGGGCAGGTTGTCGGATGCATAGGTGATCACGCCGCGGCGAACATCCACTTCGCCCGCGGCGCCGACACCGACTGCCGTTATGTCGAGCCCGGCGGCGCTGGCGGCATCGAGCACGCGGCAAGTCAGGTCAAGACTGGCGCGAAGCACCGCGGCGGCGCCGCCCGCCGCCGGCGTCGGCGCGGTCAGACGGTTTCGCATCGCGCCCGCATTGTCCACCACTGCAGCGGCAATCTTCGTGCCGCCGATATCCACCCCTAGCGTGTAGTGCGCCATGGTCGCCTCGCAGAACGATTCTCAGGCAGAGTTGCCGGAATCCCGGAAATGCGCTAGAATGACATCCGTGTGCATCTGCACAACTTAACTTAACCAGCGCAGGGAAGGTATCCGATGATCGTCACCACCAAGAGACTGTTCGAGCTTGCCTACGGCAAGTACGCCATCGGCGCGTATAACATCAACAACCTGGAACAGTGCATGGGCTTGTTTCGCGGCTGCATCGACAGCCAGGCGCCCTTCATCATCCAGATCAGCAAGGGTGCGCGCTCATACACCCACAAGTCGATGCTCGAAGCGATGATTCGCACCGCGAACGAGATCTTCCCGGAAGCGATCTTCGCCGTGCACCTGGACCACGGCGACGAGAAGACCTGCATCGACTGCATCGAGAGTGGTTTCTACAGCTCCGTGATGATCGACGCCAGCCACGAACCGTATGAGAAGAACATCGAGATCACCCGCAAGATCGTCGACCTGGCGCATGGTCGCGGCATCGTCGTCGAGGCGGAGTTGGGGCAGCTCGGCGGCGTCGAGGAGCATGTGGCAGTCGATGAGTCGAATGCCAAGCTGACGAACCCCGATCAGGCGAAGGACTTCGTCACTCGCTCCGGCTGCGACTCGCTGGCGTGCGCCATCGGCACCAGCCACGGCGCGTTCAAATTCACGGGGACCCAGGGCCTTCGCTTCGACGTGCTGGCCGAGATCCAGAAGCGGCTGCCTGACTTCCCGCTCGTCATGCACGGCTCCAGCTCGGTCCCCCAGGAAGAAGTGGCGCGCATCAACGCGGCCGGCGGCGCGCTCAAGGGCGCCAAAGGGGTGGACGACGCTCAGTTCAAACGCGCCGCAGAGCTCGGCGTCACCAAGATCAACATCGACACCGATGGCCGCCTGGTTTGGACGCGCGTGCATCGCGAGTTCTTCCGTGACTTCCCTGAGAAGTTCGACCTGCGCGACCCCGGCAAGGTCTTCATGACCGAATACGCAAAGTTCATCGCCAGCAAGAACGGAAAGCTGGGCAGCGCCGGACAGCTGCCGGCAATCCGCGCCGCACTCGGCAAGTAGTCCGCACAGCAGCGCACCTTCCGCCGCGGCGGAGGGTGCCTGTGCGCGGCGCAGGATGGCGTCTTGCGCCGCGCGCCGGCATGAAACGCCCCCTACAGCAGGATCATCGCGGCCACGCCCGCCATCGCCACGCTCGTGCCTACCACGGCGCGCGGGGTCACCCGCTCGCCGAAGACGATGCGCACCAGCGGCAGCGAAAGCACCGGCGTCATCGCCATCAGCGTCGATGCGATTCCGACGCGCGACGATTGGATGGCGATCATTGACAGCCACACGCCGAGAAACGGCCCGATGAACGCGCCCCCGAAGATCGCGCGGCCGGCATGCCCGTCGGCGCGCACCCGGCGGATCGTGCGGCCGAACTCGCCCGCCGCCGCCGCCCACACCCACATCACCGCCGCCGCAAACGACATGCG
>CAYRFV010000233.1:0-7200 GCA_964423545.1 uncultured Anaerolineales bacterium | reverse complement strand
CGGGAAGCCGCCGGCCAGGCCCTGTTTGGCGGTCACCAGGTTGGCAGCCTGGCACAAGGCGGCCCCGAGGCCAAAGACGATGCCGATGGTGTAGCTTCGACCGGAGAGGTGCGGGCTGCCGCCGCTCGTTGCGCCCGGAACGCGCCCGCGCTCCAATACCACCCAGGTCACCCCGCCCAGAGCCATCGCCATCGCGGCCAACTCCTGCGGCGCCAGTCGTTCACCCAGGAAGGCCCATGCCAGAACCGTGCCGAAGATCGGGGACATCGAGAGGAGCAAAACTCCGATGCGCGGACCCACCAGTACGTAGCATTGGAACAGCAGGCTGTCTCCGATCACCAGCCCGATGAGCGACGAGAGGGCCAGCCAGGCATACCGGTAGGCCTCTGCACCGGCCGGAAAGGGCCGGCCGAGGAGCAGCCAGTGCATGCCGCCGACCAGCAGCACGGCAAAGGCCAGTCGCATCCGATTCACGATCATCGAGCCGACGCGGCGGCCGCCGATGGTGAAAAGGATCGAGGAGAGGGACCAAAGCGCAGCCGTGCCCAGCGCGGCGAGCTCACCGAGATAAGAAGCTTCCAAGCACTGCCCTTCGACCGAAGTTGCGAGGATTGTATCATACCTGCCGCCATAAGCCGCGGCGGTAAGAACCGAAGCAGCCGGCGTGCAGGCCCGTGGCCGGTCTTTATGGGGTGTCGTGGCTCCGCTGGCGCGCGCGTCGAAACGCGGTCGGGCTGGCGTCGAACTGCTCCCGAAACCGGCGTGCGAAGTAGAACTGCGACTCGAAGCCGACTTCGGCCGCAATCTCCGCCACGCTCAGGGTGCTGTACTCCAGCAGGCGAGCCGCCTGGCGCAGGCGCAGGCGCAGCACCATGCGGATGGGCGACTCGCCGACCGCCGCCTTGAACAGGTGCGCCAGCCGAGAAGGGGACAGATGCACGCGGTAGGCCAGTTGAGCTACGGTTATCGGCTCGCGATAGCGCCGGCTGATCTCGTCGACGACCTGCGCCACGCGCGGATCGACCAGGGCCCCCGATGAACGAGCGTTCTCCTGCGAGATGAGCAGGATCACCTCTTCCAGCGCGTTCTCTGCCAGTCGCGCGCCCCATGGATCGAGGTTGTTGGCGTCTCGAAGCAGTCGAGCGAAAACCTCCTCGATGCGGCGCCGGGCCAGCGCCTCCCCGATCGCGGCGCTCCGCAGCCCGCTCGACAGCTCGCGCCACAGCAGCCAGGCATTCCATGCCGGACGCGGCAGGAAGTGCGCCCAGTAAAAATCCCACCGCCCGGCCGCAGGATCGACGCCGTAGTCGTGAGCCGCACCGGGCTGCAGCAGCATGACGTCCCCCGGTCCACAGCCGAATTCGCGCCCGTGCAGCCGATAGAGCCCGCGGCCGCCGGTCGTGAAGGTGATGAGCCAATCGCGCGTGCCCAGCCGCCGGCGGCTCCGATAACCGGCTGCCTGTGAGAAGTAGTCAGCGACCAAGAGCCCAGGCGGCGGCGCCGGGGTGTCGCCGCCCTCCGCAGCAGGATCGTGCATATTGTCAGCAGCCTGCGCCATTCCTTTTGACCTCCAATTCGTATATATTCTATCATACAAATCATGGTTGACCAGTCAGGAGGAAAGGCATGTTGACGCCGGAGATGAAGGCCCAGTTTAGTCGTGACGGATACCTGATAGTCCGCAGTCTCTTCTCGCCCACCGAGGCCGCCACCTATCGCGACCACTACATGCGGCTGAATGAGGAGCGCCGCGTTCCCGGCGATACGCGCTTCACCGGCGCGAACCCGAACGATCCGCTCGTCCGCTATCCGCGCATGCTGCAGATGCATCGTTGGGACGAAGCCAGCCTGAACTGGCTGCTCGATCGGCGGATCCGCGACGCGCTGACGGAACTCCTGGGCGGCGAGCCGTTCGCCGTGCAGACGATGATCTACTTCAAGCCGCCCGGTGCGCGCGGCCAGGCGCTGCACCAGGATAACTACTACCTGCGAGCTCAGCCCGGCACCTGCGTCGCGGCGTGGATGGCGCTCGACGAGATCGACGAGGCGAACGGGTGTCTCAACGTGGTCCCGGGCAGTCAGAGCTGGCCGATCCTCTGCACCACCCAGGCGAACACTCAGGAGAGTTTCACCGACATCACCGTGCCGATTCCGGACGGGACGCCGGTGATCCCGGCCCGCATGCAGGCCGGCGACGTGCTCTTCTTCAACGGACAACTCGTCCACGGCTCGTTCGCCAATCGCACGCAGGATCGTTTCCGGCGCAGCCTCATCGGCCACTACATCCAGGGAGATGCGCAGCAGGTGGCCAAACACTACCAGCCCGCGCTGCGCTTCGATGGCAGCGAGGTAGCGCTCGATGTCAGCCCGCAAGGCAGCCAGTGCGGTATCTGGGTGACCGAGAACGGCAAGCAGGTGGTCGAAGTCGTCGGGTATGAGTAGGTGGCGCGCGCTACGGAGTAGCTCCAATACCATTTGACAAGGCCGCGCTTCCCTGCTAGACTCCCCGCACTTCTCCGGCGAAGACCCGCCGGAAATGCACTGAAGACAAGGGTGTCATCGGCGCATCTGCGGAGCAGAGCTGCCCCTCCTCGCTGCCAAGACAGCGGCCGGAGGGGCTTTCATTTGGAGGAGAGCATGGATCGTCGGCGCGCCGACATCATCGAGAGGGATCGCGGCGTCTCGGCCTGTGACAGGGAGCCAACACCCCTGCCCAACGGCATCGACCCGTGCGGATCGCTCTATGACCCGCGTTTCGAGCACGATGCGTGCGGCATCGGCTTCGTCGCCCAGAAATCGGGTGAACGCAGCCACCGCGTGCTCGACCTGGCACTGACCGCGCTCTGCAATCACGCGCACCGCGGCGCCGTGGCCGCCGACGGCAAGAGCGGCGATGGCGCCGGCGTGCTGACACAGCTCCCCTACGAACTGATCGTCCGCCACCTGGCGCGCCAGGAGCTGACGCCGCCGGAACGCGAGCGGATGGCCGTAGGGATGGTCTTCCTGCCGCGCTATCACCCCGACCATCGCGAGCGCTCGCGACAGATCTTGGATGAGACGGTGCGCGAATACGGGTTGGAGGTGCTCGGGTGGCGCGATGTGCCGGCCAACGGTGACGCGCTGGGCCAGTGGGCGCAGAACCTCCGCCCGTATATCGAACAGATCATTGTCGCCCGGCCGGCCGGCAGCGGCGCCGGCGATCCCGCCAGCGCAGCATTCGAGCGGAAGCTCTACCTGATTCGCAAGCGAGCCACGCAGCGCGCCTGGGCCGAAAGCATCACCAACTTCTACATTGCGTCCTTGTCGTCGAAAACGGTCGTCTACAAGGGCCTGTTCGTCGCGCCACAACTGCCCAACTTCTACCCCGATCTGCGCAATCCCGAATTCAAGACCGCCATTGCGGTGTTCCACCAACGCTACAGCACGAACACCTTTCCCACGTGGGAGCGTGCCCAGCCTTTCCGCCTCGTCTGCCATAACGGCGAGATCAACACCCTGGAAGGCAACCTGACCTGGATGCGCGCGAAAGAGGCGGACATCGTCCGCTCAGAACTGTGGGGCGAAGACGCGGGCATCCTGGCGCCGGTGATCGCGCCGCACGGCAGTGACTCGCAGAAGCTCGACAATGCACTCGATCTGCTGGTGCAGTCGGGACGCGACATCCGGCATGCCCTGATGATGATGGCGCCCAAAGCATGGGAGAACACGAGCGACGCCACTCCCGAGCAGCGCGCCTTCTACCACTATCACAGCTGCCTTCAGGAGCCGTGGGACGGTCCGGCCGCGCTCACCTTCACCGACGGTGTGGTCGTCGGCAGCGTGCTCGACCGCAACGGCCTGCGCCCGGCGCGCTTCGTCATCCTCAACGATGGCATCATCGTGGTGTCGTCGGAGGCGGGGGCCGTGGAGGTGGACGAACGACGCATCCTGCAGAAGGGCCGCCTTCGCCCGGGTGAGATGCTCGCGGTCGACACCGCCGCCGGAACCATCGAGACCGACGCGCAGATCGTGAAGCGCTTCGTGGCGCGCCGGCCGTATGCGAGCTGGCTGGAGGAGAACCTGGTGACGCTGAACCGGGTGGCGGTCGACATGTCGTCTCAGCTGCGGCCGGCAATCGGCGACCTGCAGCCGCTCCTGGCGGCGTTCGGCTACACGCGCGAGGAACAGACGGTCGTGTTGCGACCGATGTGGGAGGAAGGACGCGAGCCGATCGGCTCGATGGGGGACGACACGCCCACCGCGGTCCTCTCCGGCGTGCCGCGGCCGCTGTTTCACTACTTCAAGCAGCGCTTCGCAGAAGTGACCAACCCTCCCATCGACTCGCTGCGCGAGGAGATGGTGATGTCCCTCAGCCAGCGCCTGGGTCGTCGCGCGTGCGTCCTGAGCGAGACGCCGGAAGCCGCCCGCCTGTTGGAGCTGGCGAGCCCTATCCTGACCGACGCTGCGGTGAAGGCGATTCGGGATCTGGCGACAGATGACAGCAGACCGGGCGCCCAGGCCGATCCCACCGCTTCGACCACTGTCCCGGCCCGACCGATACGATCTCACCTCCGCTCCTGCACCCTCGACGCCACATGGCCGGCGGCCGGCGGGCCGGGCAGCCTGGAGACGGCGGTTCGTCGGTTGTGCGACGAAGCGGTTGCAGCTGCCCGCGAAGGAGCCGCGCTGTTGATCCTGAGCGATCGGTCGGTGAGCGCTCAGCGCGCGCCGATCCCGTCATTGCTGGCGCTCAGCGCCGTGCACCATCACCTGATCGATGCGGGAGAGCGGTGGCACGCCAGCCTGATCGTTGAGAGTGGCGAACCGCGCGAGGTGCATCATTTCGCTGCGCTGCTCGGCTACGGTGCGAACGCAGTCAACCCGTGGCTCGCGCTGGCCGCGGTTGCAGCGGCCTGGGAAGAGGCCGGCGGCGCAGCCACGGGGATGTCGCTGCTCGACGCCGAAAACCACTTCATCAAGTCGATCGAAAAGGGAATCCTCAAGGTGATGTCGAAGATGGGCATCGCTACGCTCGATGCCTATTGCGGCGCGCAGGTCTTCGAGGCCATCGGTCTGACCGAAAGGCTGATCCGCGAGTCATTTCCCGGCACACCGCATTTCCGCATCGGCGGCGCCGATGTGGCCGATCTGGCCGAGGATGTGCTGGCGTGGCATCGCAATGCCTTCCCCACCGCACACGGCGCCGTGGGTGAGCCCAGACTCGATGGCTATGGCTTCTACAAGGTGCGCCGCGGCGGCGAGTATCACACCTACAATCCCGAGGTCGTGCGCGCCCTGCATGAGGTCGTAGGGCTGGCCAGGCCGGCGAAGGAGGAAAGGGCCAGGTCGAAAGAGGACGCTCGTTCTCCAGGGCCCGGCGTCCAGTCGCCCATCTCCGCTCCCCAGTCGCCCATCTCCAGTGCGTACCGCCGTTACGCCGAGCTGGTGCAGGAGCGTCCGCCGGCAGAACTGCGCGATCTGCTGTGCATTACGGCCGGGGACCACGCCCCGATCCCGCTGGAACAGGTTGAGCCGGCGACGGCGATCCTGCGCCGCTTCTCCACCGCCGCCATGTCGCACGGGGCACTCAGTGCGGAAGCGCACGAGGCGCTTACGGTCGCCATGAATGCGCTGGGCGGGGCAAGCAATTCCGGCGAGGGCGGAGAAGGGGAGGAGCGCTATCGCACCGATCGCAACAACAAGATCAAACAGGTTGCATCGGGCCGCTTCGGTGTCACGCCGGCCTACCTGATGTCGGCGGAAGAGCTTCAGATCAAGATGGCGCAAGGGTCGAAGCCGGGCGAGGGGGGCCAGTTGCCGGGTCACAAGGTCAGCGCCGAGATCGCCCGCATTCGCCACACGACGCCGGGGGTTGCGCTCATCTCACCCCCGCCGCACCACGACATCTACAGCATCGAGGACCTGGCGCAGCTGATCTTCGACCTCAAGCAGGTCAATCCTCGGGCAGCCGTCTCCGTCAAATTGGTGGCCGAGGCGGGCATCGGCGCCATCGCCGCGGGTGTAGCGAAGGGCCAGGCCGATGTCATCCACATCAGCGGCTATAACGGCGGCACCGGAGCGTCACCGCTGAGCTCGATCAAGAACGCAGGGGCGCCATGGGAGCTGGGCCTGGCCGAAACGCAGCAAACTCTGTTGGTGAACGGCCTGCGCGGCCGGGTGCGCGTCCGTGTCGACGGCGGGTTCAAGACCGGCCGCGACGTGGTGATTGCCGCGCTGCTCGGCGCCGACGAATTCAGCTTCGGCACGGCGGCGTTGGTGGCCGAGGGGTGCCGGATGGCGCGACAATGCCACAACAACACCTGTCCCGTGGGCATTGCCACCTAACGCGCTGACCTCCGCGCCAGGTTCCCCGGCAAGGCCGAGATGGTGATGGAGTTCCTGACCTGCGTGGCCGAGGAGGTGCGCGAGCTCCTGGCCGGGATGGGCGCCTCCAGCCTGGACGAGATCATCGGCCATACGGAGCGATTGGAGCAGTCGACGGGCGCCATGGAGCGCTACAAGCTCGATCTATCCCCGTTGCTGTGGGCGCCCGACACCGGCAACGCACGGCGCAACACCGACCCGCGCAACACGGGTGGGCTGACGATGCCGGTGACCGGGGAATTGAATGACCGTCTGGCGCTCGAAGCACTGGCGGATGTCGCCTGCAACGGTCGCGCGCGACTGAGCTACGAGATTCGGAACACCGACCGGACCATCGGCGGCCGGCTGGCCGGCCAGATCGCCTTGCGCCGCGGCAGTCGGGGCCTGGCGCCGGAAACGGTGGTGGTCGAGTTCCACGGCTCCGCCGGTCAGAGCTTCGGTGCGTTCGGCGTGGCCGGGCTACACCTACATCTGACGGGCCAGGCCAACGACTACGTCGGCAAGGGATTGGGAGGCGGCGAGATCGTCATCAGGCCGCCTGCGGCCAGCCAGTACGTCTGGCACCACAACGTCATCCTGGGCAACACCGCGCTCTACGGCGCGACCGGGGGCGAGCTCTATGCGGGCGGCCGCGCCGGCGAGCGTTTCGGCGTGCGCAACTCCGGCGCGCGAGCCGTGGTTGAAGGAGTGGGCGATCACGGCTGCGAGTATATGACCGGCGGCGTGGTCGTCGTGCTGGGGAAGACCGGCCGCAACTTCGGGGCCGGGATGACGGGTGGCGTGGCCTACGTGTACGACCGGCACGACCGGATGACCACCCACACCAACCAGGAGCTT
>CAYRFV010000232.1:0-9300 GCA_964423545.1 uncultured Anaerolineales bacterium | reverse complement strand
CTTTAGTTTACATCCCACCACTCCAAAACTCGGTAACAGATCGTGGATGCACCCGGGGAAGGGCGCCTGACTTGAAAGCGCACTACATATGGTGCTATACTGATGTCATGCCAGCGCTGCTGCCTTTAACCGTTGCCATCGACACCAACGTCATGTTCGAGGGCCTGACCCGCCGCCACAGCGCCAGTACGTTGGTCATCGACGCCTGGCTGTCCGGTCTGCTCGATGTCGTCATCTCCAATGCGCTGGCATACGAGTACCTCGATGTCCTGACTCGCAAGCTGTCACTCGACCGCTGGCGCCAGATCGAACCTGTCCTGTCCCTCCTTCTTTCCCAGGCGCGCTGGACGAGCATCCACTTCTCTTGGCGCCCCAGTTCGCCTGATCCGGCCGATGAGCACGTGATCGATCTGGCCCTCAACGGCAATGCGGCGGTCGTCACCGCCAATATCGCCGACTTCCGCCGTGCCGCTCTCGACCTCGGTCTGATGGTCCTGCAACCCGTCGATCTGGTGCAGCTGTTGTCCGACCGCTTCGAGCAATCCCAGGAGACTGAACCATGAGTCGTTTGACCCTGCGCCTCCCCGAAACCCTCCATCAGCGTCTGGAGACCCTGGCGGAGATGGAGCACACCTCCCTCAACCAGTTCGTCGTCTACGCGCTTACGCAGTATGCCATGCGCTCCTTTACCCTGGTGGAGGTGCCTCAGGAGAGCGTTGAGCGGCAGCAAGCGAGTTTCGAGGCGTTGCGAGCGCGGCTGCAGCAGGGGTCGCCGGCTGAGATTCGCCAGGCTTTGGAGGCCAGGGAGGGTGGTGAAGCTGAGCCTTTCCTGCTCACGGAGCCAGGGCGGCGTCTGCGCGGGCATCTGGATCGAGCGCTGGCGGAGAAGCTGGGTTCGCCTGCGCAGGGTACTACCCCTATCGCCAGTTGGTAATTCCGAGGGGGTGTAGGGCTGGGTAGGTGCGAGGGGTGTGGGTTGGGAAAACAAGAAAAGAGGACGTATGCTTGCGCCTTTGCCCGACCAACGCGCTCGACAAGGACCTCGCCCATGATCCGCACCGATATCGCCGTCATGCTGACAACCCTGCTGCTCTCGATTTGGCTGTGGTACCTCTACGAACTGTACCAGGCATGGGGTTGGAAGCCTTCTCGCAAGAAGCTCTTGCGTCTGCTTCGCTTTTGCACTCCGCACGACTGCCCCTATTGCGGAGGCCAGCACCTTGGTCGTTGCGCCCGCGTGGTGGCGAGTAAGCCGCTGCCGATACCCTGGTCGCAAGTGAAGAGCCCCCGAGGTCGCAAGAAGCGGGTCAAGACCGATGGGCACGCCTGTCCGAACGGCGAGTGTGGGTACTACGGCATTCGCAACTCCAAGATCCACGCCCTGATCGGCTACGGTCATCACGGCAAGGGTGAACGAATCCAGGATTTCTTCTGCCAGGCCTGCCAGAAGAAGGTGACCAGCCGGTGGGGCACGATTATGTACAGACTGAAGACCACCACCAAGCGCGTGAGCGAGGTGATGACGGCCCTGGCAGAGGGTCTTGACCTCTCGGCTGCGGTGCGTGTCTTCGGCCACGGCGAAGGCACCATGCGCTGCTGGCTCACGCGATCAGGCGAGCACAGCCGGCGCTTGCACGATGAGCAATTGCGAGGCCTCCGGCTTGGGCACGCCCAACTGTACATCAGGGCCGATTGGACCGGTTTTCCGCCCTCAGAATCGAGTTGATGCCAGCGTGGGGTTCCTCCTGCAGCCGTAGAACCCCCTGCGCAGCCTGCGAGGATTGCCAACCGTTTCCATTGGCAGGACCCCACCGCTGGTTACGAGGTGACTCGCATGCCATGATTCCGATGACTGCCTGCCGAACCTGCCATTTTTCCTCAAACCGGCGCGCGCCGGGTCTACTTTTGTGCTATACTTTCAATAGGGTTCATTGTCCGAGCCGCAGGCGCTTTTCGGAGGCCCGTATGTTTGTTTCAACCCAAGCCGTCCTGTTGGGACATGGCGCCACCTTTGGCGATTTGCAGGAATTTCGCCGCCGTGTCAGGGTGATTCGGCGTGCGTTGGGTTTAGGCATGTTGTACGGAGAGCGATGCCACGTTTCCATCTATGGGATGAGGTTCTTCCACGGTCCGGAACTTCGAGAGAGATGAAAGTCCTGCTAATCGCGGTGTTCATCGGTATGGTAACGGCCAGCCTGGCAGCGCCGGTCGCATGGGACGCCATTCAGCGCCCCATCCCACCCCGTCAGGAGGTGGTGATCGGGGTGGCGTTGCCGTCCGAGGGCGAGCCGGAACCAATGGTCCAGGCGACGGGCGCCATCACCGGCCGGGTCACAGGCGTCGGCGGCGCAGCCATTCCGGGTATCATTGTCACCGCCAGCGATTACGCCACAGCCGTCTATTGCCAGGAGGGCAACGGCGCGGCCGCATGGCCTGACAGCCAGGGCCGCTACCGCATTGATCTGCCCGCCGGCAACTACCTCGTCTACGTCAATACCCACGGTTTCACCCCCGCGGTCTATGTGCCGGAGGCATATCCCGATGTCAATAGTTGGTTCCGGATCACCGACGCCAGACCCATCACCGTGATCGCCGGGCAGGTGGTGAGCAATGTGGACTTCACACTCTTGCCGGGCTATGCCGTGACCGGTCGCCTGGTGGACGAGCAGGGCGGGCCGATCCCCGAAGCTGGCGGCAACATCCGGGATCCCGACCAGGAGATCGAGTACGGCTGCGCGCTCGGTTTTGGCACAGGCAGCGACGGCCGATTTCGTGTGCACGTTCCGGCCGGCCTCTACGACCTGGGCTTCGGCAAGGGCAGCGCGTTCTATGACGTGCGCCGCAACCTGCTCATCACCCAACCCACGAACCTGGGCGATGTGCTCTTCGTTGAAGCGCCATCCATCCGCACCTTTGATCCGCACGCGTTGCTGCCGGGCTATGCGCTGGAGAGCGTAGTGCCGGGCGCGCCCAACACGCCCTCCGATGTCGCGGTCACGGCCGACGGCGCCATCTACCTGGCTGCCGCCCGCAGTTGGCAAGTGTACCGGGTTAACGCCGATGGAACCCTCACCACCGCCGCGCCGATTGGGGTCTACGCCCTGGATGCCGGCCCGGACGGCAATCTCTACGGCTACTTCATGCCATCCACCGCCGATAATGTCTTCCGCATCACTCCAGCCGGGCAGGTGATCGCCATCGGCAGCGTGCCGGCAACCGCTTGCGAGAGCACGATGACGGTCGCGCCGAACCTCGACGTCTGGATCGGCTACAACGACTGCGGCGGGACAGCCTTCGGAGAAAGCCGGCTGTACCGGATGTCGCCTAGCGGCCAAGTGACTGCCGTGGCGACTGGACTGCGCTTCGGCATCACCGGGCTGGATTTCGACAGCCGCGGCCAGCTGTATATGGCATGGGAAGCGGTCCTCTACCGGGTCAACGCCACCGATGGCAGCCGCACCCCAATTGCGACCCTGCCGGATGGCATCGCCGGCGCGTCCCACAGCCTGGTGGCGGCGCCTGATGGCAGCTTCTATATCGCGGTGCAGGGCGGCGACGAGGGCGATCGCATCCTGAAGATCAGCGCGGCGGGCGCAGTGTCCGTCCATGCGACCCTGCCTTCCGGTTGCCTGCAGGGGTTGGACCGGCTGCCTGACGGCGACCTGATCGCGACCATGCGCTGCACCAACGCGCTGTATCGCGTCGCGGCAGGCGGCGTCGTACAAACACTACGCGCCGGCAACGGTATGGCGACGCCGCAGGCGCTGGCCTTCGATCTGGCCAGCCAGCTTTTTGTGAACAACGACGAGTCGGGCCGGATTGTGCGCATCGCCGATGGCCGCGGCCAGTTCTTCGCCGAGGTGGTTAGCTACATCTCGCCCATGGGTTTTCTCGCCTTCGAGCCTTCCGGCAATTTCTACTTTTCCGAGGCGGCGCCGGGCTTTCAGCCCCGATTGATCAAGGTCTCTCCGCAAGGACGGACTACGGTGGTCACCGGGAGCCTTGACTGGCCCTCGGGCCTTGCGTTCGGGCCGGCGGGAACGCTGTACGCGGCCGAGCACATGTCCGGCGAAATCTCGGCCGTTTCAGCGGACGGCGCCGTGACCACCGTTGTCGACGATCTGATCCGCCCGCAGGCGCTGGCCGCCGATCGCACCGGGAACCTGTACGTCGCCGCCTACGAAGGCCCGTTTCCCAATGGCACCAATCGGCTCTGGAAGATCGATGCGGCAGGGAACCGATCGCTGTACGCCACGCTGGCGCAAAGCGGGCTGCGCGATGTGGTGGTGGGCTCGGCGGGCGAGCTTTACGTTACCGGGCCGGCCGGCCGCCAGAGCGGCATCGTCCGGGTGACCGCGGATGGCCGCACCACACGCTTCGCGACCGGTTTTCTGAGCGCTGCCGGGCTGGCGTTCGACGTGGCCGGGAATCTCTACGTCTCCGATGATGAGGACAACAGCATCACCCGCATCACCGGCTTCCCCCGAGGAGCCATCGCCGGTCGGGTGACTGATGCCGCTACCGGGCGACCCATCCCGGGCGCACGGCTGTCGGTCGTCACGTCCTTCCCGGTGGTCCTGGGGACGCAGCTTCTGGCCGATGCGCAGGGCCGCTACACCGCGCCGGCCGCGCCCCGGCCCTATACCGTCACGGCGTCTGCGGAAGGCTATCGGCCCGAATCGGTCCCGGCCACCGTCACAGTTGCGATGACCGTGACCGTTGATCTGCGCCTGACGCGCTGGCCCTTCAGCATTTACTTGCCCGTGGTGGCCAATGCGCGCAACGCCTCGCGCACCTGGCTCTCACGCGCACGGCCCAACTCGGATGACAGTCGGGCGTGTTGTGCTTCGAGAATTGGGCCGGTTTTCCGTCCTCAGAATCGTGTTGATGCCAGCGTGGGGTTCCTCCAGCAGCCGTAGGCCTCCTGCGCAGCCTGCGAGAATTTCCAAGCGTGTCCATGGGGAGGACCGAATCAACCTTGCAAAGTGCCCAAATTAGAACGGATGAGTCAAGTAGCCAGCACGGGGCCGCGAGAGTCACGGAGGCGGGGCCGCAGGTGAACCTGGCCGTTGGGCGCTAGATTGAGATTGTAATGCTGTATTTCCCGATCAAAGCAGACTCGCTGGCAGTCAGAATGCACAAGCTATCCGATGATGAGTCACTTGACTGGGAGAGCACCGAACCGTGCAATTTGATCAACTAATCTAAACCGATTCCAGGGTGAAATCCGCAGACCCTGAGCGCAGAAGCATGTAGATCCCACCTTGGATTTGGTTTAGTAGGGTGGTGGGTAGGTATGTCGCCTAGTCTACCCGTCCCAGCATTCCAAAGGAGGAAGAAATGAGTGAAGCAAACATCGCGTTGCTCAAGCGACCCCGGCCCGCGGCATCTTCCTCTGCTCCTCCTCCACCCCGCCCGGCGGCGGTGTGCATGGCATGTGTGGGTATTTCGCCGCGCGGGCAGCGCTTGAAATGAGGTAACTAGCGCGAGGCGGCGCGGATCGGCCGAGGAAAGGGCCTGGTTGATCTTGCTCCGAAAGCAACGGTTGCCGACCTCGAAATCGGCCTCGGGTCGGCGGATCAGGTCGGCGTAGCCCAGGCGTCGGCCGGCGCTTCATCGGCGGCGATGTCCAGCGCCAAGCGCAGGGCGTGCAGGAAGGGTTCCGGCGCCGGCTCCAGGTTGCGCGCGTCCAGAGCGCCGCGGACAGGCGTTCAGCGACACGGGGCATGGTAGCCCTCCTTTCCAGCGGCCGCAAGGCCGGGGGCCGCTCCTCAGCGCTGGATCAACGGCAGGAGCTGGCGGAAGTCGTCGTCGTTGCGGATGGTGGCGTTGTTGACGTTGCCGACAACCGGCGCGCTGGCATTCTTGAGCTCGGCCCAGAAGATCTCGTCCGCCTCGCCGCGCGTGTCGCCGATCACCTGCACGGTGAAGTTCTTCATGGTCTGTCCGGGCGAGAAGGTGAGGGCGCCTGTCGCCGCGACATAGTCCTCGCCCGCCCGCGCGCCGGCGCTGCCGTACCCGTCGCGGGTTTCGTAGTCGGCCGTGATCGTGAAGGCCGCCGGATTGCTGAGGGTGACGCTGAAGACGGCCGCGGTGAAGCCGCTGTCGCCTTCATCCACCGTCGGCCCGCTGGCCAGCGACAGCCGCGCCACGTCGTCGTCCGTGATCTCGCCGAACGCCTCATTGTCGAGCAGCGTTGCGGCGGCCGGCGCGCTCAGCCGCACGCGGAAGCGCTCGCCGGCGCCTTCGTCCACCAGGTCGCCCAGGATGCTGACCGCAATCGTCCGGCTGGTTTGGCCGGCCGCGAAGGTCAGCGTTCCGCTGGCAGCCGTGTAGTCGCTGCCGGCCGCGGCGGTGTCGTCCACCGTGGCATACTGCACCGTCACCGTCCCCGCGGCCGCCGGCGAGAGGGTCACCGGGAACTGCAGTGTGGTTGTGCCGCTGTTCCCTTCCACCACAGCGGCGTCGGCAATGGCCAGGGTTGGCAGTCCGTCGTCATCCACGATCATGCCGGTGGCCTGCGCGTCCAGCAGGTCCACGTTGGCCGCGGTAGTCAGGTTGATCACAAACGTTTCGTCCGGCTCATCGTTGGCGTCGCCGAGCACGGGCACCGAGATCTGCTTGACGGTCTGGCCGGGCGCGAAGGTCAACGTGCCGGCGGCGGCGGTGTAGTCCGACCCGGCGGTCGCGGTGCCGTTGGCCGTCGTATATTGGACGCTGATCGCGGTAGCGCTGGCCGGCGCCAGGGTCACATCGAACACGGCCGCAGTCGCGCCGGAGTTGCCCTCATTGACCGTGACGTCGGCGATGCTGACCTGGTGGCGCGCCTCCACGGCGCCGACGTCGCACACCGCCACGCCGTTGCCGTCGCCGTCGTACGGCCGCGCCACGGTGCGGGCGTCGACCGCCGGGCAGGCGGCGTTGCTGCCGGCGTCGATGGCCGGGCTGCCGATGGCTAGCGCATGCGTCGCAACCGGACCGCCGTTGTTGGCCAACGCGGCCAACCGCGGGTCAACCCCTTGTTGATCGCCGCTCTGCGTCAACCCGCACGTGTAGTCGTTGGAGAGGTTGTGCCCCTGAGAGGTCGGCGGCGTCGCCGTGGCGCAGTTGCGTCCCGCGTTGTGGGCCAGGATGGTGTTCACCACCGTGGCGGTCGCGCCCGAGCCGAGCATCAAGGCGTTGACGCCATTGCCTGCAGTGCTGGTGCGCGTGTTGTAGGCGATCGTGCTGTTCTTGAGGGCCATGCTCAACGGCAGGCCGCTGTACGTGAGGTAAATGCCGCCGTAGTTGTTGCGCGCGTTGTTGCCGCTCACCGTGATGTTAGTGGCCGTGATGGCGCCCTGGGCGGCGTAGAGCGCAGCGCCTGAATCGGCCTGGTTGCCGGAGAAGGTCACCCCGTCCAACGTCACCGACCCGTTCAGGATGACCATCATCCCGCCGCCGAGGGCGTTGCCGACGTTGTCGGCAATGGTCGAGCTGGAGACGCTCAGCCCCGCGCCGCTGGCGTAGATGCCGGCGCCGCTCTCATAGCCCTGCGCAGTGTTGTGTGCGATGGCGCTGCGGACGATGGTCGCGACGCCGGTGTTGTAGTTGTAGATGCCGCCGCCGCCGCCCACGGCCGTGTTGCGCAGCACCTGCGTGTCCTCCAGCGTCAGACGGCCGACGTTGAAGATGGCGCCGCCGCTGCCGGCCGCATTGTTGTCGGCCAGCTCCATGTTGCGCAGGGTCAGATGCGCGGCGCCGCCGACGAGGAGAGCGCCGCCGCTGGACGCGAACAACGCGCCGTCCGGCGTGCGGCCGTTGCGCAGACGCATGCCCGTCATGGTCACGGTCGAGGTCACGTCAAAGACCCGGCCGGCCGCGCCGGCATCCACGACGGTGGCGCCGGGGCCGGCGCCGTTGAGCGTGAGCTGCTTGGACACCTGCATGTCATGTTCGTTGTAAACGCCAGCGGCGATCTGGATCGTGTCGCCGTCGGCCGCCTTGCCGATCGCGGCGGCGATGGTGGCGCAGGCGGTCGCCGGCGTCTGGCAGTTGTTGCTGTCGTTGCCGCCGGGCGCTACGTGCCAGGTCGTTGCCATCGGCGCCGCTGAGTTGCTCTGGATAGGCCCGACGGCGAACGCCGCCAGCCCGATCATGACGAAGATCGCAACGCGAATTCTCATCTCGGCTCCTGACGCAAAGGCTGTAGGGTTTCTCCGAAGGCTCACATTTTCGCCGCAGTAATTGCACAATCATAGCACAGGAAGAGCACCGGGCCAAATCTAACGGGCGGGGCGGCTATCTGGACGCAACCGCGCGCCGTTCGTTCATTTTTGTCCGCCGGCCGCATGAGGTATAACAAGCTGCCAGAGAGGTGAAACATGAGCCTGGTAGCCATTGCACGTCGTTTGCTGCAAGACCTTCAACTGCCCATGCTCGAGTGCGCGGAGGCGGTGGAGGAGGATCTGCGCGCAACTGGCAGTGCGCCGCATAGCCCGCTCGGACACCCGTCTGCCATGGGACGCGTTGTTCTTCCGCAACGGCTTCGCCACGCCCCTCGCTGAAGCAACCGCTGGGCCTTACGCGACGCCGTTGGCAATGGTGCGCCTGGCGCCATCGGCCAGCAATCGCCAGCCCTGGCGGGTCGTTCGGGATGGGTCTTCCTCCCATTTCTACCTGCAGCGCACCCCGGGCTACGGGCGGGGCACACTCCCATTCACGCTGTTGGGCCTGGCCGACCTGCAACGCGCGGACATCGGGATTGCTATGTGCCACTTCGAGTTGACCGCCAGAGAGCTGGGTCTGGCAGGAGGTGGACGGTGCGCCAGCCGTCCTTGCCGGCGCCAGGCGACACGGGCGAATACGTCGTGACCTGGGCCGACCGGGACGATGCAGACGCCGCAATAACGGCGCCGTCGCGCTGACTGCATCATGCCCATTCAAGGGGAAGTGCAGATACCTTGAAAAGCCCGCTTGATGTGCGGGAACTTCAAGGTATCATCATGCTGGCTCCGGAGGTGACACACTGGTGCAACCAATCCAACACTACCCCGAACCCACTGTCGGCGCACTGATCTTCGATCCTGCAGACCGCCTCTTGCTGATGCGATCCCACAAGTGGGGCGACGAGTACGTGGCGCCCGGC
Source organism: uncultured Anaerolineales bacterium (assembly GCA_964423545.1). GTDB lineage: Bacteria > Chloroflexota > Anaerolineae > CG2-30-64-16 > CG2-30-64-16 > JALOOE01. The sequence continues at coordinate 173 of CAYRFV010000232.1, read as the reverse complement.
GGCCATGTGGAGCTGGCTGCAAACTGACAGGTAGGCAGGCAAGAATCGGGCGCGCAGCCTGGTGGCAACCGCATCGCTGCTCAGCGTGTCAGCACCTTGAACGCCAGATTCCGGCCCCTGCCCTGGCCGAACGCCAGCGCGAACCAGAGGGATCCGATCATATCCACCAGCCC
>CAYRFV010000231.1:0-9359 GCA_964423545.1 uncultured Anaerolineales bacterium | reverse complement strand
GAACGGCCGGCACAGGTAGGGCGTCGCGAAGGTGTTGTCGATCATCAGAGGAATGGCGTACTCTCTTGCGATGGCGGCCACTTCCTCGAACCGGAAGATGCTGATATCGGGATTGCCCAGCGTCTCGCCATAGATGATCCTGGTGTTGGGACGAATGGCGCGCTCGAAGTTGGCCGGGTCCGTGGGATCGACGAAGGTCACATCGATGCCAATACGGGGAAAGGTGTAGTGGAACTGGTTGTAAGTGCCGCCGTAGAGCCGGCTGCTGCTGACGATGTGATCGCCCGCGCTGCACAGCGTCAGGATCGCCTGCGCCTGCGCCGCATGACCGCTGCTGGCAGCGAGCGCGCCGACGCCGCCCTCGAGGCTTGCGATGCGTTGTTCCAGTACGTCGGTGGTTGGGTTCATGATCCGCGTGTAGATATTGCCCAACTCCTTCAGCGCAAACAGATTCGCCGCGTGCTCCGTATCTCGAAACTGATAGCTTGTGGTCTGATAGATCGGCACGGCGCGGCTGCCGGTAGTCGGATCGGGCTGCTGGCCGGCATGAAGCTGCCGGGTGGTGAAACCAAAGACGTGGGATGATGTGGACATGGTGAGCTCAACTCCTGAAACGTGATCGGCAACAACGTCTGAACATGCAGTCGGTTGCTTTGCGCTGGCAACGCACCTAACAGCAACGCCCTCTCATCCCAAAGACGAGAGGGCGTTTCGGCGTCACAGTCGTTTGCAAAGAGAATCCCCGTCATGTGCTCACAGGACATGATCCGGGGATGTTCAGGCGTTGTTGACTGACGTCCCTCTCATCTTCCAGAACAAATCTGCCGGAATTGGCACCGTGGTTGGGTTCGAAGAGGTGATTGCGGGCGAAGATAGGTGACAGGGGCTGAGCACCCCCATCTCAATCTCTCGTCCCGAATCTTGTCCCGAATCTCCAGTCCGGTTGTCGAGGCTTCACAGGGCCGGTCCCTCTGCCTCTCTGGATAAGAGTTTCGTGCTATTCGGTTGTTGGCGGCGACTATAACAGGATGCGGGTGATTTGTCAAATCGGGTTTGGCGGAGAAGGTATGGTAGAATCAGATGCCAGGAAGAGAATCCCACTGCTCAGGAGCTCAAACGAGATGCATCTGATGTGTCTGTCCTGCGAAGTTCTTGCCCGGCCACTCTACCTTTCCGCAGCGCGGTCGCGTCACATCGTCGATATCGAGCTGTTCCGCAAAGGGCTGCACAATGAGCCGCACGACCTGCAGGCGCGACTCCAGGCGCGCATCGATGCACTTTCCGGGCCGCCCTACGACTTCATCGTCATGGGGTACGGACTGTGCGGCCAGGCGACCGCCGGGTTGACTGCGCGCAGCATCCCGGTCGTCATCCCGCGCGCTCACGACTGCATCACTCTTTTCCTCGGCAGCCGTGCCAGCTACCAGCAGCAGTTCGTCGACTTTCCTGGCACCTACTGGTACGCGCACGACTACATCGAGCGCAGCGATGGCCAGGGCGGCGCGCTCTCGCTCGGCTCGGGCAGCGTCACCGGCCTCGACAAAACCTATGAGGAGTACGTCGCCAAGTACGGCAGGGAGAATGCCGATTACCTGATGGAGGTGATGGGCGGCTGGCAGAAGCACTACAAGCGCGCGGCATACATCGAGATGGGCGTAGGGGATGGGCGAGAGGTTGAGGCCAGGGCGCAGGCTGAGGCAGCGCGGCGCGGCTGGGCCTTCGACCGGATCGCCGGCGACATGGTGCTGATCAAGCGACTGGTGGAAGGCGACTGGGCCGACGATTTCCTGGTGCTACAGCCAGGAGAACACGTGACGATGACGTACGACGAAGGAGTGATCGGCTGTGCACGGGCGAATGCCTGAGCTGCGCCAGGAGCGTCCATCCATCTGCGACGGAGACACGATGATGAACCCTTCGGAAGACATGACGGTCAGCGATCAGCCGGGGCAACCGCTCCAGGCGCGCCGGGGGTGGGACACCCTTCTCGGAATCGCTTTGGATGCGCTCCGCATTCGCCCGCCTCTGTTCGCGTCCTCGATCTTCGGGCTGCCGTGGACATGGCTGCCGCCGCACCATCGCTACTCCGAATTCGGGATCATCGACCTGTGGCGGCCAGGCCGCACTGCCAAGTACCTGGCCAACACCTGGGTTCCCTCCATCCCGCGCACACCGCCGGGCTTCGGTCCGCCCTTCCTGAACGGCTGGTTCTGGCAACCCACCGTGATCCTGCAGCGACCCGACCACAACGGCAGCTATACGACGTTCCCGGAGGAAGCCTGGTTCTTCATCAACGGCATCATGACCAACGATTCGGTGGCGCAGATCAACTCGGCTTACCTGGCTTACCTCTTCCATCGCCCCCTGACGATGATCCAGAACTCGACCGACTCGCTGTGGATCGATCTGTTCGAATGTGCGCTGGGCAAGGAATGGTATCGCATCGTCGAGCCGGCGACCAAAGCGTTTCCGCCGATCTACGACGCGCTGAAGAGTGCACACAAACAGCGCGTGGTTGTGATCTGTCATTCCCAGGGGACGATCATCATGTCGGTCGTATTGCGGCTCCTCGCCGCGTTGTTCCGCCGTCCCGCTGCTATGGAATCGGCGGCGCGCGGCCTGTTCGCTGAAGCCATGCGCTATGCGCCGCCGGAGTTCGTCTATCCGGATCAGGAGCCGATCGATCTCCACGATTTCGATCGGTTGACCGAGACCGAGCTGGCGAAGTTGGAGGTCTACTGCTTTGCCAACTGCGCCAGCACCATGACGACCATCGCCCGCACGGCGGAGGGGCGTCCCTTGCCGTGGATCGAAAGCTTCGGCAACGAGAACGACATCGTGGCGCGGCTCGGCATGTTGGCGCCGCGGCCGCGGCAGTGGGGCATCCGCATCGACGGACCGCGCTACGAGCGTCGCGGCGCTTGGGGGCACATGCTGAATGAGCACTACTTGAAGCCGATCGAGCGCTGTCAGAAGCGCGGGCGCAGGCCGGGTGGCGACGGCACGCCTGAGCCGTATGAGCCGGTGGCGGGCAGTGAAGAGAGTCAGGGTCGGATACCCAGGTTGTTTCGGTATATCAATGGCGGTGCCGCCGAGCACTGATGATCAAGGCAATTCCCACCGATGTTGACCAGCCAGTTTCAGGAATCCGGAGCGCTCATCGTGACCCAATCCGCCGCGCCAGCTGACCTCGTTCGCCCCGCCCAGCCGCGCACCACGGCCCAGGTGAAGCTCGCCGACGGCCGCATCTTCGAAGCGCCCGTCTGGACGCCCCTGGAGGCCTACATCGACGCCGCGGGCGCGGAGCGGCCGTGGCCCTCGCCGATCGTCGCCGCGCTGATCGACGATGAGCTGCGCGAGCTCACCTACCATATCGAGAAGGATGTCGAGGTGACGCCCCTCGGCATGGACGATCGCGACGGCAGCCGCATCTACCGGCGCTCGCTCACCTTTCTCCTGGTCGTCGCGACCAGGGAGCTTTTTCCCACGGCGCAACTGCGTGTCGACCATTCGGTCACCTTCGGCGGCTACTTCTGCCAGGTGGAGAATCATCCCCCCTTCACGGATGAAGAGCTCGCGGCCATTGAAGCGCGGATGCGCGAGATCGTCGCGTCCGGCGAACGCATCGGTAAGGAACGTGTGCCGTTGGCCGAGGCGGTTGCGCTGTTCCGCCAGCGCGGCGATGACGAGATCGTGCGGCTGCTGACTCACAGGCGCAAAGATTATCTGGTGCTCTATACGCTGCGTGGGGTGCGCGACTATTATCATGGCTACATGACGCCATCGACCAGCTATCTGAAGCACTTTGCGCTGCACCCCTATCCACCCGGTTTCATCCTGCGCTTTCCGCCGCGCGCCAGCCTTGAGCTCGAACCGGTGGTCGACTACCCCAAGCTGATGGACGTCTTCCGCGAGTATGGCCATACTCTCCAGGTGCTCGGCATCGGCGATGTCGGCTCTCTCGACGCTGCGATTCAGGCGGGACGCACCGAGGAGATCATCTTGGTGGCCGAGGCGCTTCACGCTCAGCGCATCGGTCAACTGGCAACCGAGATCGCCCAGCGTCGCGACCGGGTGCGTCTGGTGCTAATGGCAGGACCCTCCTCGTCGGGCAAGACCACCTTCTCGCGGCGGCTGGCCGTGCAACTGCTGGCCAACGGGATTCGCCCGATAGCGATCGAGATGGACAGCTACTTCGTGGATCGCGAGCACACGCCGCGCGACAAGGATGGCAACTTCAACTTCGAGGTGCTAGAGGCGCTCGACCTGGAGTTGTTCAACCGGCACCTGCTTCAGTTGATGTCCGGCGAGGAGGTCACACTGCCGAGGTTCAACTTCGTGAGCGGACAACGGGAGGTCGGGCCGGTGGTCCGCTTGGGTCCCGAGCAGATCCTCCTGGTCGAGGGCATCCATGGGCTGAACCCGCGGCTGGTTCCGAGCATCCCGCCGGAACGGATCTTCCGGCTCTACGTATCAGCGCTGACGCAGATCAACATCGACCGTTACAACCGGGTTCCGACGACCGATGTTCGCCTGCTGCGGCGGATCGTGCGCGACGCCCGGACGCGCGGCTACTCGGCTGCGAACACCATCGCGCGTTGGGAAAGCGTCCATAGGGGTGAACGAGAATTCATCTTTCCCTACCAGGAGAACGCCGACGTCATGTTCAACTCGGCACTGGCCTACGAGCTATCGGCGCTCAAGCCACTGGCTGAACCGCTCCTGCTGCAGATCGAGCCGGGCAGGTCGGGGCACATCGAGGCCAAACGGTTGTTGGCCTTCCTGAAGTGGTTCGAGCCGATCCCGATCGACCCGATCCCCGACAACTCCATCCTGCGAGAGTTCGTCGGAGGCAGTAATCTGGAACGATTCTGGACGCAGTAGACAAGGCGGCGCGCCTGACTCGCCGCCACACCGGCCCACCAGCGGATGATCCGGCCTGACAGTCACATCCGGCACCGGGCGCTCCGGCGCCGGAGCGCCGGGCGCAATCGAAATGACATCTCTTGCTCAAGGAGGAATCCCATGCATTCCGGACGAATTCGGCTTCTGAATCTTGTGCTCAGTGCGATGCTGCTGTGCAGCCTGGGGGCATTCGTCCCGCCGACCCTGGCTGCGGTTCCCACCGAGTTGTTCTTTTCGGAATACATCGAGGGCACCAGCAACAACAAAGCCCTCGAGATCTACAATGGCACTGGCGCCACCATCGACCTGGCGGCCGGTGGCTACAGTGTGCAAATGTTCTTCAATGGCAGCGCCACCGCCGGGTTGACCATCAATCTGACCGGCTCGGTGGCTGCGGGTGATGTGTACGTGCTCGCACAAGCATCAGCCAATGCGAGCATACTGGCCCAAGCCGACCAAACCAACGGTGCGGGATGGTTCAACGGCGATGATGCCGTTGTGCTTCGCAAGGGTGCGGTCATCATCGACGCCATCGGGCAGGTAGGCTTGGATCCCGGCAGCGAATGGGGAACTGGCCTGACCAGCACGGCGGATAATACCTTGCGCCGCAAGGCCGAAGTCTGCGTCGGAGACGCCGACGGCAGCAACACGTTCGATCCGAGCCTCGAGTGGGATGGCTTCGCCACAGACACTGTTGCCAGTCTCGGCAATCACACGGCCAACTGCAGCGCGCCCGCCCAGCCCACCGTGATCAACGAGGTGCTGGCCAGCACCACCGGCACCGATGTCGAGTATATCGAGCTCTATGGCGAGCCGGGCGCATCGCTCGCCGGCCTGAGCCTGATTTATGTCGAGTCCAACAACGGCGTCAGCCTCGGCACGATCGACTTCCGCCATGATTTCGCGGCAACAGACCAACTTGGCTTGAACGGCTTCTACCTGATCGGCACGACCTCGAGCTTGCAGTCGGTCTACGGGGTTACGCCGAACGTCAATATCGCCACCAACAGCCTGGAAAACAGCAGCGCGACCGTGGCCCTGGTTCAGACCGCCAGTCTGAGCGGCGGCAGCGTCGTCGGCGGCGAGACCGTGCTGGACGCGCTCGGGATCACCGACGCAACAGCCAGCACCTTCTTCTTCGGCGCCCCGGTGGTCGGCCCGGACGGCACGTTCTTCCCGGCCGGCGCGCGCAGAGTGACCGATGGCGTCGATACCGATACTGCCGGTGACTGGGTCATCAGCGACTTCAACCTGGGCGCAGCCAACACGCCCACTGCCGGCACGGCCGGCGACGCCGCCCCGACGGTGAGTGCAACCTCTCCGGCGAACGGCGCGACGAACGTACCCGTGAGCGGAAACATCAGCATCACCTTCAGCGAAAGCGTGGATGTGGCCGCCGGCGCGATCACCGTGCAATGCCCTGCCGGCAATCAGGTGGCCGCAAACGGCGCCGCCAGCGATGTCACCGGCGTGACGATCGACCCGGCCGGCGACCTGCCGGCGAACACGGTCTGCGCGATCGTGATCAGCGCGGCCGGCGTGACCGACAACGACGGCGCTCCCGACACCTTGACGGGCGCCACCAGTTTCAGCTTCACCACCGGCGCCGCCACCGCAATCACCCCGATCCACGCGATTCAGGGCAGCGGCGACACCGCCGCCGCCGGCGTCTTCACGGTCGAGGCGATTGTGGTCGGTGACTACCAGACCCAGGGCAACGGACAGCTGCGTGGCTTCTTCATCCAAGAGGAAGATGCCGATGCCGACGCCGACCCGGCCACCTCCGAGGGCATCTTTGTCTTCTGCAGCAGCTGCCCGCAAGCTGTGACCGTGGGGGACAAGGTGCGCGTCACAGGGGCCAGCAGCGAGTTCTTTGGCATGAGCCAGCTGACGGCCAGCACCCTGGCCAGCGTCAGCGTTCTCAGCTCAGGCAACCCGCTCCCAACGCCGGCAACCGTCGAGCTGCCGGCGCCCGGCGTGGCCAGCAGCGACCTGGCAACCGCCACGGCCGCGAACAACGCCTACTTCGAGGCGTTCGAGGGCATGCTGGTGACCTTCCCAGACACCCTGTCGGTAAGCGAATACTTCGAGTTGGCTCGCTACGGCCAACTGATCTTGACGGAAGGCGGTCGCCCGCGCACCTTCACCGATGCCAACGCGCCCAGCGCGGCCGGCCTGACCCACCACGAGATCGATCTGGCCAGCCGCACGATCATTCTCGACGATACTGACAACCGCCAGAACCGTCCGGTGGACTCTCCTAATACGGCCTACTACCACCCAGTGCCTGGCTTGAGCACCAGCAACTTCTTCCGCGGGGGTGACACCATCACCAACCTGACCGGCGTCCTGCACTGGTCGTTTGCCGGACAGACCGGCACCGACGCCTGGCGCATCCGGCCGGTGACAGAGACCTTCTCCTATGCCTTCACCCCGACCAACCCACGGCCGGCTGCGCCCAGCACCGGCGGCAGCCTGAGGGTGGCCAGCTTCAACGTGCTCAATTACTTCCTGACGATCGACACCACCGCATCGAACGACGTGGGCGTCTGCTCGCCCTCCGGTGTGCTCGACTGTCGCGGAGCCGACAGCGCCCGGGAATTGGACCGGCAGCGCACCAAACTGCTCGCCGCCTTGACCGCATTGAACGCCGATATCGTGGGCCTGGTCGAGTTGGAGAACACCCCCGGCGTCGAGCCGCTGGCCGATATTGTGGCCAATCTGCCGGGCTACGCCTACGTCGACACCGGCGTCATCGGCGCCGATGCCATCCGCGTGGGTCTGATCTATCGAACCAGCAAAGTCGCCCCAATCGGCGCCTACGCCGTCCTCGACAGCAGCATCGATCCGCGCTTCATCGACACTCGCAACCGTCCGGCCGTTGCCCAGACCTTCGAGGCGTCTGCCACTGCCGCACGCTTCACTGTGGTGGTGAATCACTTCAAGAGCAAAGGCTCCTCCTGCGGCGCTGGCGATGACGACGTTACCACCGGGCAAGGCAACTGCAACGGCACCCGCACCCTGGCGGCCCAGGCTCTGGCCGACTGGCTCGCCACCGATCCGACCGGCAGCGGCGACCCCGACATGCTGATCATCGGTGACCTGAACTCGTATGCCAGGGAAGATCCCATCGTCGCCTTGGTCGACGCCGGGTATACCGATCTGGTGCGCAGCTACGGCGGAGACGGCGCCTACAGCTATGTCTTCGACGGTCAGCTCGGGTATCTCGATCACGCCCTCGCCAACTCCAGCCTGCGTCCCCAGGTGGTCGGCGTAACGGAGTGGCATATCAACGCCGATGAGGCGCCGCTCTTCGACTACAACGACGACGTGCGCGATTCGGGGGAAGCGGCCTTCGAGGAGGAATCTGACACTCTGCCGCTCTACGAACCGAGCCCCTATCGCACCTCCGACCACGATCCGATCGTCATCGATCTGAACCTGAACGCGCCGCCGACCGTGGATGCGGGCGGGCCGTACAGCGCCAACGAGGGCGGCTCAGTCGTGGTGAACGCGACCGGCAGCGATCCGAACGGCGATCTGCTGACCTACGCCTGGGATCTCGACAATGATGGAACCTTCGAAACCTCCGGACAGAGCGCAACGTTCTCGGCAGCCGCTCTCGATGGCCCAGGCAGCCACATCGTGAAGGTGAAGGCGACCGACCCAGGGGGTCTCTCGGCCGTGGACGCGGCAACCATCGACGTGGTCAACGTCGCGCCGGTGGTGAATGCGCCTATCGTCTCGCCTGAGCCGTCCACGGAAGGGCAGCCGGTCACCGCCAGTGCTACGTTCAGCGATCCGGGCGTCGGAGACGCGCCTTTCACCTGCACCGTCGACTACGGAGATGGTTCCGGTGTGGCGCCCGGAACGGTTTCCGGCGCCGTCTGCACCGGGCCCGCGCATACCTACGCAACGTTCGGGTCCTACACGATCAGCGTTACGGTCATCGACAAGGACGGCGGTGCGGGCACGAACAGCGCGGTGCACATCGTGACGTTCAAGTGGGCAGGATTCTTCCCGCCGGTGGATAATCTGCCCGCGTTCAACGGCGTAAAGGCCGGCAGACCCATCCCGGTGAAGTTCAGCCTCGGCGGGGACAAGGGGTTGAACGTCCTGGCCACCGGCTATCCGATCTCCCTCCGGATCGCGTGCGATACAGGGGCGCTGCAGGATGACGCCGCCGAGGCTGGCACTGCCGGCTCCAGCAGCCTGGCATACGATCCCAGCAGTGGCCAGTACAGCTATGTGTGGAAGACGGAAAAGGCATGGGCAGGCGCCTGCCGGCGGCTGATCGTCATGCTGATCGATGGCACGAAGCACGCCGCCAACTTCAAGTTCAAGTAGACCGAAGATCTGTGAAGCGGGATGGTCCTGCACCGATGCGTCGGTGCAGGACCTAGAACGTCGGTCAAGTAATCGGTTGGTATTGAGTTGACAATAAGTGTGGCGTG
>CAYRFV010000230.1:0-9393 GCA_964423545.1 uncultured Anaerolineales bacterium | reverse complement strand
GCTTGGGCGTTGGGAACCCGTCGCCTGGTTTTTCCTGATCGCATTTGTTGGCGTTTCGGCAAATCTTCGGGTAGGGCCAGTTGGAGCAGTCATCGCAGATGGCTTTCTGATCAAGGCCCGTGATATCTGTGGCGTTGATCGGGTCCTCCAAGACGTACCCGTAGAGGTTGGAATCACCGCCGAAGAAGAGGATCGGATCCTTGGTAGTCCAACGTCCGATGGTGGGATCGAAGTCTCGGGCGCCAAACCTCACCTGTTCAGTCTGACGGTCGTATAGTCCTCCCGCAAATCCAAACGGTTGGAAGCCCGGGTGAGTGTCGTTGATGACATTGCCAAATTCGTCATAATCCATGCGCTGAGCGATCTCCCCAGTCGTCGCATCGACCACCAGTCTCGGGCTCCCGAGATGATCGAGAATGAAGCGATAGGCGCGGCCACCCTTCACCATGTACTCAGGCACGTTGTCCCGCGTGCCGTATACGAAGCGGCTGACAACATTCCCGGCGCCGTCCAGCTCGGCGGCGGGACGCAGCTCATCCTGGTACAAGAGACCTTGCACCAAAGCGGCGTTCACCTTCTTGCCGACACGATGGCCGGCGCCGTCGTAGAGATAGTCGATTTGCGTGCCGTCAGGCAACGTGACAGTCAGCAAGTTGCCCAAAGCGTCGTAACGGTAGTTCGTGGTCCTATCGCCTGTGGTATGGCTCAGCAAGTCACCGTTCGCAGTATACGCATAGGCTGTATTGCCGTACTGAATCAGGCGATCCTGGGCGTCGTAGACGCCGTTGACGGCTCCGCTGGGACCCGTGAAACCAAGCCGGTTGCCGTTCCGATCATAGGTGTAGGCTGCGACCGTGACGCCATTCCTCTGTACGTCGCTGAGCCGGCCAGCCAGATCATAGGTGTAGCTGTAGAGATCGGTGGCTCCGTCGATGGTCTCGCTCTTCTGAACGATGCGGCCCAGAAGATCGCGGATGTACTGCACTGAGAGCAGGCTGACACCGCCGTAGGCAGCACTGAAGGCGATCGGCTCACCGAAGGTGTTGTAGAGCACCGTATCGGTCACGCTGCCGAGTGCTGCGCCGGTCAGCAGCCCGTTCTCGGCGTTCCAGCTCAGGACGAGATCGCCCACATGGGTCGGCAGGCCATCCGCATCGTACTGGAAGGCCACGCTGCTATCTGTGACCGTGAGCGCGCGGGTGCGAAACTCGTCATCATAGGCGCGATCTACTGTGCCGGCAATCGCGCCTGTCCACCCTGCGTGGGTGACCAGGGCGCCATCGTAGCCGTAGGCCAGGTTCACGCCGCTCGAGTCCAGGATGGCCGTAAGGTTGCCAGACGCTTTGTCGTAGGCATACGTCCTACTGCGATGCAGGGAATCCAGCGCCGACAGCCGGCCGGCCACGTCATAGCTCAGGTCGAGAAGCTGTTCGTCCGGACGCGCAATGCGCGTGAGATTCCGATCAGCGTCGTAGGTGTACGCAGTCTGTGTCTTTCCAACACCCGCAAGCCCCGGTGGAAGATACGCCTCCAGCAGATTGACCCCTGTATAGGCGAAACCGTGCGAGGGCTGGTCCGGAGGCGCCAGCGAGGCCAGGTTGCCGTTCGCATCGTAGGTAGAGGTGATCACGCGATCGGCTGGCAAGCTCTGGCGCGTGATGCGTCCGGCTGAATCATAGGCGAAGCTGACACTGCGACCCAAAGGATCAACAACAGAGGACAGGTAGCCGTCAGCGCCGTAGCCTGGCGTGATGATGCGCGCCGCGACACCGCCACCCTCCACGATGCTGCTGAGTCGTCCACGGGCATCGTAGGTGTACCGTCTTGGTTCCAGCCCGGCGACCTGTTCCGAGATTGGACGTCCCGCACCGTCGATGCGCACGAAAGCCTGCCGTCCGGCGGGGGTGGTTGCGGTGAACGTCCGGCTGGCGGCATCGTACAGGCTGACGTATCTGCGCCCGTTGATGCTCGTCTCATCCACCAGGGTCACCAGATTCAGCACAGCGCCGGTGTCAGACAAGACCACGGTGCGGGTTGAGGTTTGGGTCGAAATCAGTCCGCCCGGTGTCTCAACCAAAGTCCTGCTGGCAATCGGCGCCAGCATCCCCCAACGCGGATCAGGGCTGACGCTCATGCGCTCCACTATGCCATCGGTGAAGGTGATGACCGTGCTGCCATCGAGGCTGGTGACCGCCGTATTGCTCAGGCCATCTGGGAAGGTGGTGGTCATTCGGGTCTCCCCCTTGTGCAGGGTCTCGACCCGATACCGCGTGGCGGTTCCCAGGGTCGTGGTCAACGACACCTCCCACCCCCGGCGGCGGGTCTGGTCCCTGGACAACCTCTGCCGCGCCAGACTCTTGGACCCACCGGCCGGGTCCTCTGCCTTCACCAGCCGGCCCACATCATCATACGTATAGCTGTAGGCATCACCGCGCGGATCAGTGCGCGCAGTGAGCAGACCCTGTGGGGTATACGTGAAACGAGCAGTCTCACTCGCGGGGTTGGCGATGCTGGCAAAGTAGCCATGCGTCCCCAGCGCCATCCTGGTTCGCTGGCCGAATGGCGCTGCGATGGCGGTAGGATTCCCGTTGCTATCGCGCTCGACGGTGGTGACGTTGCCATCGCCATCCGTGATGGCGGCCAGTCGCCCCTGGCTATCGTAACTGAACTCGTAGAGCGGCGCGGCGGTGAGGGCATTCATAGTGCGCAGGTGGCGACCGTGGAAATCGAACCGATAGAGCTGCTGGCCGTCCTCCGACGGAATGGCGATCTCGCTGACCGACACACCGGGCATGGGCAAGTGGATGCGACGGATGCGGTGTTGCTCGCCCACCGCCACGTACAGTGCGCCATCCGGGCCGATGTCCAGGCCGCGCGGCAGCAGCCGGGCCTGGGCTGCCGGTATGCCGTCGCCGTTGAACAATACCAAAGGTGTGTCCAAGCCTGCCACTGTGTTGATCATGCCATCCGATCCTACCCGACGGATGCGGCCACGGCCGTTTGCGAGGTCACTGATGTAAAGACTGCCGTCCGGGGACACGACAATCGAGGCTGGATCATCCAGGCGCGCGGCGGTCGCGAGGCCGCCGTCCCCCACAGGGGCTCCCCAATTATCGGAGCCGGCCACCGTCGTGATCGTGCCATCCAGCCTGACGCGGCGAACGCGTGAGCAAGACTGCCCACACAGATAACCGCCAGTTTGGGCAATATACAGGCTGCCATCCGGGCCGAGGGCCACATCCGCCACATTGCACAACCATGCCTGGGTCGCCGGTCCGCCATCGCCCAGGCTGCTCCCCACCTTCGGATTGCCGGCAAATGTCTCGATAATCCCGTCCGGCCCGACCCGACGCACGCGATCGGCTGTTCCCTGAGGTCCGGCTCCTGCAATATACAGGCTGCCATCGGGGCCCACGGCCACCCCCGTGGGATAGTACAGCTTCGCCTGCGTGGCCGGCAGGCCGTCGCCCATGCCATCGGGCGGGTTGCCGCCGCCGGCCACGGTGCTGACGGCGCCGTCCGGCGCCACCCGGCGCACCCGGCCGGAGCGCGTGTCGGCGATGTACAGGCTGCCGTCAGGACCGACAGCAAGATCGTTGGGGTATTCGGTAATCCCGGTGTCTGGAACCGTAGAGATGATTCCCGCCGCGCTCACGCGACGCACAGCCACCGCTTCAGCCTCATAGAAGCTGCCATCCGAAGCGAAGGCTACGGCGCGCGGGTAGTTCAAAAACGCCCGCAGGGCCGGAACGTCCTCCTGGGGATCACCGGCACGACCGCCACCGGCGACCGTGTCAATGATCAGGTTGGGCGCCTGGCGCCTGACGCCATTGCCCTCGTGCAATACGCGTGTCTCCGGGTCATAGGCGTGGTGTATATTCAGGCTCCAGCCGCCCAGCCCCTGGCGCCGGGCATCCCAGGTTTGAAAGAAACCAGCGTATCTCCGCCATAGCACCATCTCCTGGCGGGCTCCTCCGAGGTTCATCGCCACCATGCCGTCCCCGTTGTAGCCAAAACGCTCGGTGCGCATGTATTCCATCTCGTAGACATAGCCAATGCTCACCCCATAGGGCGCGCCGCCCTGCACCCGTCGCCCGTAGGCATCGTTGCCGTCCCAGACGAAGGTATAGTGCAGATTCGGCGTCGGAGCAAAACGGCGGCTGAAATCGACGCCAGCTACGGAAACAGCCAGACTCACTGCCTTGATGTTTTGGGGGAGGCGGTCGCCGATGAGCGTGATGTCGAGGCTCCTGGCCGGCAGATAGCCCGGCGTCCGATAGGTGTCATAGTGCAATTCGAAAGGCGTGCCGACGACCCTCACATCCTCGCCAAGGGTCTGATTCTGGCAGGCAATGGTCGAGGACTCTGTGCTGTCGCAGGTATCGTCCGCGAGCTCGGGCTCCGGATCGGTAACGTCGGGGAAGTCACAGATATCATCCTTGCAGCGGGTGCCCCAGTTGCAGTCCCAACTGGAGAAGTGTTGGATCCGATAGCGCCACAGACTCTTGCCCGGAGGGTAGAGCTCCGCCAGACGGCCGCGCTCGGCGTCGGTGATGGCCCATGCCGCCAATGCCGCCGGCGGGTCAGCCACGCCGTCGCCGGTCACATCGATATCGGCCAAGCCATCGTTGATGGCGACGATCTTCAGAACGATGCCGCTCTCCGAAGGCATCCAGGCCGCCTTTGCCCTATCGTAGTAACCCACCGGCACCGTCGTCCCTGTTGCGAAGCCCAGGAAATTGTCGAGGTAGCCAATCACCGGTTGGTCGAAAACCAGATCTTGCGCGCCCGCTGCCAGCGCCTCATCAGCCGAGAACTCGACCGCATACGTGTAGCCTACATTGGGGGGCAGCTCGGCCGGCATGGCCTCGGGGCCCTTCTCACCCACCGTGTACTCGGTGGCCCGGACGCTGAGCGTGGAAAGCGCCCGCCGGGTCGCGACGTGTCCGGATCCGGGAATCATCACCGCCTGGACGCCGGGCGGGAAAAGCAAGGTTGCCTGGCGTAAGCCGTCCGTATCGCTGATCACACTACCCCGGGCTATCTGGAATTCGGCGGATCCGCTCGTGTCAATGCGGGTTACGTGCGGATCCAGGGGAATCAGTGCGGTATCGGGCGCCCGCACGTAATCTTGCCACGGCGTGTTCACCTGGCGTTGAGCGGGCAGGAAGCCGGCCTTCTCGTAGTTGATCGTCAGCACTCCGCCGCCATTCACGACCAGGTCGAACAGGCCATCTGCCCGGCTGAGGGTCTGTCCGAACTCGGGGTGATCCAGGATGGAGATCGCGACTCCGGAGAGCGCTGCGTCTTCGCGGGTCAGCACCCGACCGCGCAGGACCGCCGTGCGAGTCATCTCGATCGTTCCCGGCGCCATCCCCGTTTGAATGGGATGATCGCCCGTGTAGAGGAACTCGGTGGCGGAATGCAGATCGGTGGCGACCGTGCCATCCAGGGGCGGGGCCACCGCAGTCGGGTCAGGAGGCAAGCCGGAAGTCACGGCTACCCGGCCTCGCCATCTCATGGACGTCGCAGCGTAGTAGGGATGCTCACCGACCGTCGAGAAGGTGTGACGAAGCGTTCCGCCGGGGGGCAGCAGCCCACCGAACTCCTCCCCAGCAGGCAAGGTCGCCGGATGGGCGTTTGAGAATGACAGCGGCGCAGGCGAAGCGAGGCCTCCGGCTTCGCGCAGGACCAACGGCAGGTAAAGCACGATTGGGATGCCGCTGCGGATCACGTGCGTCTGGTCGCTGTGGTTGTGCCAGGTGACTTCAGTCCCCTGTGGGACTTCCAGCTGCGCAGGCTCGAAGCCGGAGGCTGTCAGTGTGATGTGCGCAGATGCGTCGATCACGTGCCCGGTGGTGATAGATGGTGGCAGGACTGGCCCAGGATCGACCGACCACTCCATCACGGCCAGAAGCGCCGAGGGCTGTGCGGCCAGCTCGACCGGGGCAGCCGCAGCGAAGGTCGCTGCGTCGACAACCAGATAGAGGAGCGCCAAAATCGCAACTGACCATCGAGCGGCCATCATGCACCCCCTCGAAACGACAGGCGATCACTGGCACGGGAACGTGTTGAGCTCACGATCGGCCTGTGCGTTTGCGCACGCGAAGCCTTTTCGGAAATGACGGTAGTCAGCGTGGGGCGATGAAACGGCGGCCTGACTAATGTTGATTATATCACAATTGCTCAGCAATGTCAATTGTTTCGTCTGTTGTAGTTTCTGAGGTGGGAGGTGAGGTCGATCGAGGCCTGGCGTACGCAGGGTGTGGGGCATGGTTGCGAGCCAACGGCATCCGGACCTAGAGGTCCCGATTCCCGAACCACCGCACAGCGACGGCCAGAGCGATCACCATGTAGAACACCGTATAGATCACCATCAGATCGCTGGGCGCGCTGGCCGCCCCGAAGGGAGTTGCGCTCAGCCCCAGCTCTCGCAAGAACGGCGGCTGCATCAGATAGGCGGCGCGCTTCCACATCGCCTCGCTGGGCATGATCAGGCTGACCACGATGCCGATGTGCACCGCAGCGTCGCTGCGCAACATGCTGCCGATCTGTTCGATCCATCCCGCGATGAAGGCCAGCCCATAGAGCATGAACACGACCACGCCGTTTGTGAGCGTTGAGAGCCGCGTACCGCCCATGATCGACAGCGTGAGCACAACCAGCCCCTCCAGCACGATGAGGCCGATCGCCGGAATCGGGTGGTTCGGCGCATAGCCGGCGTCCAGCCTTACGATCAACAGCAGCGCGGCGCACATGACCACGGCAAAGACGCTCAACATGAGCGCAAGGCCCAGCCACTTGCCGATCACAACCTGCCAGCGCCGCAGTGGCTTGGTGACCACCGTCTGGATGGCGCCGGAAGCGATCTCGCCGGCGATGGCGTCCACCGAGGTGAGCACGGCAAGCATCACCACCAGGAAGTTGATGGCGTACATGCCGGCCATGACGAAGAAGTTGAGCGGCTCCAACAGCCGCGCTCCACCGCTCGGCAGATGCTTGCGGATGTCAGCATAGATAAGGTGAAACCCGACGGCATACAAGACCAGGAACGCCGCGCCAAGCAAAAGAATCGCCCAGAGCATTTTCCGCATGCGCGCTTCCAGGAAGGTCAGGCGAGCGATCTCCAGCAGGCTCATGCCTCCTCCTCCATGACCCGCAGGAAGAATGCCTCCAGCGAGATGCGCTGCGGCGCGAGCGCATAGATGCGCGCGCCGCCCTGGACCAGGTAGGAAGCGACTTCGGGCAAGACCTCCTCGCCCGCAACGACCATCGTCAAGCAGATCACCTCATCACCGCCCACCGCGGCGCGCGCGTCTCGGGTCGCCGTTGCGGCATCCGCAGATCCCGGTCTCCGATCCCCCGTGATGTCTCCCCACCGGCCCAGCCCCTCGATCAGCCCGGGATTGAGTCCGCTCGCCCGAATCTCGACCTCCGTGACCCGACGCGTGAGCTCGGAGAGCGCGCCGCTGCGCACCACCCGGCCCTGTCTGACAATCGCCACCCGGTCGCATGTCACCTCGACTTCACTCAGAAAGTGCGAGTTCAGAAAAACCGTCACGCCTGTCGCGGCCAGCTCGTGGATCAGATCGCGCACCTCGCGGCGGCCCAGCGGATCCAGCCCGGACGTCGGCTCGTCGAGAAAGACCACCTCCGGATGGTTGAGCAGCGCCTGTGCCAGGCCGACGCGCTGCTGCATGCCTTTTGAGAACTCCCCTAGCCTCGAATGCGCCCGGTCGGCCAGGCCAACGCGCGCCAACAGGCGCGGGATGCGCGTGCGGCGCTCGGCGGCTGGCAAACCATACAGCCGGCCATGCACGTCGAGGAAGTCCGCAGCGCTCAGCCAGGGCGGGAACCGAAACTGCTCCGGCAGGAAACCCACGCGGCCCATGACTGCGGGGTCGCCCGGCCGGTGGTCGAGCAGACGCGCCTCGCCTGCGGATGGCGCCACCAGGCCGAGCAACATCTTGATCGTGGTCGTCTTTCCCGCGCCATTCGGCCCCAGAAAGCCGAAAACCTCACCCGCTCCGACCGACAGGGTGAGGCTATCGACTGCGACTACGTCGCCGAAGACCTTACGCAGGTTGTGAGTCTCGATGAGCATCTCAGGGATCGGCGAGTCGGGGGAGGGGCAAGGGATCGCCACCACGTGCGATGACCAGCCCCTGCCCCACGCGCCGCATCAACGCAAGGAATCCGCCACCTGCATCACCACCATCGGATCGATGTCCGTGGCGTCGACGCCGTGGATGACGCCGTCCTTCTGCCAGAGAAGAGACACTGATCGGCGGCCCGTCTTTTCCGATCGGTGTTCGACCAGCAGGCCTGGAACGCCATCCACCGTCACTTCGCGATATTGCATCACGCTGGTGGGAAGTGGGATGACCAGGGTGCTTGTCCAATCGATGCTCTGTGCCAGACGGCGGGCGTCTGCATCCGGCATGCCCAGGAATCTGAAGCCCGCTTCGCCGACGACGGCCGGATCGATCCCCGGCGGGATGTTCACCTGGGGGCTCGCCATTTGCACGATCGACAGCCGGCCGCCACCGATGGCGTACTCCTGCGTCGCTGCAAACGGCACGTCTACGTCGATCATGACTTTGTCCACCGGTGGCAGCGCGATCCCCTGCACCTGGGTCGCATCGAGCAGAGCCTGCATCATCGCGCGATCCATCTCATAGTGTACGGCCGGCCCGCTCTGCACCGCGAACGACTTGCGCGCTGCACCCGCCGGCAACGTCACCGGCACACGCACCGCAAAACCGACCGTCTTCGAAGCCGCGGCCGGATCAGCGACCTCCTGCGGCTTGCCGGGCTCTCGCACCCGGGTCGGCTTGCCGAACTGACCGCTCTCCGCCTGACGCGCCAGTGCTTCAAGTTTCTGCTGTTGCGCCTGATCAAGAGGGATCACCGCGAACTTGCGCACGCGGAAGAGGCCCAGGAAGTCTGCGGCGGCCTGGCGAGCGGGCGCAAAACTGAACAGCGCGACGATGCAAAGCAGCGCTGCCACACCGATGGTGGCGGCGCGCCACTTAGCATTGAGGAAAGTATGTCTGACCATGGTGAAGCTGCTCCTGACGGCCTCCCAAGGCGTCCTGTGCGCCGGCAGCGTCTCGAATCGAAAACGCGCCAACGCACGGACCGGGTCGGCCGATGGGTAAGATGAGGGCGTCAGAGCTGCCAGCCGGTCGCCGACGGCGGCTGAGCGCGTCCGCAAGACGGAAAGCTCCTGCCGGCAGCCCGCGCATGCCGACAGGTGGGCGGTGACCGCATCGCACTCCTGCGGCGACAACGCATCGTCCAGATAGGCCTGCAACAGGCCGGCGTCACACCTCATTCCCGTCTCCTTCTTTGCCTGGCAGGTTCCGGTAGACGCGTTCGAACGCGGCCGCC
>CAYRFV010000229.1:0-9405 GCA_964423545.1 uncultured Anaerolineales bacterium | reverse complement strand
ACCGGTACCACGAGTTCCCCTACCGCCTGATCTGGTGGCCGCGCGAGACGTACAAGGGGCTGTCGTGGCAGCGCATTCGTGACATCCTGAGCGATCCCAAGCAGCGCGGTCAAATCTGGGACGTGCTCATCCATCGGCGCTATGCCACCCCGACAGCGCAGTGGGATCCGATCCATCGCTTCAGCCTGTTCGTACGGAAAGATATCGCATCGCAGGTGTGGGATTGGGGCGCGCCGGCTGTCTCGGCTGCTGCGGCCGAGGTGAAGGACCCCTATCCGCCCCGCATCGCATCGGCGCAGCAGCAAATCGGGACGCCCGGCGTACCCGGCAAAGGCCCGGGTCAGTTCACATTCCCGCGCGCGGTGGCTGTGGATAATCAGAGCAGGATCTACGTGGCGGATTCGGGCAACAACCGCATCCAGGTCTTCAACCCCGACGGATCTTTGCTGCGCCAGTGGGGCAGCACGTGCAAGCTCGACACGCGAGAAGGCTGCCAGGGCGATGGCCGCGGCCAGTTCAACGAGCCGTGGGGCATCGCAGTGGATCAGGAAGGCAATGTCTATGTCGCCGACACCTGGAACCACCGCATCCAGAAGTTCGACAAAGAGGGCAAGTTCGTCAACATGTGGGGCGTCTTCGAATCCACGGGCGGTGAGTTGGGCAAGCCGTTCGCATTCTACGGTCCGCGCCAGGTGGTCGTCGGCAAGGACGGCAAGCTCTACGCCATGGACACCGGCAACAAGCGCGTGCAGGTGTTCAATCCCGATGGTTCGTTTGCCAGCCAATTCGGCGGCGGCGGGGTGGTCGAGGGACGGTTCGATGAGCCGACGGGCCTGGCGCAGGATGCCGCCGGCAACTGGTACGTGGCCGATGCGTGGAATCGCCGCATTCAGAAGTTCGATCCGAATGGCGTGTTCAGCGCGCTGTGGCAGGTCTTCGGGTGGGCAGGCAACTCTGTGGTCAACAAACCCCAGATGGCGTACGACTCGCAGCGCAATCTCCTTCTCGCCACCGATCCGGAGAACTACCGCGTCCTGGCCTTCGGTCCCGACGGTTCACCGCGTTTCGCTTTGGGCCAGTATGGCAGCGACGCCCAATCATTCCTGCTGCCAACGGGGGTCGCGGTCGGGCCGGATGGCCGCATTTACGTTGCCGACGGCGATGCGCACCGGATCATGGTTTTCCCGCCGCAGCAATGACCGGCAGAGGAGAGACGACACATGGCTGATTTGAAAGCGGAATTCGAGGCTGCCGCCCAAGAGGTTCAGAAGCTGCCGAAACGTCCAGACGACCAGACGCTGCTCAAGCTGTACGCTTTCTACAAGCAGGCTACGGTGGGGAATGTATCGGGCCCCAAACCCGGTTTCACCGACTTCGTGGGTCGGGCGAAATATGACGCGTGGTCCAGGATGCGTGGGATGCCGGCAGAGAAGGCGATGCAGGAGTACGTCAACCTGGTGGCCAGGCTCAAGGGATAGTGCAGCCGGCGGCCTGGCGCTTTAACGGGCGATGCTATCCCGCAATTTGCTGCTCATCGCCGCGGTGGTATAATCCATGGTGCTTGACAGGAGCGCGCCTGGTCCGGAGGCGGGCGATGCCTCCGGTATTGTTCCATGGTGGTCGTCCGTTCGGTGCGCCACGTCTCGTGGCGCTTTTTCATGTGTGCAGTCCTTGATCGAAGGAGGTCGTGCGTTGAAACTCCAGGAGTATCAGGCCAAGCGGATCTTCGCTCAGTATGGGGTGCTGGTTCCGAACGGCGATGTAGCTACGACGCCGGCAGAGGCGCGTGCGCTGGCCGAGCGCGCCGGCGGCGCCGTCGTGGTCAAGTCCCAGGTGCTTGTCGGCGGCCGCGGCAAGGCGGGCGGCATCAAGCTGGCGAAGACGCCGGCCGAGGCGGAAGTGGTGGCGCGGCAAATCCTGGGCATGGAGATCAAGGGCTTGACCGTGAAAAAAGTGCTGGTCGATCCTGCTGCGGATATCCGCAAGGAGCTCTATCTGGGCATGGTGCTCGACCGGACGCGACGCCGCGTGGTGGTGATGGCATCCAGCGAGGGCGGCGTCGACATCGAAGAGGTGGCTGCCACAACCCCGGAGAAGATCTTTACCTTGGCGATCGACCCGTTCCTGGGGCTGCGCGAGTACCAGGCGCGCGATCTCGCCATCAGCATTGGACTGCCGAAGGAGCAGTTTGCGCCGTTTGCCAGGATCTGCCAGGGTCTCTATGCCGCTTACATGGGCTGCGATGCCAATCTGGCAGAGATCAACCCGCTGGCCGTGTTGGGGGATGGCTCGTTGAAAGCGCTTGACGGCAAGATGGTGCTGGATGACAGCGCGCTCTTCCGGCATGCCGATCTGGCCGCGATGCGCGATGAGGACGATGAGACTGTAGAGGAGCGTGAGGCGCGTCTCAGTGACCTCAGCTACGTCAAGCTCGATGGTCAGATCGGCTGCATGGTCAACGGCGCGGGGCTGGCGATGGCGACGATGGATATTATCAAGTTCTACGGCGGCGCTCCGGCCAACTTCCTTGACGTGGGCGGTGGCGCCCAGGCTGACAAGGTTGCGGCGGCGTTGCGCATCATTCTGTCTGACTCGAATGTGAAGGCAGTGCTCCTCAACATCTTCGGTGGCATCACCCGCTGCGACGAGGTAGCGCGTGGCATTCTCAAGGCTCTCCAGCAGGTGCCCACACGGGTGCCGATGGTGGTCCGCCTGGTCGGCACCAACTTTGAAGAGGGGCGAGCGATCCTGGCCGAAGCGAAGATGGTGACGGCTGAGACGCTGGCAGAGGCAGCGCAGAAGGCAGTGTCTGCAGCGGCGGCTACGGCCCAGGGCGCGTAGGGGAGACAACGCATGAGCATTTTGGTCAGCAAAGACACACGCCTGCTCGTTCAGGGCATAACGGGACGCGAGGGTGCGTTTCACACCGAACAGATGATTGCCTACGGCACGCCGGTTGTCGCCGGCGTAACGCCGGGCAAAGGCGGCACATGGGGGGTGGGCAATGTGCCGATCTTCGATACGGTCAATGAGGCGGTCACGGCGACAGGCGCCAATACCAGCATCATCTATGTCCCAGCCAGGTTCGCGCCGGATGCCATTCTCGAGGCGGCAGATGCCGGCGTGCCGCTGATCGTCTGTATTACTGAAGGAATCCCGGCGCTGGACATGATGAAGGTGCGGGCCTACCTCGATACGACGACCTCGCGCTTGATCGGGCCGAACTGCCCCGGTCTGATCACGCCGGGCGAGGCCAAGGTCGGCATCATGCCGGGCCACATCCACACGCGCGGCCGCGTCGGCCTTGTCAGCCGATCCGGGACGCTGACGTATGAGGTAGTTTATGCCCTCACCCTGCGCGGCATCGGCCAGTCGACTGCGGTCGGTATCGGCGGAGATCCGATCAACGGCGCTAGCTTTGTGGATGTGTTGAAGCTTTTCGAGAGCGACCCGGAGACGCGCCAGGTAGTCATGATCGGCGAGATCGGCGGCGCCGATGAGGAGAAGGCGGCGGAATTCATCGCCGCGAGGATGACGAAGCCAGTGACCGCTTTCATAGCGGGACAGACGGCGCCTCCCGGCAAGCGTATGGGCCATGCCGGCGCGATTATCAGCGGCGGCAAGGGCACGGCCGCCGACAAGATCGCGGCGCTGACGGCGGCTAATGTGCGTGTGGCCCGCCATCCCGGAGAGATCGCTGAGATGGTGGCGGAGCGACTGTAGGAAGCCGGTTGGGGACTGGAGGCCGCTGGTCAGAGCTTGCTCCAGTCTTGCTTAGCGTTTCACGAGATGCGATGGCAGGCGTCTATGCCGGAGAAGCCTCTCTCCGAGCCGGGTCCTGAGCTCGACCTCAGCGCATACCAGGGGTGCTGGGTGGCGCTGGTGCGCGGCCGTGTTGCCGGCGTGGGGCAGACGCCTGAATCTGCTCTTCGCGCGGCTAAGCACACCCGTCCGCGCGAAGAGCCCGTTGTGGTCTTGGTGCGACAGATGCCGCCTGCAGCCGAATGATGGCCGCCAGCGCCTTCGATTCGGGATCCTGGTCATCGGCGGTCGACCGTAGGTGGGTCGCCATGCGCCGAGTTGTCGTCTTGTTCCTGCGATGAACACCATCGATCGGATACTCTCCTTCATCTGTGCGCGCGGCGAACCGGCCTGGCTGGTGGGCGGTTTTGTCCGCGACCGGCTGCTTGGGCGAACAACGAATGACCTTGATGTCGTTGTGCCTGAGGACGCCGTTCGCCTCGCTCGTGCCGTGGCCAACGCCTTCGATGGCGTATCCTTCATCATGGACGATGAACGCGATGTCGCCCGTGCCGTGCTGCGCGCGGCATCAGGCGAGCCGCTAGAGATCGATGTCGCTCGGCTGCGCGCGCCGGAGCTCACCGATGACTTGAGCCTGCGCGACTTCACCGTGAATGCGATGGCCGTTGACCTGGCGCAGTGCGCCGCCTCGGGCGCCTACAACCTGCCAGAGGTGCAAATCATTGATCCCTTCAGCGGTCGCAGCGACATCGACGGGAAGCTGATCCGGGCAGTCACAGAGGGCGCATTTCGCGATGATCCGCTGCGTATGCTGCGCGGCGTCCGGCAGTCGCTGGAGCTCGGTTTCGTCATTGAGCACGCCACCTACAACCTGATTCGCCGGGACGCGGCGCTCTTGGCCGCCGTCTCGGGCGAGCGTGTGCGGGACGAACTGATGCGGATCGTCACACAGCCTGGAGCCTGGCAGCATTTGCGGATGCTGGCCAGCCTCGATTTGCTGTCGGCGGTGCTGCCGGAGGTGGCCTCCCTGATCGGAGTGGTTCAGTCGCCGCCCCACTACCAGGATGTTTTCGACCATACCCGCGCGGTGCTGGCCCATCTGGAGGGCCTCTATGCCTTACTCTGGCCGGAGGTCTATCGCCTGCCACAAGCGGTTGTCGATGATGCCACGGTGATTGCCGGCAGGAGTCAATGGGCGGACCTGGATGAGTTGCTGGCGCCCTACGCAGACGACCTGCGGACTCACCTTGTGCAGCCGCTGGCAGCCGGCCGCCTGCGTCGTGACTGGCTCGTCTGGGCTGCGCTGGCCCACGACTGGGGCAAGCCTGCTATGCGCTCGGCCGACGAGGACGGCCGGACACGATTCTACGAGCATGATCAGTGGGGCGCGGTGCTCGTCAGCCATCGCGGACGCCGGCTGAAGCTGGCGAGCGATGAGATCGTCTACCTGACGCGGCTGGTCGAAAAGCACATGCGGCCGACGTTGTTGGCGCAAGAGGATCCGCCCAGCCGCCGCGCGATTTACCGCTTCTATCACGACCTGGGCGACTCAGGCCCAGACTGCGCTCTCCTCAGCCTGGCCGATAGCATGGCGACGCGTGCCGCTCAGCCCGACGCAGAGAGCTGGCGGCGCCGATTGGCAGCGACCGCGCTGCTTCTGGAGGCTTATTTCCGCGCTCGATCGGAGCAGGTGACGCCACCGCCGTTGATGAACGGACATCAGTTAATGAGTGAGTATGGGTTGAAGCCCGGGCCAGAAGTCGGCAAGCTGCTGGATGATCTGCGGGAGGCGCAGGCGGTGGGCGAGGTGACCACCCTGGAGGATGCGCGAGTCTGGCTGGCTGAGCGCATCCGGGCGATGGTGGGCGGGGCTCCGTGCTGAACGTCGAAGTGGCAGTGGCCAAGGCGGCCAAGTACGCGGTGCGCGAGAGCGGCGACTCCGTCGAGGTGATCGAACGTCCGCGCGGTGGATTGTCGGTAGTGATGGCGGATGGCCAACGGAGTGGCCAGAGCGCCAAGGCGATCAGCAACATTGCCGTTCGAAAGGCAATGAGCTTGCTCGCTGAAGGGGTGCGCGACGGCGCAGTGGCTCGCGCGGCGCACGACTACCTGCGCACGCAACGCCGCGGCCAGGTGTCGGCCGAATTGACCATCCTCTCCGTGGACCTCGAAACACACACGCTTGTCATCTCCCGCAACAGTCAGTGCCCGGTGCTGCTCAACGAGGGCGGCGCCTGGCGTGCGCTGGACGACCCCTCGGAGACGGTGGGCATTCGAGAACGCACGCGCCCCGTCATTGTTGAGCTACCGCTCGCCGCCGCACTCACTGCGGTCGCCTTCACCGATGGTGTGCTGCACGCGGGCGAACGCCGGAACTGCAGGCTCGACGCGCTCCAATCCATGCAGCGGCTGGGGTGTCAGCCCGCCTGTCCGGCAGAGCGATTGGCCGACGGGCTGCTTGCCGCCGCGTTGGCGGCTGACGAGGGCCGCCCCAGCGATGATGTGACGGTCGTGGTGGTTCAGGTGGTCGAGCGTCAATCCGATGACGGACCGGAGGTTCGCCGCATGACCGTCTCCTTCCCCGTGCCTCCCATCTGAAGCGATGGACGCGCCCCTGATCGCCGTCGTCGGTGTATGTGCTTCCGGCAAATCGACGCTGGTGCGTGGGCTGCAACTACACGGCTGGAATGCCCGACAGGTGCTGCAAGAGCATTCCTATGTGCCCGACATGTGGCGGCGCATCACCGATCCCGATCTGCTGATCTGTCTCGATGCCGGCTTCGAGACGATCTGTCTCCGTCGGAAGGACCCCGACCTGCCCGCCTGGTTGATTGACGAGGAACGCCATCGTCTGCGCCACGCACGCCAGCATTGCGATCTGTTCATCTCCACCGATGCGCTGACGCCGGATCAAGTGCTGCAGCGGGCCCTCGGGTTTCTCGACGAAAGGGAAGGCATGCCACGATAGGCCGCTCTTTTTGACAGCCCCTATCTGCGGCGGTATAATTGTTTCGTTTGCCCTTCGGATTTCTGAGTCGTGAATGCCCCAATTGCGAAGAGGGGGAGAGGACCGCATGCGGAATCGCAATACTATCGTCTTGATTCTCATCGTGCTGCTGGCGCTCGTTGCGCTCTATATCGTGGCGTCGGCCGAGCATCCTACAGCAGTCAAGAATCTGTTGATCTGGCAGCAGCCACCCGAATACCGTAGCCTGGAGTTCAAACAGGGTCTCGATCTGCGCGGCGGCACTCAGGTCCTGCTGCAGGCCAAGCCAACGGCCGGGCAGCGTGTGACCGCCGAAGACATGGAGGCCGCTAAGGCCATTGTGGATCGCCGCGTCAACGGTCTCGGCGTCACCGAACCGTTGGTGCAGCTCCAGGGCGAGAATCGCATCATCGTCGAGCTGCCGGGCGTCGACAACCCCGACCAGGCCGTGCAGACCTTGAGAAACACCGGCCAGTTGGAATTCGTGGAGATTGGCCCCTCCGTCAACTCCCCCTTCGCGAATATCGAGCAAGGGTCGTATGTGCGTACGAGCAACAATGAGCGCGTCCCAACCAGGGAAGAACTAAGCAAGACACCGCTGCCGTATGCAGACACGGTGTTCAAAACGGTCATGACCGGTCGTGAGCTGAAGAATGCCAACGTCTCGCTTGACCAGTACGGTGCACCGGCAATCAGCTTCGAGCTGACCGACGAGGGAGGCAAGATCTTCGGCGCCTATACGCAGGCGCATGTCGGCGACATCCTGGCGATTGTTCTCGATAACGTGGTGCTGTCGGCCCCTCGCATCCAGTCGGCGATCCCGGACGGTCGAGGCGAGATCACGGGGCGATTCACGCGCGATGAAGCGGAGAGTCTCGCGGTGCAGATGCGCTACGGCGCGTTGCCGGTGCCGCTCGACGTCGTGAACCGCCGCACCATCGGCGCGACGTTGGGCGCCGACTCGGTGCAGAAGAGCATCATAGCCGGATTGATCGGCCTTGCAACCGTGCTGCTCTTCATGGTTATCTACTATCGACTGCCTGGCGCGATGGCTGCTCTGGCCCTGGTGATTTACGCCTTGCTGAACCTGGCCGTCTACAAGTTGATCCCGGTGACGCTGACGTTGCCGGGCATCACCGGCTTCCTGCTCTCGACCGGTATGGCTGTCGACGCCAACATTCTGATCTTCGAACGTATGAAAGAAGAGCTGCGCTGGGGGCGACCCCTGCGGACGGCGGTTGAGGCGGGTTTCAGCCGTGCCTGGACCTCGATTTTCGACTCGAACGTCTCCACCCTGATCACCTGCGCCATCCTGATCATGTTCGGTCGCACTTTTGGCGCACAGGCGGTGTTGGGCTTCGCCATTACCCTGGCAATCGGTGTCCTGATCAGCATGTTCACAGCAGTGATTGTCACGCGCACGTTCCTACGGGCGATCTTCTCAGGTGAACGCAGTGAGGCCTTGCGCGAGAAGCGTTGGGTGCTAGGGTTCTAGGGAGGGAGAGCAACATGTATCGCATCGTAGAGCATCGGAAGTGGTACTTCCTGATTTCACTGCTGATCATTACGCCCGGCCTGCTGGCCATGATCTACTCCACGGTCACAACAGGCAGACCTTTCAGGGTGGCTATCGATTTCACGGGCGGCGCAATCTGGGAGCTCAGCTTTGCGCAGGTGGTTCAGCCCGCCGACCTGCGCCAGGTGTTCGTGGATGCCGGGCTGAATGACACGGCCGTGACCACCGTCGGTGACGGCAGTGTCGCGCAGGTGCGTTTGAAGCCGGTCGAGGAAGATCAGAAGCTGTCGCTGATGCAGGCCATCAAAGCCAGGTTCGGCGACAACGTCACTGAGTCGCAGTTCGCGCTCGTGGGGCCTGCGATCGGGACGGAAGTGACCCAGGCCGCCGTCATTGCCGTCTTCGCCGCGTCGATCGCGATCATGATCTTCCTGGTTGTGGCGTTCCGCAAGGTGCCGCACCCGCTCAGGTACGGCGTCTCCGCCATCATCGCCATGTTTCACGACATTCTGGTCACCCTCGGCATCTTCAGCATCTTCAGCCTGCTGCTCGGCTGGGAGGCGGACGCTCTGTTGCTGACCGCTCTGCTGACCGTGATCAGTTTTTCGGTTCAAGACACCATCGTGGTCTTCGATCGCATCCGGGAGAACAGCGGCAAGTACCGCGGGGAGGCGTTCGGCTTGATCGCTGACCGCAGCTTGCTTGAGACGCTGCATCGGTCGCTGGCGACCCAACTCAACGCCCTGTTCATGATGGGCGCATTGCTGCTTTTTGGTGGCACAACCATTCGCCAGTTTGTGGCGGTGATGTTCTTCGGTCTGATCAGTGGCACGTACTCATCGATCTTCAATGCGGTGCCGATCCTCGTTGCCTGGGAGGAGCGTGATCTCTTGGGCACCAGGAAGCCGTCGCAGACGCAGACGCAGCCTGAGTTGGCGAAGGTGTAGTTGATGGTCTTGACGGAGGATGGACGGCGGGCCGCATGACTCGTCCGACTTCCTCCGTTTTCTGTCCCGGTGAGACGATTCATGCGCGCGCTCCTTTGCGATCACGGGTTGCGCTATGACCCCAGTTACCCCGAGCCCCTGCCGGAGCCGGGCGAGGGGTTGGTGCGCGTGCGGCTGGCGGGCATCTGCAACAC
>CAYRFV010000228.1:0-9441 GCA_964423545.1 uncultured Anaerolineales bacterium | reverse complement strand
GCGCGGCGCGCTGATCGCGCTGCGCCGCGATCAGGCCGACCATATTCAGATCGAGCGTGTCGAGGAGGCGCCGGTATGACGGGAAGTGTGCGAATCGATCCTCC
The DNA here is from genome assembly GCA_964423545.1 of uncultured Anaerolineales bacterium. Taxonomy (GTDB): domain Bacteria; phylum Chloroflexota; class Anaerolineae; order CG2-30-64-16; family CG2-30-64-16; genus JALOOE01. The sequence continues at coordinate 9,337 of CAYRFV010000228.1, read as the reverse complement.
GCCCACGATTGCCGCCGGCTGCGCATCGTGCTCCGCTGCCAATATGGCGGGGTTGCGCAAGCTCGGCATTGACATGACGAACATCGACTTTGTGGTGGCGCTGGCGGGCAATCCGAACGTTGGCAAGAGCACGGTCTTCAATGCTCTGACTGGGCTGCGCCAACACACGGGCAACTGGCCGGGCAAGACCGTCGGCCGAGCCGAAGGCGGCTTCGAGTACGCAAGCCGGCGCTACAAGATCGTGGATCTGCCAGGGACCTACTCGCTCCTCTCCACCAGCCTCGATGAGGAGATTGCACGCAACTTCATCCTCTTCGGCCGGCCGGATGTCACCGTGGTGGTCGTGGATGCGACACGCCTGGAGCGGAATCTGAACCTGGTGCTGCAAGTGCTGGAGATCACCGAACGCGCGGTGGTGTGCCTCAACCTGGTGGACGAGGCAAGGCGACATGGCCTGGGGGTGGATGAGCGGAGACTGGCGCGCGATCTCGGTGTTCCGGTCGTCCCGACCGCAGCGCGGCAGGGCGAGGGGTTGCCGCTGCTCTTGCAGATGATCGATGAGGTGGCGACGCGCCAAGTCATCTGCCGCCCCTACCGGCTTCAGAACGAGCCCCCTGCGCTGAAGCGCGCCGTGACCGCGCTTGCCGAGAAACTGGCCGCGGCCTTTCCGGGCCTACCCAACGCCCGCTGGGTCGCACTCCGGCTGCTCGATGGCGACGAGCGCATGGCTGAAGCGCTGCGCACCGGCGAACTGGCCGAACTGGCTGAGCCGGCCGCGCGGACCGAACGGAGCGCCGCAGAACTGGCCAGCGGGTCTGCCCTGCCGGCCCCATCAGTGGCTGGATCGGGGTCTGGCGCCTCGAGCAGTCCAGATCCATTGGAGGTCGCACGATGAGCACAACTTCCGCAACGGTCGACGAACTCCTGAAGGCGAGCGAGACGCTGCGCTGGCAGGTCGGCGGCGCGTTCCACGAGAACTTGATGGAGGCTCTCTACACCGAGGCCGCGCAGATCGCCGATCGTGCTGTGACGCAACCCGACAAGCCGCCGCGCTTTGATCTCGATCGCACGCTCGATCGCATCCTCACCAGCCGGCGCTGGGGTTTCCCACTCATGTTAGCATTGCTGGCTGCTGTCTTCTGGCTCACGATCACTGGCGCCAACGTGCCATCCGCCATGCTGGCGCAGCTGCTGCTGGATACGGTGTACCCCTTCCTGAAGTCCGTGGCGTCCGCCATCGGCCTGCCCTGGTGGCTGAGCGGTTTCTTGATCGACGGCGTATACCTGGCGACAGCATGGGTCGTCAGCGTGATGCTGCCGCCTATGGCGATCTTCTTTCCCCTCTTCACGCTGCTGGAGGATTTTGGCTATCTGCCGCGGGTGGCGTTCAACCTGGACAATGCCTTTCGCCGCGCAGGCGCGCACGGCAAGCAGGCGCTGACCATGTCGATGGGCTTCGGCTGCAACGCGGCGGGCGTGGTGGCCACGCGCATCATCGATAGCCCGCGCGAGCGCCTGCTCGCGATCATCACCAACAACTTCTCCCTATGCAACGGGCGGTGGCCGACGCAGATCCTGATATCCAGCATCTTCATCGGCGCGCTGGCGCCGGCGCATCTAGCGGGCGTCGTTTCGGCCCTGGGTGTGTTGGCGATCGCGCTGTTGGGGGTCCTCCTGGTGTTCGCGGTCTCCTGGGGGCTTTCGCGAACGGGGCTGCGGGGCGAAGTCTCGACCTTTCACCTGGAGCTCCCCCCGTATCGTCCCCCGCGCATCTGGCAGACCATCTACACCTCGCTGATCGACCGCACCTTGGTCGTGCTGTGGCGGGCCATCAAGTATGCGGCGCCCGCCGGCGCCATCATCTGGCTCTCTGCCAACCTCTCCATCGGCGGCGTGAGCATCGCTGAGCACCTTGTCAACTTCCTGGATCCGCTCGGCCTGCTCATCGGACTCAACGGCGTGATCCTGGTCGCCTATCTCTTCGCCATCCCGGCCAACGAGATCGTCATTCCCACCGTGCTGATGCTGACTGTGCTCGTGACGGGCATGACCGGCGTCGGCGCCGGGACCGGCGTGATGTTCGAGCTGGAGTCGCAGGGGGATGTGCTCCGGGTGCTGCAGGCGGGCGGTTGGACGCTGCTCACGGCCGTCAATCTGATGCTGTTCAGCTTGATGCACAACCCGTGCAGCACGACGATCGCTACGATCCGCAAGGAGACCGGCAGCACGAAGTGGACGGCGGTCGCCGTGCTGCTTCCCCTCGCGATCGGCTTCACCGTCACTTTTGTCGTGGCCCAGCTCTGGCGACTGATCGCCGGGGCATGAGAGTGAGGGCGGTCCACGCGCGGCTGCGCACCGGTGCAGAGCGGACAGGGCCAGGCATCTGCCCGGCCCTGTGCCTTGCAGCGCCAGCACGCGCCTCTCCCCAAGTCGGGTTGGCTCGACCAAGGGCCTATCGTGCGGAAGATCGAGGCTGCGGCCGAGTTCGACCGCCGGTGCGTTCTGGAGAGGACGGTCTGCAGCCGGCGAAAAGAAGCAGGCTTAACGCCGATACTTCACCCAAGCGTCGCGCATCGCCAGGTAGTTCCTGAGCGGCACGTAGTCCGGGATGGAGTTCGCCGACGAGAGGCAGTAACCCCCGCCGGGCGCCAACGCCTCGATCCTCGCCTTGACCTCGCCCTCCACTTCCTCGGGCGAGCCCAGCGTCAGCGTGTGGCGCAGATCGATGTTGCCGAGCAGTCCCAGCCGGCCACGGACGCGCTGCTTCAGCGCCACGATGTCCATGCACATCGGGTCCACAGGATTCAGCCCGTCGAACCCCAGGTCAATGATGTCCTCGATGATCATGTCGAGCTGGCCGTCGCTGTGATAGATCATCACGACGCCAGCTTGGTGCGCCAACTCGACCAGTCGCCTGAACCATGGGAAGGCGTAACGCCGCAAGACGCGCGGGGCGACGACCAGGCCAGTGTTGAACGCAACGTCGTCCGCATGCCATACTGCGCCCACGCAGCGATGCGCCAGGCAGCGTTCCAGCACCCGAAGTTGGAACCCGCCCACTTTCTCGAACAGCTGCTCAATCAGGGCCGGATTATCCCTGAGGAGCATGGCGAACGTCTCGAAGCCTGTCAGCCACCAGACCGGATTGAACACCTTGCCGATCGAGCAGATGACCTTCATGTTGGCCGGCAGCTTCCGATCGGCCTCGGCAAGGAAGGAGTAGTCGAGGGTGTCCGGATCGGGCCAGGAAAAGGCGGCAAAGTCGGCATCGGTGGCGATGGCGCTGGACTTTCCTGCCGCCCAACGCCGCGCCACAGCCTCGCCCTCATCGGGGCCCCCAGATGTCGCGGCGTCTTCCGCAGCATGGCGTCTCTCAGTCATGGCGTCGAGCAGCGAGGGGGTCTGGTGAAAGCCGATGCTGAACGGGATGAAGTCGTAGCCGATGCGGCGGGCGAACTCGACTTCGTCTTCCAGGGTGCATGCGGCATGCCCAAGCAACTGCATCTTGTGGCCCGCGTACACGCTGATATCGGCGAAGGGCACGAAATCCGGCTCGCCCTGGCAGGTGACGGCGATGCGAAAACGAGAGAAGTCAGGCTGGTGCAGGTAGGCCACGCGAAAAACTCCTTCCAAGGGAGGTGCGGTTGTGACGGTCCTGAGGAGCACATCGCGAGCCAAGGGCAAGTCGTCAGGCCGCCTTGACCGGCAGCCGTCAGGTATACCGGGGCGTGGCCGCAGTGCTCCATACAAGTCTGTACTCAGAAAGGATCAGGGCAGTACTTTCGCAGCGCAGCCTCATCAACGCATATGCCCAGCCCTGGACCTTGCGGCACTGGCACACGTCCATCCACGAGGTGAATCGGGTCGGTCAGAAGATCGTCCCGAAGGGGGTTAGGACTGCGGTCAAACTCAACGACCGGCTCGTTCTGAAGGGCGATCGGGTTGGCAGTGTGGGGGAAGGGCGGCAAGAACGCCAGGAAGTGGAGGGCCGCGGCGAGAGCGATGCCTGATCCCCAAACGTGCGGGATCAGCCAGACGCCCAGGCTTGAGGCGAGTGCGTGGATCTTGAGCAGCTCCGAGAAGCCGCCCGCGACGCACAGGTCGGGCTGCGCGATGTCCACGCAGCCGGCGCTCAGGAAATCGCGGAAGCCGTAGCGCGTGTACTCACACTCGCCGCCCGCGATGGGGATGTTGAGCGCCGCACGTGCGTGGCGATAGCCGTCGCGATCTTCGGGCGTCACCGGCTCTTCCAGCCAACGCACCCCCAGCTTCTCCAGCTCGCGGCCGATCTGGATGGCGGTGACGACGTTGTAGGCGTGGTTGCAGTCCACCAACAGCCGCGTCTGCGGGCCGATGATCTCTCGAATCGCGGCCACCCGCTCCAGGTCGGCCTCAACGGTCAACAGCCCGACTTTGATCTTGAGCATGTCGAAGCCGGTCTCAACGTAGGCCTGCGCCTCGGCGGTCAGCCGTGCCATGTCAGCGCGGTGGTTCAGGTAGTCCTCCCCCGTGTAGTAGAAGCCGGTGGCGTAGGCCGGCACGCTGTCACGGAACGCGCCGCCGAGCAAGCGGTGGATCGGCTGGCCGAGCGCCTGCCCCAGGATGTCCCACAGGGCGATGTCGATGGCGCTTTGTGCTTCGATGTATGCGCCCTTCTGCCCGAAGTCGCGCGTGGACGCGTAAAGCTCCTCCCAAATGCGCACCGGCGCGCACGGGTCGCGGCCGATGAGCTGCGGCGCCAGCACTGCGTTGATGCACGCGGCCACCGGCTCGGCCGGCCCGTACTGCCCGCCCTCGCCCCAGCCGATCAGGCCGTCATCGGTCGTGATCTTCACCAGCAAGCTTTTGCGCTCCGGGAACGCGCACTGCGACGAGTAGAAGCGCTGGCTACACAGCGGCACGCGCAGGATGCCGGTTTGGATGCTCTCGATTTTCATGTTGATCTCCATCGAAAAGGCGTGGCGCCGCAGTTCGCTGCAAAGACGTAGATCGCGCAGCGGCGTCTTTCGTCTCTGCTGTTGCGTCCGCTGTGCCACTGTGGTGAGCCCTGGCGCATCGCCAACGCTTTCACCGAATCACCGTCCGACGCAGCCCTTTGTCAGCCCATACGTGCGCTGCCGTGTCCGGCGTCACCCGCCGGCTGAGAGGCTCGAGCAGTTGTCGTCTCAGGCAGCCCCAGTTCGCTGTCTTTGTCCAGCACCGCACGAGACATGCAGGAAAAGGGGCGCGGCCCGGCGGTGATGCTCCTCCAACCAACGGCAGGCCCGCCGGGCCGGCAGGCCCGCCGGGCCGTGAACGCATCAATCGTGTCCGCAATGTGTCGTAGACGTCCCAGCGGTGCTGGTCGTCGGTGATGAAGACGATGTTCATGTGTTATCCCCCGCCGATGGGCGGGATGAGGCGCACCACGTCGCCGTCGCGCAGCGGCTGGCTGACATCGCTGCGTGCGCCGTTGAGGGTTGCCATCAGCGGCATATCGGGAGCGACCCCCACGACGGCCAGCGCGTCTCCCAAAGTAGCGTCTTCGGGCAGTTCGATGAGGCCAGCGCGTAGCTCCTGCGCCTGGCGCGTTTGAGACAAAAAGCCGACCAGCTCAATCGTGATCTGCATGCAGGAGCGGGATCACCCAGCCCAGGTCAAGAAGATGCAATCGTGCCGCCGTCGGCCGGCCGTCGCTGTCCCAGCCGCGCATCGCGTAGTAGAGCGCCACCGCCTCGTGGAATTCGGCGCGCGGGATCGCTACGCCCGCGAACGCGCCCGATTCCAGCGGCTGGAAGAGGCGGTCGGGCAAGGTGTCATCGGCCGCGGTCAGCCCCTCGCGCACATTGAATGCGCGCGCCAGGTTGAGTCCGCGCTCACCCCACAGCAGCAGCTCCGTCAGGCTGGTGTTCCAGCCCGTGACCACGCGCACGGCCTGCATGATATCGTCCAACTGGTAGATCGAGAATTCGGGCACCATGTCGAACAGGCAGAAGTCGATGACGTTGATCAGGCTCCACACGTCCTGGAGCCGGGTGAACAGCCGCACCTTGTCGGGGCCGAGGGAGAGCTGCGGGACCGGCTCCACGATGCCGAGCGACCGGATGTCGTCCAGGCTGATCCAGCTCGTCTTCGGGTCGGCGTCCACCGCGAACCCGGGATCGTGCGCTGCGTTCAGGTGGTCGGCGCCGGTGGGCGAGAGCGCATAGCCAAGCGCGACGCCCCACTTGCCGCGCGGCTCGTGCGCGGGCAGCTCCTGGCCCTTGATCTGCATGGCGAATTGCCGCGCGTCGCCGCCGATGCGATCGGCCAGCCGCCGCGAGCCTTCGGCCAGGCGGTCGCCGAACCCTTCGCGCCGTGCGGCCTTCTCGACGCAGACCAGCAGCGCCGCCCGGTTGCCGAAGCGCAGGTCGAGGCCGTCTGTGTCGTCGGGCGTCAGCAGCCCGTGCTCGAAGCACTCCATGGCGCAGGCGATCGTCAGCGCCAGCGAGATGGTGTCCATGCCGTACTTGTTGCACAGCTCGTTGGCCTTCGCCACCACCTTGATATCGTCAATCAGACAACCGGAGCCGAAGGAGCCGATCGTCTCGTACTCTGGGCCGCCGTACTCTGGCTCGATGCGAAACTCCGGGCCATCGTAGGCGACCACGCGCTTGCAGCGCGTGGCGCAGGAGTAGCATGTGTCGTTTCGCTGCAGGATCGTATCGCGCATCCGCTCTCCGGAAATCTCGGCTGCACCCGCAAAGCTGCCCCCGCGGAAGTTGCGCGTGGGCAACATGCCGGCCGCATCCAGTGGCAACACGCCCTTGGCCGTCCCTAACGCCTGATGGATCGGCAGCGCGGGATGGGTGGGGATCGCCTTGTTGAACTTCAGTGTCAGATCGCGTGCGGCCTTCGGATCGGCGAGCTCTGGCTTGCGCGTGCCGCGCACGATGATCGCACGCAGCCGCTTGGCGCCCATCACCGCGCCCAGGCCGGTGCGGCCGTAGAAGTGGGAGAGGTCGTTGACGATGCAGGCGAAGCGCACCTGGTTTTCGCCCGCGATCCCGATCTGCGCGACGCGTGCCTTCGGATCGCCCACCTCAGCTTGCAGGATTTCCTCGGACTCCTTCGTTTCCTTGCCCCAAATGTGGCCCGCCGGCCGCAGCTCGACCTCGCCGTCGTGGATCCACAGATAGCATGGCTCGGCTGCCGCGCCCTCGATGATCAGCGCGTCATAGCCCGCGGCCTTGAACTCGGCCGGCCAGAAGCCGCCGGCTTCCGCCTCGCCCCAGCCGCCGGTGAGGGGCGACTTACCCACGACGCTGGCGCGCGACTGCCCGGAGAAGGTCGCACCGGTCAACATGCTGACCGCGAAGATCAGCTTATTGTCTGGCCCGAGCGGATCGGCGCCTGTCGGCACCTCGTTGAGCAGGTAGTATGCGCCGAAGTTGCGGCCGCCGGCGTAGCGGCGATAGAAGCTCGCCGGCGGCGTCTCGACGGTGTGCGCGCCGGTGGTCAGGTTGACGCGCAGGATGCGTCCGTTGTAGCCGTTCATCTTCTCCCTCTATTGTCTGATGCCTCTGAAGGCCGGGCGAACAACTGGCGGCGCTGTCCGATGCCATCCCCGAAACGTAGCCTACCGTTCACGGTTACGCCAGCCCTTGAACGCAGCTTTTCCGGGCCACACAGCGTTCTTGCCGAGGTGCTCTTCGATGGCTACGAGCTGGTTGAACCCCTCGGCGCGCACCTGACCTGCGTTGAGTCCAACGGCAAAGGCGCCGATCGAGTCCTTATCTCCGCGGCTACCGCAGGGATGCACATTGTAGCCGCTGCTGAGCGCTAACCGGCAAGCAGCCAAGGCCTCGCTGACCGTTCCGACCTGCGATATCTTGAGCACCATTGAGTTGCATGCGCCGAGAGCGATGCCCTGGCGCAGCCGCTCGATATTCGTCGTGAACAGATCGTCGCCCACCACTTCGATCCCTAGCTCCCGCGTCGCCAGCGCGTGACCTTCGATATCCTCCTCGTGCAACGGATCCTCGAGCGACATGATGGGATAGCGGGCAATCCACTGCTGCAAAAGCTTGATGATATCATCGCGCGTCTTTTCGCCGGCGGAGAACAGCCCTACGTAACGATCTGTATCCGGCTCGTAGTAGCACTGCGCAGCGCAATCGAAGTAGATGCCTACCTGCCCCTGATAGCCCAGCCGGGCGATGCTCTCGCTCATCGCATCGAGCAGTTCGGCGTCATTCTGAATGACGCCTGCCAGGCCTTGCGCGTAATACTGCGGGAAATAGGTATCAGGATAACGCTGCTTCAACAGCTTTTTTGTTTCTTCGATGCAGCGCCAACCGACATGCAGCGCCTGCGAGTAGCTGCCGGCCCCAAAGGGGGCAAATTGGTAGCTGGGCTTGAACCAGCGCGCCGCGCCGGGGTCGCGATAGCGGCCGCCGGTGCCAAAACCGGGCAAGGGCACCGGCAGCGTGCAGGCGTTGGCCCCGCCGATGTAGCGATAGAGCGGCAGTCCGCAACTGGCTGCCGCCGCCTTCAATGACGCCAGCGACACACCGACGATGGCGTTTGCGCCCAGCCGGTTCTTACCTGGCGCGCCATCGAGGCTGATCATCGTCTCGTCAATCGCCATCTGATCGCTCACATCCAGCCCCCGCAGCGCCGGGGCAATGAGCGTGTTGACCGACTCCGCGGCCTTCCGGACGCCCAGGCCACCGTATCGCTCGTCGTTATCCAGCAAGAAACGCGCCTCGTATTTGCCGGTTGACACGCCTGATTCCGGCGTGGAGACGCCGCGCGCGCCGTTGTCGGTGGTGACCGTCGTCTGTAGCGACAGCACGCCACGTTGAGCAAAGATCTCCCTGGCAGAGACATCGGTGATACGAACAGTCATGTGATCAACCCCCCTGTATGATGGCTACATTTTGAGCGCGCCGGCCGTCAGCCCCTTCTGGATCTGCTTCCTGAAAGCGACATAGAAAAGCAGCGGAGGCCAGATAGCAATAGACAAGGCGGCAATCTGCTTCGAAAAATCGGTCTCGTACTGATCCCTGTACTGGTAGACGCCCATCTGTATGGTATACCACTCCCGATCCTGGATGAGGACCAGCGGCCAGATGAAGTTGTTCCAAGACCACAGGAAGAAGAAGATGGCAACCGTGACCAGCGCTGGCGCCGCCAAAGGCAGGAAAACGCGCCAGAAGACGCCGTATTCTGAGCAGCCGTCAATGTGAGCGGCATCGGCTAATTCCAGGGGCAAAGTCAGGAAATAGTCGCGCAAGACCAGGATCGAAAACGGAGACCATGTCAGGTAGACAAGAATCAGCCCCAGCAGCGATTTCCGCAGGTTGAGCTGCGCCAT
>CAYRFV010000227.1:0-9529 GCA_964423545.1 uncultured Anaerolineales bacterium | reverse complement strand
GGAAGGACAGCGTTTGGCAGCAGCCTACGGTGAAGCCAGCAGACGAGCTGGTCTCTCCATGATCGAGACACTGCGCGCCTTTCTGCTCGTACGTCGCTCGATCGATCATGCTGTACATCAGGCCGGCGCGCTGGGCGGCACACCTGATGCTGACACCTGGCGTCTCTACGACCGCATCGCTGCCTTCATGGACGCCATGCTGTTGGCGACCATCGACGGCTTCCAGCAGGCCGAGACACGCGCACTCGACGCAACTACCCCATCTTCGAGCAGTCATAGATGATTGGACATCCCTACCCACCGCCGCGGTTGATCTTCTGGGAAACGACCGCAGGCTGCAACCTGGCTTGCATCCACTGTCGCCGCATCACTGTCAGCGATCAGCTTCTGCCACAGGATCTACGTACGTCCGAGGCATTCCAGTTGGTGGATCAGATCGCGACGTTCGCTCGCCCGATATTCGTGCTCTCCGGGGGCGAACCGCTTTTTCGAACTGACATTTTCGATATCGCGCAACGCGCCAGTGACGCCGGACTGATCGTGGCGTTGGCGACCAACGGCACGCTGATCGACGGAGCGATTGCGCGCCGAATCAAAGCCAGCGGTGTCCGCCGGGTGAGCATCAGCTTCGATGGCGCGGATGCGGCCACGCACGACCTCTTTCGCGGGCGTGACGCATTTGACAAGGCGCTCTCCGGGATTGCGCACCTGCGCGAGGTGGGTGTGCCCTATCAGATCAATACCACCGTGGCTAGACATAACGTTCATCAGCTGCCTGAAGCTCTCGCCATGGCCAAGGCCCTGGGCGCTCAGGCGCTGCACCTCTTTCTCCTTGTACCGGTCGGCTGCGGTGTGGAGATCGCGGACGACCAACAGATCACCCCAGGCGAGTACGAGGAGGTGCTGAACTGGCTGTACGATGCAGAAATGGCTGGCGGCATCGAGTTGAAGGCCACATGTGCGCCTCACTACTTTCGTGTCGTGCGCCAGCGTCAGGCCGAGGAGCGACGCCGGGGCATCGCGCGCGAGCGGCCTGCCAGTCATCACCGCCAGCAGCACGCTGGAATGTCCCAGGGTGGCGGCCATCCGGGTACGTACGGAGGTGGCGCGCAGGATCGGAACGAAACCGATCGCCAGGCAATGAATGCCATGACCAAAGGCTGCCTTGCGGGCACCGGCGTCTGCTTCATCAGCCACCGCGGCGAGGTTTTCCCTTGCGGCTATCTGCCCGTGCCGGCAGGCGACATCCGTCGACAGCCGTTCCAGGCGATCTGGGAGGGTTCCTCGCTCTTCGCCGAACTTCGCGACCCCAGCCTGTTGGGCGGCAAGTGCGGCCTGTGCGAATTCAAGCGGGTGTGCGGCGGTTGCCGGGCGCGCGCGTATGGTATGGTTGCCGATTACCTCGGTGAAGAGCCGTTCTGCGGCTATGAACCTCTCTCGCTTCAGCCCACGATGGTATCTGCCAGTGAACGCTGATCTCAGCACGGCGCCTGATATTCGCGAGCGCAGCCAGATGGCTGGCGCAGAGCCGACCTATCTCGATCGCCGCCTTTTCATGCAGTTCCTGGCTTTCGGCGCTGCAGAGACACCCCCTCTGGTGCGGGCGCTGGCGGCGGTGAGGTTCCCCGGAGTCCTGTATGAGGATATCCATGATGCGTTTGGGGTCGGGTTGCTGACGTTCCATGAGGAAGCGGACTTCTTTGTCGATGAGTTGCGAGCCTTTCTGCGCCAGCCGCCGTTCAGCAATCTGGTGTCCAAACCAGAGTACACCATGTTGGGTCGCACCTATGCACTCGGGAACGAACGCGACCTAGCGGACGCACTCATACACCGGCCGCGTCAGAAGCTCTGCGACCCGGCAATGCCCTGGGCAATCTGGTACCCGCTGCGACGCAAGGGCGCTTTCGAGCAGCTTCCTGCCGCTGATCAGCGGGTGATCCTCATGGAGCATGGCGGAGTCGGCCATGCCTATGGCCGAGCCGGCCATAGTACCGACATCCGGCTGGCCTGTCACGGAATGGACAGGAATGACAATGATTTCGTCATCGGGCTGCTCGGTCCGGCCCTCTACCCATTGTCATCCCTCGTTCAGCGCATGCGCCAGACCAGGCAGACGTCGCAGTATCTGGAGCGGCTGGGACCGTTTTTTGTCGGCAGAGCGGTCTGGCGCCAACCGGAGTCGGCATGAGTGAAGGGATCCTGCTGCTGGCCTACGGGGGACCTGACTCGTTGGGTGATATCCCTGACTACCTTGCCGATATTCGCCAGGGTCGCCCGACCCCTCCACACCTGCTCGAAGAGGTAACCCGGCGCTACGCGCTCATCGGCGGGCGCTCACCGCTTCTGGAGATCACGCAGCGCACGGCTACCCGGCTGTCCGATCAGGTGCAGCTGCCCGTCTACGTGGGAATGCGGCACTGGCGGCCTACCATCCGAGAGGCGCTAGTGCAGATGGTGGCGGCAGGCGTGCAGTGCTGTACGGCGATCTGCATGGCCCCGCATTACAGCCGGCTGAGCATCGGCGCCTATCGCGTCGCACTGGAAGCCGCCTTGACTGCGGTTGACTGCTGCGTGACGATAGACTTCGTGGAGAGCTGGTACACGGAGACTTCATATCTGAACGGCCTTGCGCTCAACATCGAAACAGCGCTCGATCGCTTCGCCCCCGTCGAGCGGGATCGGGTGAAGGTGATCTTCACTGCTCACAGCCTGCCGGCCTCCGTTCTGGAGACTGGTGATCCCTACGATAGCCAGCTTGACCAAACGGCTCGTCTGGTCGCCGGACGCCTCAGGTTGTCCGAAGCGCGCTGGACGCGCTGTTACCAAAGCGCGGCGCAGACTGGCACGCCCTGGCTGGGACCGCAGATTGAAGCGCTCGTCCCGCAGCTGGCGTCATCGGGTGAGCACTTGTTGCTGGTGGCGCCCATCGGTTTTGTCGCTGATCACGTGGAGGTGCTCTACGACATCGATATCGGCCTCCAGACTATTGCGAAGGCGTGCGGCGCTCACGTCGAGCGCATGCCCATGCTGAACGACAGCCCGATGCTGATCGACGCGCTGGCCGGGTTGATCGCCCGTCGCGGTTCACCCAACACGTTGGACGACTGACACGCATGAACTCAATGGAACCGACATCACCTCTCGTCGCCATCGTTGGTGGAGGCATCGCTGGGTTGAGCACGGCCTACTACCTCCAGAAAGCGCTCGTGCCGGCTGCGAGGCCTGTCCGCTACGTTCTCCTGGAGGCCTCGGACCGCTGGGGCGGCCACATCCTGACCGAGCAGGTTGAGGATGTCACCGGGCGCTACGTCATCGAAGGTGGGCCGGATTCATTCATTACCCAGAAACCATGGGGGCTGGCATTGGCTCGAGAGCTAGGGTTGGGTGATCGTCTGCTGGGCACCAACGATCACATGCGGAAGGTCTATGTCCTCAACCGGGGCCGGCCAACCGCGATGCCGGATGGTGTGTTGTTGATCGTGCCAACCCAATTCATGCCTTTCCTGCGCTCGCCACTGATCTCGCCCGTCGGCAAGCTGCGAATGGGACTGGACCTGCTGATCCCGCCCAAGCGCGATGGCCAGGACGAGACACTGGCTGATTTCGTGCGACGCCGGCTGGGCGCCGAAGCGCTGGACAAGATTGCTGAGCCGCTCCTTTCCGGCATCTACAACTCGGAGGCAGAGCGGCAGAGCCTGCTGGCGACCTTCCCTCGCTTTCGCACCTTGGAAGAGCAGTACGGAAGCCTGACACGCGGGATGTTGGCTGCGCGACGCAATGGCGGTCCCGGGAAGGCCAGCGGATCTGGACCGGCCGCAGTTGAGGGTCAGAAAGCGGTCTCTGCCTTCATGTCGTTCGTTGGCGGCATGGCCGAGTTGGTGGAAATGCTGGTCAGTCACCTGTCCGGTGAGCTGCGCACTGGTTGTCACGTTCGTGCGATCGTCCGAGAGAAGAAGGGGTACCGTCTGGCGCTCGGAGATGGTTCAACGCTGCATGTCGACGCGGTCGTCCTCGCGACGCCAGCCTTCACCTCCGCTGAGTTGCTCGAGAACCTGGCGCCGGAAGCTGCCGCTGCGCTACGGCGCATCCGCTACGTCAGCACAGGCACCCTGTCTCTGGCCTATCGCATGAGCGACATTCGACGGCCCTTGCTCGGATTTGGGCTGGTGGTGCCGAGCAGCGAACGCCGTCCTATCAATGCGGTGACATGGTGCTCCATGAAATTCGACCACCGTGCGCCTGAGGGCCATGCGCTGCTGCGCGTTTTCTTCGGCGGCTCGCGCAGTCCGCAGTCGATGGCGCTGGATGATGGCGAGTTGCTGGCGAGCGTGCGCAGCCAGTTGCGAGAGTTCATGGGCATTGAGGCGCTCCCGCTCTTCCATCGGATCTATCGTTGGGATCGATCCAACGCGCAGTACGATGTCGGCCACCTCGATCGCATCGCTGCGTTGGAACAGCTGACGCCGACCGGCATCTATCTCACCGGCAGCCCTTACCGTGGGGTAGGCTTGCCCGATTGCATCAAGCAAGGGCAGGACGCGGCTAACCGCGTGCTATCTCGATTCAGCGAGGAAGTACAGTGAGAATCATTTCGCTGCTGATTGTGACTTCGATGATGCTTGCAGGCGTTTCTGTGTCTTGTGCGCCTGTGGCCGCGCCGGTATCGGCGCCGCGAACTGCTTCTCGCACCGCCGCGGAAGCGGCCGAGACGACCACTACGACGCCAACGGCAGTTGCCGGTGGCACCCTCGTGCGCGCGATGACTTCCGAGCCGGCCCAGATTGATCCGCAGGGCGCGCCCAGTTCCGGTCTGAGCTTAGTGTTGCCCTACCTGTATGATACGCTCGTCATTCGCGACACCGATAATCGGCTGTTGCCCCTCCTTGCAGAGCGCTGGGACGCAGCGCCGGATGGCAGAACAATCACGATGACGCTGCGATCGGGCGTCACTTTCCAAGACGGAAGTCCGTTGACTGCCGACTCAGTGCGTCTGACTTTCGAGCGCTTCAAGAAGATCGGGTCTAAGTCGCCCATCTACAGTGGCGTTCAGCAGATAGCCGCCATTGAGGCGATCGGCGATTTGAGCGTGCGGTTCATCTTCGACAAGCCTGCGGCCAACTTCTGGAGCACCATCTCCATGCCCTATGCGGCGATTGTCAGTCCCGCCTCAATCAGGCAAGCTGAGACGGACGGCAAGGCGCCGCTGGTAGGAACAGGCCCCTTCACTCTCGGGGAGTGGAAGGCTGGTCAATCGATCACGCTGCTCCGCAATCCGAACTATCGCTGGGGACCGGAGCTGAGCGCGAATCGCAACGCGCCGTATCTTGAGAAGATGGTTTTCAAAGTGATCCCGGATGCCACGACACAGCTCGCCGCACTGGAGACGGGCGAAGTCGACGCCATATTCATCAACCAGCCGGAACACGCTCAGAAGCTCAGCACCAATCCAGGCGTGGGCCTTGAGCCTGCCGTTCTCAACAGCCTGATCTACCTGGGCTTCAATACCGGGAAGGCGCCGTGGGATGACGTGCGTGTGCGTCAGGCGCTTGCCCACGCAGTCAACAAGGACGAGATCATGGAACTGGCGCTGGGCGGAGTGGGGATCAAAGCATATGCGCCGCTTCCACCGACGCTGCTTGGGTTCGATGAGACGCTGAAGCAGAACGAGTTGGGCTTTGATCCGGCCAAATCCGAATCGCTTCTGTCGACCGCCGGCTTCGTTCGAACAGGCGACGGGCACTGGGTGAAGGACGGCAAGTCGCTGCAAGGGGTGCTCTTGACCTCAAACCGGGCGCCCAACGAAACGATTGCTGTTCTTCTGCAAAGCCAGTTCAAGGCGATCGGCGTGCCCGTCGAGATCCAGCAGCTCGACAGTAAGGCTGTGATGGACGCGTCCAACCAGGGGAAGTTCGACCTGCTCCTGTGGCGCTACGACTGGAACGATCCGGATGCCCTCAGCATCTACCTCGGCAGCGACCGCATCGGCAGCACGAACCGTGTGGCCTATAGCGATGCTGCTCTCGACAGGTTGCTAGCGCGGGGCGCTAGCGAACTGGATGAGGGCAAACGGAAGCAGATTTACCTCGAGGCGCAGAAGTTGGTTCTTGCGGAGGCGCCATGGCAGCCCCTTTATGTGCCGGTCGATCTGCTGGCGATCAGCAAAAAAGTGGATGGGGCAAAGATCGGGTACATGGGCCGCCTGCTTGTCAACGATGCGCGCGTCGCAAAGGACAAGTAGCGCCGTATGTCCGTTTATCTCGCACGGCGATTGATCGGAGCGCTCCTGGCGCTGCTGTCTATCAGCCTGGTTGTGTTTGTGGCGTTGTCGGTCGCGCCCGGCGATGCGGCGTTGGCGCTGGCGGGTGATTCTGCCTCTGCAGCGCAGTTACAGGAGTTGCGCAGTCAGCTGGGGCTCGACCGGCCGTTGTTGATCCGCTACGTTAGCTTCCTGGGTAACGCCATCCTGCGCGGAGATCTGGGGAGTTCCCTGGTCAGCAGCCGGCCCGTCGCGGAACTTGTGTTTGGACGCCTGCCGTATACCGTTGCCCTGGCGCTGAGCGCGGTGGCCCTCGCCACGCTGGCAGGCTGCGTGGTCGGTGCGATCGCTGCGCTGAGAGCCGCGACCGTTGTCGACACGACGCTGATGAGTGGAGCGGCGCTGGCGATGGCCGTACCCACCTTCTGGAGCGGCCTATTGCTCATCATGGTGTTCTCTCTGCAACTGCGCTGGCTGCCGGTCACCGGCGCGGAAACACCGAAGCACCTGATCCTGCCAGCGATCACACTTGCTTTGCCGACGGCTGCCGCAGTGGCGCGCCTCACGCGTGCCGGGCTGCTGGAGGTGCTGGCTGCGGACTATGTCCGCACTGCGCACGCCAAAGGGCTAACGCCGCGCCGCGTTCTTGGCCACCACGTGCTTCGCAATGGCGCGCTTCCGGTGGTCGCAGTCTTGGGACTACAACTGGGTCATCTGCTGGGTGGCGCCTTCATCGTCGAAAGCCTCTTCGGCTGGCCTGGCCTAGGCCGGCTGACCGTGCAGGCCATCTTCGACCGTGACTATCCGGTTGTGATGGGCGCAACGTTGGTGGCAGCAGGCATGTTTCTGGTGGTTACTCTGCTGGTTGATCTGGCCCATGGGTGGCTCGATCCCCAGGTTGCGAGCGGAGCCCTGTAGCGTGGCCTTGCCTTCGCAGTCCGTCGACCGGAATCTGTTGGTGCGGCAGCGCTTTCGTCTTCGCGCGAGTACGCCGGCCAGGTTCACGGCGATGGGGGTGCGTCGGGCAAGGAGCCACGCCTCACCAAGCTTGTGGGTCGGCGCTTTGATCTGTGGTCTGGTGCTGTTTGCAGCCCTGTCTGCTCCGCTGATTGCGCCCTACTCGCCGGACCGAATCATGGCCGGACCACGATTGGCGCCACCGAACACCTCCTATCGGATGGGCACCGATGTGGTGGGGCGAGACATGTTCAGCCGCGTGCTATACGGCGCGCAGATCGCCCTGCTGGTGGCTGGGTTCAGCGTCGCGATTTCCGCTCTATTGGGCCTCGCGCCGGGGCTGCTAGCAGGTTATCGCAGCGGGTGGCTCGATCAGGTGATTTCCCGCTTTATGGATGTCTGGCTGGCCTTTCCTGGTATACTGCTGGCAATCGTGTTTGTTGCCAGAGTAGGCCCATCGCTGTCGACTGCGGTCGTGGCGATAGGGATCATAAGTGCACCCGGCTTCTATCGTCTGGCCCGCAGCCTGGCGCTTTCGGTTCGGCGTACAGCCTATGTGGAAGCGGCGCACGCATCGGGTTGCAGTGAGGCGCACATCATTCTGCGGCACGTCTTGCCCAACGTCGCTCCGCCGCTGATCGTCTTTGCGACCATGCGTGCCGGAACAGCGATCCTTGCGGTTGGCGGCCTGAGTTTCCTGGGACTGGGTGCACAGCCACCCAGCCCGGAGTGGGGCGCGATGTTGGCTGCGGGCCGCAGCATGATGGCCGCTGCGCCGTGGCTGGCTATCTACCCCGGCCTGTGCCTGACGGTGACGGTAGTCGGCCTGAATCTGTTGGGTGACGGCTTACGCGACCTATTGGATCCCAAGCTCTGCAGCAGTCGCTGACGAGAAGTGCACTGGCCGCTCGCGGGCGTCGCCTTCACCTCCTTTGTTCCTCGCGCGATCCCGTGATACACTGGGCGCCAAATACCACCCGTGTGGAGAGGAGGCGCTATGCAGTACACACAGCTCGGCCGCACCGGCCTGAAAGTCAGCCGTCTGTGTCTCGGCACGATGAACCTGGGCGATTTCACCTCGGAAGCAGATAGCCACGCCATCATGGATCGCGCACTGGGGCTGGGGATCAACTTCTTCGATACCGCCAACCGCTACGGCAACCCGAAGGGCCGGGGGATCACCGAAGAGATCATCGGGCGCTGGCTGGCGCAGGGCGGAGGCCGCCGCGAGCGCATCGTGCTTGCAACCAAGCTGCGCAATCCGATGGGGCCGGGGCCCAATGACCAGGGCATGTCGGCGTATCACATCCGGCAGGCGTGTGAGGACAGCCTGCGCCGCCTCCAGACTGACCGCATCGATCTGTACCAGATGCACCACATCGAGCGCACTGCGCCGTGGGAAGAGGTGTGGCAGGCAATGGAGGTGCTGGTGCAGCAGGGCAAGATCCTCTACGTGGGCAGCAGCAACTTCGCCGGCTGGCACATTGCCCAGGCGCAGGAGGCGGCCAGGGCGCGGCGCTTCATGGGCCTGGTGTCGGAGCAGAGCATCTACAACCTGCGCACGCGTGCGGTGGAGCTCGAGGTCGTCCCGGCCTGTCGCGCGTATGGCTTGGGACTCATCCCCTGGAGCCCGTTGGGCGGCGGCCTGCTGGCCGGCGTGCTGCGGAAAACGGCCGAGGGACGCCGCGCCGGCGAAGGGTTGCAGCAGCAGATCGAGCAGCATCGCAGTCAGCTTGAAGCGTATGAGGCGTTGTGCGCGGCGCTGGGCGAGGCGCCGGCCGATGTGGGGCTGGCCTGGCTGCTGCACAACCCGGTCGTGACAGCCCCGATCGTGGGCCCGCGCACGATCATGCAGCTTGAGAGCAGCCTGCGGGCGGTCGAGATCACGCTCCCCAACGATGTGCTGCAGCGGCTCGACGCAATCTGGCCCGGTCCGGGAGGCGAAGCCCCGGAAGCCTACGCCTGGTAAAGTCTCCACCCCAAGAGGTGCCGCCATGTCCCACTCAGCCAACTGGCGCCGGATCTCCGACCACCTCTACCGATTTGAGGACATCTGCAACGTCTACGCGCTCGTGGCGGGCAGCGACGCTGTGCTGATCGATTTCGGCACGGGCGCGGTGCTCGATCACCTGGGGGAAATCGGCGTGCAATCCGTGCGCGCGATCCTGCACACGCATCACCATCGCGATCAGGCCCAGGGCGACCTGGCCGCGGTGGCGCGCGGCATCCCCATCTTCGTTCCGGAGCACGAGCGCCGTTTCTTCGACCGCGTCGAGCTCTTCTGGGCCAGCAAGCAGCTGTACGACATGTACAACG
>CAYRFV010000226.1:0-9548 GCA_964423545.1 uncultured Anaerolineales bacterium | reverse complement strand
TCCCGGTTCGGCCAGAGAGGTGATCAGCGGCCTGCGCGCGGTGCAGATCGCGGATGGCATGCCGGTCACCGCCCCTCAGCTCGCCGCAGCGCTGGCCGAAGTCCGAATCGTCAAATAAATGAATTGCGTTTTTGCCTCGCGTGTGATACACTGCACAGTGGACAGCCATTGGTAATCCGACCTTACGGCTGAGGCGTCGGGTGGATCGGCGGCCTGGCGCCCTGTGGAATTGCCGGCGCAGCGGGTATGATGAGTCTCTGGTTCACCCAGACCCGATCCGACTTCATCCGATTCGCTTGCTTGATTCTTGCGGCGCTCACTCTGCATTTTGCCGCAATCGAGTACAGCGTCTCACCGGAGCGCACGGTGTACGGATTGGGGCATTGCGCCGCTGCCTGCACGGCGTCGCCTGATCGCCACCCGGCTGAAGCTGCTACGATTCCCGAAGCAGTGGCGTACAGAGGGTCATTGGATCCGATGAAAAGGCCGGCTGCCGGCGCCGGACCCGCGCCGGGCCATGCCATTGCCGTTGCAGTCAACAAGACGAGAAGCGCCATGCCCCATGCAGCGTTCATATCTGCCTCCTCTCTGCCTCAGAACGGCTGGGCCCCGACTGCCCGCGACGAATCCAGCCGGCTTCGCCGGTTCCGG
Organism: uncultured Anaerolineales bacterium; assembly: GCA_964423545.1. Lineage (GTDB taxonomy): Bacteria > Chloroflexota > Anaerolineae > CG2-30-64-16 > CG2-30-64-16 > JALOOE01. The sequence continues at coordinate 8,897 of CAYRFV010000226.1, read as the reverse complement.
ACGCACGCTACATCGCCCCTGTCCTGAAGCGGGGGTGAGTGCTGACGAGAGACTATGAAGGGAGTGACGGTGTCAAGTATAGCAGGGTTTCTTGTAGAATGCAAATCCCGAAAAGGCCCTATCGGGGCCGCGATCGCACTCCTGTTTGTCGCCGGACTGCTGGCTTGGCCGCACATGATTCGCTCCGAAGGCGGTCCCAGTGACCTCTGGCAAGCCTTCACGGTGAAGGATGGGCTCGATTCGGGCAGCATCTTTGTGATACTCCGGGCAGAGGACGGCGCCATGTGGTTCGGGACGGAGACCGGCGCCAGCCGCTATGATGGGCGTTGGCGCTCCATTAGCGAGCGGGACGGTCTGCCTGCGGGTCGGGTGCGCGCCATTGCGCAGACGACCGATGGATCGCTCTGGTTCGGCGTCCGCGGGGGAGGCTTGGGGCGCTGCGCCGCAGACGGCAGCGCCTGTACGCGACGGTGGACGGCGCTGCAGGGCCTGCCTGACAACGATGTGCGTGCCCTGCTGGCGGATGGCGGCGGCGTGTGGGTCGGGACCGCGCGTGGATTGGCCCGAGCGGAGGGTGATCGCGTCTCGCCCGAAGCGCGACTGAACGGCGTGGAGATCTGGTCCCTTGCGCGAGGGTCCGATGGTGCGCTTCTGATTGGCACCGCGGGACAGGGTGTGTGGCGGCGCGATCCGGCCGGTGCATGGCAGCACCTTGCCGGCGCCAACTCGGTGATGGGCAACGTCTTCGCACTGCTGGCCGAGAAAAGCGGACGTATCTGGGCGGGGACGGATCAGGGCTTGTTTGTCTACGAGAAGGGGAGTTGGCAGCCCGTGCGACTGAATGAAGGCGACAGGCAGCCGCAGGTTTTCGCCCTGCTTCTCGATCGGGGCAACGGTCTATGGATCGGCGCTGAACAGGGGCTGATCCATGTCTCGAACGGCCGGGCGCCCGGCGCGGTGGACGATTGGCTGCGAGGGCAGCCAGGTGGATTGATCAACGACTATGTGCGCGCACTCGCCGTGGATGGAGATGGCGGCCTGTGGGTGGGTACGCTGGCCGGGGCTAATCGCTACGCAGCGCAGGTGTGGGAGACTATCACGGATGAAGCAGTGCTGGGTCAGCGCGTGACCGCAGTCCTGACCGACAGCGACGGCCGCACCTGGGTCGGCACCGATGAGAACGGACTGCTGGTCTGGGACGGGCAAGGATGGCAACAGATCACGAAAGCCACCGGCCTGCCCGATAACCGGATCATCGCGCTGTATCAGGACAGCCGCGGGCAAGTGTGGGTCAGCACCGACACCGGCGTCGGCTATCGAGCCGCGACGGGCAAATGGTACTTCTACGGCCCTTCGTCCGGTATCGTGGGGCTGCCGGTCTACTCCTTTGGCCAGGATGCGTCGGGCGCGTTGCACCTGGGCACGCAGAATGGCGTCAGCCGACTGGATGCACAGGGTATGTTCCAGACAATGCCCGAACTGGCGGGGAAGCGTGTGAACGCCATCCATCGCGGCCGGGATGGGACGCTCTGGTACGGCACGGAGCGCGACGGGCTGTTCAGTTCGGCTGGCGGCAGGGTGGAGTCTGTGTCGGCGCCGGGGGGCAACCGATTCGGCAATGTGGTGACCAATGGCATGGTGACGGACGCCGACGGCGCCTTGTGGCTGGCGACCTACGACGATGGGCTGTGGAGGCGGACCCGCGAGACGTGGGAACGAGTGGAGGCGCCGCTGGCGACGCCCCGCATCCTCTCACTTGAGGCCCTGGATGACAACGTTTGGGTGGGCACGCGTCAGGGACTCAGCCGCTATGACGGCACGAGCTGGCAAACGTATCTCGGCGATGGCCTGCCCAATCCCGAGGTGCTCGCGATGGCGCCAGGCCAACAAGGAAGCGTGTGGATCGGCACATCGGCAGGCCTCGTGCGCTATACGCCGGAGACATCGCCGCCCTGGGTGCGGATCGATTCGGTTAACCTGATTCCCCCCGTCAACGGATCGGTCTCGCTCACGAATGATCGGATCCAGGATATTCGCCTCACCGGGGGCGACATGGCGACGCGCCCTGAGCAACTCGTGTTCTTGACGCAGTTGGAGGGGGTCGATCCTGCGCCACTGGCGCATTCTAGCGGCCAGGTGACGCTGCGCGATCGTCCGTTGGCGCCAGGAACCTATCGTCTTCGTGCCTGGGCGCGTGACAACTCGCTCAACTACTCGCCACCGGTGGAAGTAAGCGTCGTGGCGCCGCCGGTGGTCAGGCTGCCGGGCGGCGGCAGCATCTCCGCCGGCATCTTCTTTGCCACGGTGGTGCTCGGTCTGTTGGCAATCGGCGGGCTGACGGCAGCCGGGGGCGTGACCTGGAGCGCGCGCCGGCAGGCGCGTGCTCGTGCAGCGGTTGAGGCGGCGCGGCGCCGCGAAGCGCTGGAACGCCGTTTCAACCCGTACATTTCCGGCGAACCGGTGCGTCCGCCTGAGATGTTCTTCGGCCGCGATGATCTGCTGCGTAAGATTCTGAACGCACTGCACCACAACAGCATCATGATCTACGGCGAGCGGCGCCTCGGCAAGACCACCGTCCTCTATCAATTGGGGCAGGCGTTGCGCGACGCCGAGGACCCTGAATACGCTTTTGTCCCGGTGTCGGTCGATCTGGAAGGCACACCGCAGGAGCGCTTCTTCCATCTGATGATGGATGCGATCTGGGGTGTGTCACAGGCATATCTGGCCGGAGAGACGCCCGATCTGTTTTTCCACTCTGCGGGGCCTTCGGAGTATACTGATCGGGAGTTCACTGCGGACCTGAGCGCACTTGTCGGTCTGCTTAAAGCCCGGGTCGCACCGCGACAGCTGCGCATCGTGTTGCTGATCGATGAGATGGACGTGATCGATAGCTATGACCGACTCATCCAGCTGCAACTGCGTCGCGTCTTCATGAGCCCGCTGGCCGAGACCTTGGGGGCCGTCGTTGCCGGCATCCAGATCAGCAAGAGCTGGGATCGCGTCGAGAGCCCATGGTACAATCTCTTCAACGAGTTTCCGTTGCCGTTGTTCGACGATGAGGAGGCGAGAGACCTGCTGGTCGAGCCGGTCCGCGGCGTGTATGAGTGGGACCCTGCAGCCATTGACTTCGTAGTAGCGCACGCCGAAGGTCGGCCGCATCGCCTGCAGCAGCTCGCGCTGGAGGCTGTGGATCACATGCTCTCCGCGGGCCGGCTGCGTATCACGTTGGGGGATGCGCAGGCCGCCGACGCCATCCTCGCTCGGGCGCACGCGGCGACATCGGCATAGCGCCGAACTCCTTTTGGGGGACGAAAGCGGATGCGGAACCCTTACATCACCGGTCCGTATGTGCAGGGAAAGCGCCACTACGGTCGCCGCGATCTGCTGGATCGCCTCCTGCACAGCGAGAGCCACGCCCATTGGGTCCTCGGCAATCGGCGCATCGGGAAAACGTCCCTGTTGCGCCAACTAGAGACGTTGGCCCTGGACGATGCGCGTCTGTTGCCTGTCTACTGGGATATGCAGGGCTGCGGCAGCATCGAGCGGCTGGGCTGTTACCTGGTGGACGCCATTCAGGAGCGGCTGGATGCAGTCTTGGAGTTGGGACTGCCCGCAGAGATGGCGCGCGAAGAGGACGTTTTGCTGCTGCTGCCTGCGCTCCGGCGTGCCGCCCTGCGCGCTGGCCGCGATCTGCTGCTGCTGTGTGACGAGACGGAAGTGCTGATCGATATCGCCGTCGCTGAGCCAATTCCGGCTCAGCGACTGCACCATGAGTTGACCTATGGCGTCGGCCAACGGGTCGTGGCGGTTTCTACTCGCTCCATCTTCCAAATGCACGATGTGTGCCGCGACTGGCCGACGTCGCCGTTCCTGGCGGGTTTCGATATGTCGGAGACGCTGGGCAGCCTCGACGTCGAGAGCGCCCGCACCCTCGTCCTGCAGGAGCAGGCTGACGAACAGGTGAAAGCCGAGCCCGAAGTGGTCGATGCACTCTGCGACCTCACAAACCGGCACCCCTATCTGCTGCAGTTGCTGTGTGCGCGCGTCTTCCAGCCTGACGGCTCGCTTCGGCCTCCTCAGGAAGCTGACCTGTTGGTCGATCCACTGCTGGGTGGTTTCTTTCAGAACGATCTCAGTGCACTCTCTGAGTTCGAGCGACGCATCGTGCTGACCGTGCACACGCTCGGGAGTGCGGACGAGGCGTCCCTTGGGGCGGCGCTGGGCGAGGCACGGCAGCTCCAGCAACCCCTGAGTGAGCTTGGCTCGTTGGGCTATCTGCGTCGCGACGGCAGCGGATGGGCAATCGGCAATCGGTTTCTTGCCAACTGGCTCACTGCTGAGCAGACGAAGGCAGAGCAGGCGGCAGGTGCAGCCGGAGTGTCCCCTGCAACCGATGCAGGTCGAGGCAGCCGCGCAGGGGAGCGTGCCTTGATTGCGCAGCTAAACGACCGGCGCTCTCGCCTGATCGAATTGGAAGTGATTCGCGCGCGCGATCTGCTTGAGACGTCCCCGCAGGTGCTGGCCGAAATCCGGCAAACGGAGGACGAAATCCGAGGGCTGCGGAGCGCGCTGAACAAGGAAAGCGTGTGATTGAAATCCCTGTCGCCGATCTGAAAGCGCAGTACCGCAGTATCAAGCCCGTTATCGATGCTGCGATCCAGCGCGTATTGGAGAGCACTTGCTTCATCCAGGGGCCCGAGGTGTTGGCGTTCGAGCAGGCATTCGCCAGTTACCTGGGTGTGGCTGAGGCAGTCGGCGTCGCCTCAGGCACGGCGGCGCTGCACCTTGCGCTGCTGGCGTGCGGCGTCGGTCCCGGAGATGAGGTGATCACAACACCGCTGACATTCTATGCGACGGCGGAATCGGTTGTTCAAGCGGGCGCCACGCCGGTTTTCGTGGATATTCTGCCCGATACGTGCAACATCGATCCGTCGAGGATCGAGGCTGCCATTACGCCGCGCACCCGCGCGATCATACCCGTGCATCTGTATGGTCAAGCGGCTGACATGGATGAGATCATGGATGTCGCCCGCCGGCATCGTCTGTGGGTCATCGAGGACGCAGCCCAGGCGCATGGTGCGCTCTATCGCGGGCGCCAATGCGGCGCAATCGGCGATGTCGCCTGCTTTAGCTTCTATCCGAGCAAGAACCTGGGTGGTTACGGTGATGGCGGCATGCTCACGACCCAGTCCCCCGAGATTGCGGCGCGCGTGCGGCGGCTGCGAGACCACGGCCGGGTGGGGAAATACGAGCACGTCGAGCTCGGCTGGGCTTACCGCCTGGATGCTCTGCAGGCGGCGATCCTGGGCGCCAAACTGCCGTACCTGGATGGCTGGGTGACGCGTCGTCGCGTTGCCGCGCAGCGCTACAATGATCTACTGGCGGACTGCGAGGTTGTCACTCCAGCGGAACGGGTCTATAATCGTCATTCGTATTATTCCTATGTCATCCGGTCGCCGCGTCGCGATGCGCTGGCCGCGCACCTGGCGCAGTCAGGCATTGGCGCAGTGATCCATTACCCGATTCCGATGCATCTGCAGCCGGTCTATGCTTCGATGGGGCTGGGAGTCGGCAGCTTCCCGGTGGCTGAAGGCGCCGCCGACACGGTGCTCTCGCTGCCGATGTATGCCGAGATCACGCCCGAGCAACAGGCGCGTGTGGCCGGAGCGGTGCGGGCGTTCGTGGGATAGCCCGGATGACCCAAGACGAATGAGGCATGCTAGACCCAGAAGCCACCAAATCAGTGGATCAGCAGCGGTCCGGTGACCCCGTTCCGGTGGGCGGCGGCAACCTCTCTTCTCCGCGTGTTTCTATCCTCGTTCCGGCGCGAAATGAGGTCGAGAACGTCCCTGAGCTGGTGGCGCGCGTCGGACGTGCTTTCGCCAGCCTTGCTTTGCCGGGAGAGGGCGGGGAACTGGTTTTCGTCGATGACGGCTCGACCGATGGCACTGGCGTGATCGCCGACCAGCTGTCCACGCAGCACCCGTTTCTGCGCGTCATCCACCATCGGCGCAACCAGGGTCTCACCGCGGCCCTGAGAACCGGCTTCCAGGCGGTGCGCGGCGAGTTCATCCTGTTCCTGCCTGCCGACCTGGAGTCGGATCCCGAGACAGATATCCCGTTGCTTCTGCGCAAACTCGAAGCGGGTGACGACGTGGTGTCGGGATGGCGCCAGGGCCGGAAGGAGAGTAAGGTCTTCGCCTCGGCCATCTATAACGCAACCTCGCGCTGGCTGTTCGGCCTCCAGCTTCACGACATGAACTGGATCAAAGGATTCCGTCGTGAGGTGATTGAGACGCTGCCGCCACTGCGCTCCGACTGGCATCGCTTCCTGCTGCATATCGCCGCGCACCAGGGCTACCGCATCGGCGAAGTGCCGACGCCGTGGCAGCGTCGCCGCGCCGGGCGCTCGAAGTTCGGCCTCAGCCGCATCCCGATCTCCTTCCTCGATGTCATCGTGATCTGGTTCCTGCTGACCTTCAGTGCGGCGCCGATGCGCTTCTTTGGAGGCCTGGGCCTGGTCGCCTTGTTGGTCAGCGCAGCCGCCTATGCCTTCCTGCTTGCGCTCTGGCTGGCCGCCCAAACACAGATCCGACCGCTCTTCTGGGCTGCGGGAGGGCTGGCCATCGCCGGACTGCTGCTGTTTCTGATTGGCTTCCTCGCCGAATTGGTCGTCACACAGGGCGAGCGGCTGCTCGAGGTGGAACGGTCACTCCGAGAGGATCGAAGGAGAGGGTGAACGGCCGACGATCCGATGCGTCGCCCGCGCGCCGGGTGGCCCGCCCCATGAAGATCGGTGTTATAACCCACAACTACCCACGCTATCGCGGCGATTTCTCTGGACGCTTCGTTGAGGCCTTGAGCGAGGAGCTGGTCGTCCAGGGGCATCAGGTGACCATCCTTGCGCCTTGGGATGCCGCCTACGCGCGGACGCCCGCCGATCATCGCGTGGCGTTCGAGCTGTATCGCTACGCGCCCCGCGCCGCATGGCACCAGCTCGGCTACATGCGCACCATGCGAGCCGATGTGGCTCTGCGTCGCCAGGCCTATCTGCTGGCTCCCGGCATGTTCATGGCAGGAATACGCACGGTGATGACCTGGGCGGGTCGTGAGCGACCCGATGTGCTCCACGCGCATTGGGCGCTTCCCAACGGCTTCATTGGCGCCGTGGCGGCCCGCCGTCTCGGCATCCCGCTGGTCATCTCGATTCCCGGCTCAGACGCTACGGTCGCCGCCGCGAACCCGCTGTTTCGATGGATGGCGCGCTATGCCTTCGATGCCGCCGGGTTGGTCACTGCCAATTCCACTGCGCTGCGCGACGTGGCCATTCACGGGCTCGGAGCCGATGCAGAGAGGTTCGACCTGATTGCGTACGGCGTCGATCCGCTCGCGCTGTGCCCTGATCCCGCCGGCGCGACTGAGCTGCGCGCTTCACTGGGCATCCCAGCGGATGCCGTCATCTTCCTGGGTGTTGGCCGCATGGTCTATAAGAAAGGGTTCGACCGGCTGCTGCGAGCCCTGGCGCTGCTGGAAGGGGACGGCCGGAAGCCAGGGGGATGGCACGACGGCGACCCGGCGAGCCGGCGAATCACCGATCCTCACAGCGCGCTGCGCGGTCTGCCGTTCCCGATCCACGTCGTGTTTGTCGGCGAAGGAGACCTGTGGACGGAGTGGCAGGCGTTGGGCCACAACTTGGGGCTGGGTGAGCGGGTGCATTGGGTCGGCAACGTGCCCAGCGACCGCATCGGGGTCTACTATAACATGGCCGATGTGCTGGTGATGCCGTCGGTCACGCGGCCGGCGGATGGGCTCAATGTGACGGTGCTCGACGCGATGTCGTGCGCCAAACCGGTCGTGGGCACGAACGCAGCAGGCAACGAACTGGCGATCCGCGATGGCGTCAACGGCCTGTTGACGCCGGAGGGAGATGACGCCGCCCTTGCCGAAGCACTGGCGCTGCTGGCGAGTGATGCGGCGCTGCGCGAGAGGATGGGTGCGGAAGGCCGGCGCAGGATCGACACCGAGCTCGGCTGGCCGCAGCTGGCGCGGCGCTACGCCGCACATTTCGAGCGGCTGGCGGACATCGGCCGCACAACGGAACGCTCGCATGTCAGGACATGAAGACGCGATCACGACACCTGTAGGAGCAATATGGCGGACACACTGCACTTCGGATTGATCGGCTGCGGGCGGGTGGCGCCTCGCCACGCAGAGTCGCTCATGGACCTGCCCGGCGCCGCGCTGGCTGCCGTGGCTGATGTGCGCGAGTCGCGTGCACAGCGTTTCGCGAGGCAGTTCTCCGCCGAACCGTACACCGACTATCAGCGGCTGCTGGCGCGTCGCGATATCGATGTGGTCAGTATCTGCACGCCCAGCGGCTTGCATGCTGGCATGGCGATTGAGGCCATGCATGCCGGCAAGCATGTCATCGTCGAGAAGCCGATGGCCCTCTCGCTGACTGACGCAGACGCAATGATCCGCGCCGCAAGGGAGACCGGACGAAAACTGTGCGTGGTGCTGCAGAATCGCTACAACCCCCCGATGCAGGATCTGCGTCGTCTGGTGGATGGTGGACGCTTGGGGCGGCTCCTGCTTGGAAATGCGACGGTGCGTTGGTATCGGCCGCAGGAATACTATGAGGATGAGTGGCACGGCACATGGGCGATGGACGGCGGCGCGCTGATGAATCAGTCGATCCATCACATCGATGCGCTGCAGTGGCTGATGGGCGACCCGGAGAGCGTTTTTGCGTACAGTGCGACCCTGGCGCATCGGATGGAGGCCGAGGACGCCGGCATCGCTGTGATCCGGTTCCGGGGCGGCGCGCTTGGGGTGGTCGAAGGCTCGACGATCACCTATCCGGAGAACCTGGAGGGTTCGGTCGCGGTGTTCGGCGT
>CAYRFV010000225.1:0-9551 GCA_964423545.1 uncultured Anaerolineales bacterium | reverse complement strand
GCCTGGTTGTGCTCGCGAACCTGTGCGGCACGGCCGCATTCCCCGACTTGCGCGGCAACATCCTGGCGATCGAGGACATCGACGAGCGCCCCCATGCGATCGACTTTGCTCTGCACCAGATGCACCTGGCGGGCAAGCTGGAAGGGATCGCCGGGCTGTTGTGCGGCTCGTTCCATCACCAGGTTGCGGCGGACTACGGCGGCCCGACTGTGGACGAAATCCTGGCCGGTTGGGCCGCGCGCCTCGGCGTGCCGGCAATCTGCCGGCTGCCGTTCGGTCATCTGGATGATCCGCTGGTGTTGCCCTCAGGGCTGCCCGTGGAAGTGGAGGCGCATGCCGACGGGCGTTGGCAGCTGCATTGGCCCGGCGGCCGGCTGCTGCTGCCGTGAGTCATGCCCACCGCGGTTGCAGCTCATTCTCGCGCACGCGGGAATCCAGGACTCGACTCACCGGATGCCTTCCGGCCCGGCCGGGTCCGGCGCAGCAAGGCTGCGCTCGCCGAGCCCGGCTTTCGCTGCATAGGCCGGCCCCCTGACCGGCCCGCCGCGCGGTCTTTCAGAGGGATCGCATGACCCTGGTCTACCTCGCCGTCGCCTGGATCGGAGGCATCTGGCTGGCGCACCAGCTCTGGACTCTGGGCGTGATCGGCTGCGCCACGCCCGGATGGCTCTTCATCGCCGGCGCTGCCGGCGCGGTCATCGCGGGCGTGCTACTGCGCGGGCGGCCGGCAGCCCGGCTGCCGGTTGCCCTGATCGCGCTCTGCATCCTGGCCGCGGCGCGCTACCAGGCGCATCCGCTTTCGCCCTGTCTGACCCCCGGCGACCTGGCGTTCTACCGAGGCTCCGAAGCGCAACCCGTGCTTGCGACTGTCGAAGGCGTCATTGTGGGCTATCCCGATCCGACGGGGACGCGCGTTTCGTATCGGCTGCGCGCTGAGAGACTATCCATCGCGGGGCAGACGCGTCCCGTGCAGGGCGATGCGCTGGTGCAGGCCTTGCGCTTCCCCGAGTACGGGTACGGCGACCGGATACGCGTGACCGGCAGCCTGATATCACCGTCGTCATTCAGCGGCTTCGACTACGCTGCCTTTCTGAGCAGTCGCGGCGTCGGCAGCCTGCTTCAGAGCCGCCGCATCGAGTTGGTCGCGCGCGGCCAGGGCAGCCCCTTCTGGACGGCGCTCTATGGTCTGCGTGCGGATGGGTCGGCGCTGCTGAACCGCGTCTTGCCCGAGCCGGTGGCTGCGCTGGCCAACGGGATGCTGCTCGGCGTCGAGGGCGGCATTCCGAAGCAGGTGGAAGAGGCGTTCCGTGCAACCGGCACGACGCACGTCATAGTCATCTCCGGCAGCAACATCGCACTGCTCACCGTCGTGCTGATGGGGCTGCTGTGTATCCTGGTGCGGAAGAGCTTCGCTGCTGTGCTCACGGCTTCAGTGATCGTGCTCTACGTGCTGCTGGTGGGCGCCGACCCGTCGGCCCTGCGCGCCGGGGTCATGGGCGTGCTCCTGGTGTTCGGCATCGCAGTGGGTCGGACGAGCACTGCCTACGTCTCGCTCTGTTTCGCCGCGTTCTTGATGACGCTGGGCAACCCGTCGGCGCTGTGGGATGTCGGCTTTCAACTCAGCTTTGCTGCGACCCTTGGCCTGATCCTTTTCACCCCGCCGCTCAAGGCGCGCCTCGAGCGCATTCTGGCGCCACGCCTGCCGCAAGAGCAAGCGCATCGGATGCTCGGCCTGCTGACCGATGGCCTGATCGTGACGCTGGCCGTGCAGGTGTTCACCCTCCCGCTGATCCTCCTCCGATTCGGCCGCCTGTCGCTGGTTGGGGCGTTGGCCAACTTCCTGATCCTGCCGGCGCAGCCGCCGATCGTGGTCGGTGGCCTGATGACGCTGTTCGTCGGCCTGCTCGCGGAGCCGCTGGGCCAGATTGCCGCGGTCGTCCCCTGGTTCTTCCTGACCTACACGACCACGATCGTCAAATCGCTGGCCGCTTTGCCGTTCGCGTCGGTCGCCACCGGCGCACCCGGTCGCGCGGCCGCCGTGCTCTACCTCGTCATCCTGGTCGCGGTCCTGTTGGCTCATCGCTGGCGCACCCTGCTCTTGCGCGGAGGGTCGCAGGGGCGGACCCTTGTGCCGCGGCTGCCTGCTCCGCGCCAGGCGGCGACCTGGCTGGCAGTGATTGCAGCGCCCGCCTTGCTGGCGGCCGTCTTGGGCCTCAAGTCCGACGGCCTGCTTCACGTGACATTCATCCCTGCTGCGGGCGGCGAGTCGGTGTTGGTGACGACGCCGGGCGGGAGACGGGCCTGGATCTGGGATGGCCGCGGCGACGGCGCTGCGCTTGCCGCTGCGACGCGATCCGCACTCCGCGGCTGGCGGCAGGGGGTTGATCTCGCGATCGGACCGGAAGCCGGGAAGCTCTGGCCCGCCGCGCGCCCGCTCGACCCGGCCCGAACCTCTGCGGGCACGATCGTGCGCCTGGGCGACGGCGTCGAGCTGCTGCGGCTGCCGGCCGATGACGGCTGGCTGCTGCGCGCTGGCGACTTCACGACCCTCCTGCCGTCCGTGCTCCGGCCCGAGGTGCAGGCCGCACTGGTGAAGGATGCAGGGACCGGCCTGTCGATCACCCTGCTGAAAATGCCGGGCATCTGCCCGTCCGCCTGTCTCACGGCGACATTCCTCGACGCGACCCGGCCGCAGGTCCTCCTCCGGCCATCCGGAGTCGCCTACCCTCCCGAAGTGACCGCCTGGCTGGCTGGACACGTCGCGTCGCTCGTGAGCGGAAACGCGTGGGTGGAGGTGACTGTGGAAGGCGACAAGTTGTGGGTCCAGGAGCGGGCGATGGGGAACAGATAGGTCATGGTCGGCGAGTCCGGCCATGACGGTTCCATCGGCACGCGTGGGCTCATGGCGCGATCCCGATGCCAGCACTTGGCCCGGGTGACCAGTCGACCGTTACGGCGAATGCCCGCGAATGGGGCAAGCTGCAACTTGCCCCAGGACCCAGCCGTCGGACACCGCAAGCAGGCGGTTCATCCCCTCATGGGCGCGCGGGGCTGCCATCCGGCAGGCGGGTTTGTGTCCAGCCCTCCACCCAGTCCTGGCACGGGTGCTTTGCGGCGAGCTTCTCGTCGATATCGATGCCGAGCCCGGGTTTATCGTTCGGAATCATGTAGCCGTTGCGCACCACCGGGAGGCCGGGGAACATCTCGTAGACCAGGTCGTTGAAGCGGCACCATTCCTGGATGCCGAAGTTGGGCGCCCAGAGATCCAGGTGCAGGTTTGCTGCATGACCCACGGGCGAGGTGTCGCCGGGACCATGCCAGGCGGTGCGCACGCCGAACAGGTTGGCCATGGCGGCCACGTGGCGCGCCGGCGTGATGCCTCCCATCTGGCTGACATGCATGCGGATGAAGTCGATCAGCCGGTCCTTGATCAACGGCAGCCATTCGTGCGGGCTGTTGAACAGCTCGCCCATCGCCAGCGGCGTGGCGCACTGGCTGCGCATCATGCGGAACCACTCGATGTCCTCCGGCGCCAGACTGTCTTCCAGGAAGAAGAGCCGAAACGGCTCGACGTCTTTGGCGAACTGCACGGCGTCGATCGGGCTGAGCCGTTCATGCACATCGTGGAGCAACTCGACCTCGTCCCCGACTGCGCCGCGCACGTGCGCCATCATGCGCAGCATGTTGCGCATGTAGCCGCGCGGATCGAAGTATGCGCCGTCGGGCGCGCCGTCCGGTTTGACGAGCGCGGCGCCGCGGCCGCCGTATCCGCCCATCTGGATGCGGATGTAGCGATAGCCCTCGGCCATGAACTTGCGGACGTTCTCCTCGACCTCCTGCGGCTCGCGGCCATCAGCATGCGTGTAGACGGCCGCCGCTTCGCGGCACTTGCCGCCCAGCAGATCGTAGACGGGCATTCCTGCCAGCTTGCCCTTGATATCCCATAGCGCCTGGTCGATGCCGGAGATGGCGTTGTTCAACACAGGGCCGTTTCGCCAGTAGCCGTTGACCATCGCCATCTGCCAGAACTCCTCGATGCGCGATACGTCCCGGCCGAGGGCGAACGGCTTCAGATGCCCTTCGAGCGCCGCGATGACGGCATGAAAGCGCTGTGTGAAGGTGGCGCAGCCGAGGCCATACAGCCCTGGCTCAGAGGTGATAACCTTGACGATGACCAGTCGCTGTCCCGCCGGCTGGGTGGCGATGACGCGGATGTCTCGGATGGTGATCGGTGTTGCCATGCTTGCCCTCGCTTCTTCAGGGGTGTTGTCGATCCGTGCTGTCACGACGCTGTTCTCCCGAACCGCAATGATACCGCGCTTTTCCGTTAGTGGTATAATGGTGAGTGGTCCGGTTCCAGAATTCCGGCCAATGGCGAGCAACTCACCTGCCTGAACCCTGGACGATATGACTACACCATCGATGCTCCTCCCCCTTGGGCCGACATCAACGGCTCGCTGGATGTGCAGGCAGGGAAACATTACCGTTTCCCCGTGCAGGGGAGACCCTGAAGACGAGGCCGATCGGTTGGCGTGCACTGCCTGAGATGAATACCGGCCGGATGCGTCGTCTCTCGCGTTCTGTGGTATAATCCGCCCGGCACGTAAGCGAGGCGCTGCGATGAGGTCTCGATCTCTGGGCAATATGGTGCTGGTGACTCTCCTGCTCATCCTGCTGATGCCGGCGGCGTGTGGGCGGAAGCCTCCGCCCACCATGCCCGCCCCCATGACGCCACGCCCGCCGAGCGAGCCAACCGCTCAGTCGTCTGTCCCCTCCCGATCAACGGTCGCGGAGTCACCGGCCGCGACCCGCTGGACCGCCTTCACCCCGACACCGACCCGCGTACTGCTGGCGTCGACTCTCATGGCGCTCGTCCCTACCCCAGCGACATCGACGTCGACCCCCGCGATGTGGGCGCCGGCCACAACCTCAGCGCCCACGCCCGCTGCGTCTTTGACGCCCGCTGCGTCTTTGACGCCCCCCGTGACGCTTACTCTCGCCGCGACGTTGACCCCTGCGCCGAGCGCCACGCCCACCCCTGCGCCGCACGCCTTCGTGGTCACCGACATGCTCGTCGTGCGCGCAGGGCCGGATACGCAGTTCCACGCAGTCGCGCGCCTGGCGCGCAGCACCGCACTGACCGTGGCCGGCCAGGCCGGCCGCTGCAAGTGGCTGAAGGTGTTCATTGGACAGGGACAAACGGGATGGGTGGCGCGTGAGGCGGGCGGCGTGGAACTGGTGCAGCTTAACCTCCCCTGCGAGAGGTTTCCGGCGCTAAGCGTGCCGCCGCCCACATCCACGCCATCTCCGACTTCCCTGCCGACGGTGCACCGGCCGCCCACGCAGCTGCCAGAGCCCGAGGAGAAGCCTCAGCCGACGGCCGCGCCGCCTCCCGCGAACCCGCCGCCACCCATCCCGCCGGTCGTTCGGCCCCAGCCCCCCAGGACGCAGCCCACGCGGTCGCTCGTTCCGCCGCTGCCTGCCCGACTAGTTCCACCCGAATGGCCAGGCTCGGATCGACAGAGGGAATGGGTCGCCTGGCGCTGAGAAGCCGCAACAGTGGCTTCTTGCGCACAGGGCGCCGTGGGCCCCGCCTCGCGCGCGGCTCTCCAACCGCAGGCTCGAGTGGATGATGAGGCCGAACGACTCAATTGACACCCGATCCTGACCGTGGTATTCTCTCGCTACCGAACAACCCGGTCTCCGTCGTGGCCGGGTTCGGATCATACCAAACGGCTGTGATGGAGAGAGTACGGGACTGGCTGCGGTCCAGAGAGCGGCGTGATGTGCTGTGAGCGTCGTCTGCACCTTCCCGGAAAGACACTCCGGAGCTGCGGGGTCGATGTCCGCGAACCGGCGTACAGGCTGCGAGTCAGGTGAGTCAGCTCTCGGCTCACCGCGACACGTGCCCGGGGCGCCTCATTCGCTGACCTAGATCCTGGCCGCTGCCTCCCGTTACGAGGCCAGGTCGCCGAAGACCGCAGAGGCTGTGGCCGTGAGGCTGCGGCAAATCAGGGTGGCACCACGAGCGCGCTCCTCGTCCCGGATGGACGGGGGGCGCGCTGTTGTTTGACGTAAGGCCCAAGCCGAGCGGAGACCGTTTCTCGACGCGTTCTCCTCGCTCCGTGGCCTTGCGCCTACCATGTGGGAGGCCCAATGGAACGCATCTACACGACTCAGATCGGAGAGCACATCGGCGAGCGGGTGCGGCTGGCCGGCTGGCTGCACACACTGCGCCGGCTGGGCGGCGTCAACTTCATGGTGCTGCGCGATGTGCGGGGCGCCGCACAGATCGTGGTCGACACGCCTCAGGCGTTGGCCGCACTCGACGGCCTGCTGCCTGAGACCGTCCTGGCCGTCGAAGGGGTGGTCGTCGCCGAGCCGCAGGCGCCCGGCGGGGTCGAGTTGCACGCGCCGGTCTTCGAGCTCCTCTCGCCCGTACGCGAGGCCGCGCCGCTCAGCCTGAACAAGCCGGCTGTCAAGACCAGCCTGCCTGTCTTTCTCGACCACGCCGTCGTCGGACTGCGCCACCCGCAGAAGCGGGCGTTGTTTCGCTTGTCGGCCGGGATCATGGCCGGCTACCGGGCCACACTGGACAGACTGGGCTTCACCGAAATCCAGACGCCGAAGCTGGTGGCCTCAGCCACGGAGGGGGGCGCAAACGTCTTCGCCGTCAAGTACTTCGACCGGCAGGCCTACCTGGCGCAGAGCCCGCAGTTCTACAAACAGATCATGGTGGGCGTCTTTGAGCGGGTCTACGAGGTCGGCCCGGTTTTTCGCGCCGAGCCCCACGACACGGTCCGCCACATCAACGAATACGTCAGCCTGGACCTGGAGATGGGCTTCATCCGCAGTCACCGGGATGTGATGGCGGTGCTGACCGCAGCTGTGGCGGGCATCATCGAACATTTGCAGACCGCATACGCACCAGAGCTGGCGCAGCTCGATGTGGCGCTGCCTGCAGTGCCGCAGCCCATCCCGACGATCTACTTCCCGGAGGCGCAGGAGCTGATCCTGCGGCGATGGGGCGAGGACTGTCGCGGCGAGCCCGACCTGGCTCCTCAGCACGAACGCTGGCTCGGCGAGTGGGCGCGCGAGGAGCACGGCAGCGACTTCCTGTTTGTCACCGGTTATCCCATGGAGAAGCGGCCGTTTTACACCCATCCGAATCCCGCCGATCCGCGCTACTCGAACTCGTTCGACCTGCTTTTCCGCGGCACGGAGCTGGTGACGGGCGGCCAGCGGCTGCATCTGCACCAGGACTACCTGGAAGCCGCGGCGAGCAAAGGAGTTCGAGACCTTGCGCCCTTCGAGACTTACCTGGAGGCGTTCAGGTTCGGCATGCCCCCTCATGGCGGCTTCGCTATCGGGCTGGAACGCTTCATCATGCAGCTGCTGGGCCTGGATAACATCCGGCTGGCGACCCTTTTCCCGCGCGATCTGAACCGGCTGACGCCATAGATCGCGGGCGGGCCAGGAAAGCGATGAGACGGGAGAGTGCGTCAAGGGATGGGTGGCGACCGCCGCGCTGCTCCCGACCCCTGAGCGCGATCGACCATGCGCATTCCAATCCTCCACCAGGATGACGACATTGTGGTCGTAGACAAGCCTGCGGGCGTCTCGACGCATGCGGCTGATCCGTCCGATCCGTACCCCGGCGATGTGCTGCGCATCGTCCAGACGCAGACCGGACTACCCTACCTGGGCATGCACCAGCGCCTGGACGCTGAGACGTCGGGCGTGCTGCTCTTCGCAGCGCGCCGCGAAGCGAATGCCGCATTGGCGCGCGCGTTCGAGGGCCGAGAGGCGCGCAAGGTCTATCTGGCTCTCGTCCACGGGACCCCGCGGCGGTCCGAAGGGGTGATCGACGCGCCGATCGTGCGCGAGCGCGGAGAGCGGTACCGCGTGGCCGCGGCCGATGACCCGCGCGGGCTGACCGCGCGCACGCGTTACGGCGTGGTGGCGACGGTGGACGGTGGACGAGCGAGGACAGACGAAGGACGAAGCACGTCGCAAGTTTCGGATCTTGCGCATCATGCATTGCGCGTCACGCTCCTCGAGCTCATCCCCGAAACCGGCCGGCCGCACCAGATTCGCGTTCACCTGGCGCACATCGGTTGCCCGGTGGTGGGTGATGCGCTCTATGATCCGCAGCCGCGGCGCGTGCCGCGGCTGTGCCTGCACGCCTATCAGTTGGCCATCCCGCATCCGGCGACAGGGCAGGTGGTGACGTTCACTGCGCCGGCCCCGGTGCTGTTTGAGCGCTTCGCGGCCAGCCTGCCTCCGGTGATGGCGGCGGCCGGCCGCCCCGCCCGCGAGCTCGCCGGCCGGATGCCCGGCGCACTGCGCGATCTGCTCCGCCTGGCGGCCGCGCGCCGCGCGCCGCTGGTGGCCGATCCTGCAACGACGATCTACCGCCTGGTCAACTCCGGAGCCGACGGGCTGCCCGGCTTGACGATCGATCGGTACGGAGATGCGCTCATCTTGAGCCTGTACGATGAGGCCGGGCAGCCTCCGCCGCCTCCGGTCCCCGCATCCTTGGTCGGCGCCCTGGCCGAGATCGACGCTGCGGCCAGCATCTATGTGAAGTATCGGCCGCGGCAGGCGGGCCGCCTTTCGGATGCCCAGCTCGCCGAGCTTGCGCCGTCGCGGCCTGTGGCGGGGCCGGAACGCCGCGAGCTCGTCGCTCACGAGGACGGGCTGGCCTATCTGATCCGCCCCGCTGAGGGCTTCAGCGTAGGCCTCTTCGCCGACATGCGCGAGACGCGCGGCCGCGTGCGCGCCTGGGCTGCCGGCAAGCGTGTGCTCAACTGCTTCGCCTATACCTGCGGCTTCGGCGTCGCCGCCACCGCGGGCGGCGCGCGTCGTGTGCTGAACCTCGACCTCTCCCGCTCTGCCCTGGAGTGGGGCAAGGCCAACTACCGCGCCAATCGCTGCGCGGTCGATGACCACGACTTCGTCTTCGGCGATGTTTTCGACTGGTTGGGGCGGTTGGCGAAGCGTGGCGAGCGCTTCGACCTGGTGATCCTAGACCCGCCGGGCTTCTCACGGACGAAGGGCCGGACCTTCTCGGCGTCGCAGGACTACGGCGAGCTCGCCGGGCTGGCCGCGCAGGTGGTCGCGGCGGACGGGGTGCTGCTGGCCTGCTGCAATGTGGTCGGCCTGCCCTGGCGCGCGTTTCGCGAGCGAGTGCTGTCCGGGGTAGCGGCCACTGGCCGCTCAGCCGCAGTGGCCGGGGTCTATCACGAGCCCGCGCTCGATTTTCCTGCGGCTCCGCAGGACGATCCATATCTCAAGATTCTGGTCGCACGCCTGGGCGCTGCGTCGTAGGAGTCATCCCTGAACCCAGGCGCACTGCCTCGATGGATCGCGCCGGCGGAGGGGTTGACAGATCGTCGTCTTGCAGCGTATCATCAGGCAGCCGCCTTGCGATGCGGCGGAGAGGTCGCCCAATGGCATTCTCTTTCATCCAGATCACCGATCACCATCTGCGTCCTGAAGCCGCGGGCCTCGTGCGCGGCATGTCTACGGAGCATTCGCTGCGCGCCGTG
>CAYRFV010000224.1:0-9564 GCA_964423545.1 uncultured Anaerolineales bacterium | reverse complement strand
GATCACCAGTCACCCCTGTTCCTCCAGTTTCGTGCGCTGGAGCTGCACCCCTTCACGCCGGAAGATACGCAGGCGCTCACCGAGAAGCTGGTCGGCCGGCTGTCGCCCGCGACGCAGGCGGCGATCCACACCTACACCTTCGGCCACCCCTTCTATGTCACTGCGCTGGCTGAACGCGTGCGCGAGTTGGCCGCAGGCGCGACCGAAGCGGTTTCGCCCGAGTTGGTCAGTCAGGCGTTCGTGTTGGAAACCCTGGAAAATCGGGGCCAGATCTATGGCTACTGCCGCTACCTGTACGACATCTCGCTTCAGAAGGCGCGCGGCTATGGCGTGCTCAAGGCACTGCTCCAGATCCTGGCGATCGAAGATGGCCTGGCCCTGTCGGAGATCGCCGGTCGCTTGCGACGCCAGGCGTCGGCCGCGCGCGACTACCTCAGGCGCCTGATGGAGGTGGATCTGTTAGTGGCGCGTCAAGGGCGCTATTTCTACGCCGATCCGGTGTTCCGCTATTGGGTGGCGCAGACCACCAAGGGTGTCGCGATCGAGGGGTTCCCTCGCCAGGAGGAGTTGAGAGCGCTGGTCGCGGACCTGGCCGAGCGATTCGCGCGCGCCTCGACCCAACTGGGTCGCGCCAAGGAAAGCGAGGTGCGCGAGCTGCTGCGCAAGCTGGCCGGACGCACCGTGCCCGGCGCCACCCTGGGCCAGACTGAACCGATTCTCGTACCGGCCTTCACCCGCATCGAGCCGTACCGCTCGCCAGATGGTCAGACTGAGATCGACGCACTGGCCGAGAAGAGCGAAGCCTCCCCTCGGGACGGCGAACGGTGGGCGGTCGAGGTCAAGTGGCGACAGAAGCGGGTCGGCCGCAGTGAACTGGAACACCTGTTGGCGGCTGCAACCAGCCTGAGCGCGCGTCCCTGGTGTGTCTCACAGGCCGGCTTCACCGCTGACGCCCTGGCTTTCAGCACAGCCAACAACATCCTGGTGAGTAACGCCGAGGACCTGGCAGCGCTGGCGAAGCTGGCACGCTAGGCGAGAATCCGTACGGGCGCGGCAACTCGTATGTGACCAACATCAATTGCTCAGGGGTCGGCTACTCCGCCCGGGTCGACATCCCCGATGTGCTCGACTGGGTGAAGAGCTACATCCCCTAGACGAGGCGACGTCGAGAGCGCCGCGGGGGATGGCCGGCGTCCAGGCCGGCGAGGCCACGATGGGATGCACGCCGTCGTGGCCTTTTTCGTTCCACCCCCTGCCTGCGGCGCGTTCACGGCATCGCCTCCCACGACAACGTCCAGACCCGCTGCACCAGCACGCTGGCGGCGCGGCCGTCGCGCTGCAGCGCTCCTTCCGCCACCAGCACCGACGCCTCGCGCAGCACGCGGCGCTCGGCGGCGTACAGGTCGGGCCGCACGATCAGGTTCGCCAGGCCGGTCTCGTCCTCCAGCGAGATGAACAGATGGCCCTTGGCGGTCGGCGGCGCCTGGCGCACGATCGCCAGCCCGGCCACCCGCACCGTCTCGCCCGGCGGCCGGTCGTGCAGCTCGGTGGCCGTCAGCACGCACTGCGCCCGCAGCCGCGGCCGCAGCAGCCGCAGGGGATGGTCGTCCGGCGATAGGCCCAGCAGCTCGTAATCCCAACTGAGCGCCTCGCCGGCCCCCAGTGCGGGCAAGCCAGCCTCGGTGGGCGGCGGCTCCACCAGCGCCTCCTCCTCGTAACGCAGCTCGCCCAGCGCCCAGAGCAGTTCGCGCCGCGGCGCGGCGAATCCGTCCAGCGCGCCCGCCCGCACCAGGTCGCGCACCAGCGGCTGCGGGAAGCGCGTGCGCCGGCAGAAGTCGGCCAGGCCGGCGAACGGCTCGCCCGCGCTGCGAGCGGCCAGCAGACGCTCCTGGCCGGCCTCCCCCAGCCCGTGGAGATAGCCTAACCCCAGCCGCAGGACATGCGCGGCCTGGCCGGCCGGCTCCAGCGTACAGCGGCTGGCGCTGCGATTCACGTCCGGCCGCAGCACCCGGATGCCGTGGCGCCTGGCGTCATTCACCACCACGTCGGGCGAGTAGAACCCCATCGGCTGATGATTGAGCAGGGCGCAGAAGAACTCCAGCGGATAATGCGCCTTCAGCCACAGCGTCTGATAGGCCACGAGCGCGAACGACGCCGCATGCGACTTGCAGAAGCCGTACGTGGCAAAGCCCTGCAGCTGGCGAAACACCTCTTCGGCAACCGACCGGTCAACTCCGTTCGCCTGCGCGCCGTCCACAAACCGCCCGCGCAGTTCGGCCATTGCCTCCAGCGAGCGGCTGCGGCTCATGGCCCGGCGCAGCAGATCGGCCTCGCCCGGCGAAAAAGCCGCGATCGCCACCGCCACCCGGATGACCTGCTCCTGGAACAGGATGACCCCGAGCGTCTCCTTCAGGATGGGTTCGAGCTTCGGATGGAGATAGGCGACCGGCTCCTCCCCGCGGCGCCGGCGCAGATACGGATGCACCATGCCGCCCTGGATGGGGCCGGGACGGACGATGGCGACTTCCACGATCAGATCCTCGAAGCACGCGGGTTTGAGCCGCGGCAGCATCTGCGCCTGGGCGCGGCTTTCCACCTGGAAGCAGCCGATGGCATCGCCCGCGGCCAGCAGCCGGTATACGGCGGGGTCATCCAGCGCCAACCTGTCCAGGTCGAGCGCGACGCCGTGCCGCGCGGCGACCAGCGAGACGATCTCGGTCAGCATGCCCAAGGTGCGCAGGCTCAGCAGGTCGATCTTGATCAGCCGGGCGTCTTCGATGGAGTCCTTGTTCCATTGGACGACCACCACTCCCGGCTTGGCGGCGTGCTCCACCGGCGCGACCTCCACGAGCGGCTGCGCGGTCACCAACATGCCGCCGACGTGGACCGACAGATGCCGGGGCGTATCCACCAGCTGCGCGGCCAGCGCCAACACCTGTCCGGCGTCCGCTTCGGGGATGCCGGACGGATCCCCCGCCTCGTTCGGGCCGGATCGGGCATCGCTCCCCTGCCGCGCCCAGCGGCTGAGGCGGTCCACATCTTCCGGCGCATAGCCCAACGCACGGGCCACATCGCGCACCGCGCTGCGCGACTGGTAGGTGACCACGTTGCAGACCATCGCCGCGTGGTCCGCACCGTAGCGGTTGTACACGTAGGCAATCACTTCGTCCCGGCGGTCCGCGGCGAAGTCGATGTCGATGTCGGGCATGGTGTCGCTGCGGTCGCTCAGGAAGCGCTCGAACAGCAGGTCGTAGCGCAGCGGGTCAACCGGCGTGACGCCCAGGACGTAGGCCACGAGGGAGTTGGCCGCCGAGCCGCGGCCCTGGCAGCGGATCCCTTGCTCGCGCGCGCAGCGCAGGATGTCCCAGACGATGAGGAAATAGTCGGACAGGCCCGCGCCCTGGATGACCGCCAGCTCGTGGGCCAGCTGGCGCACGGCCTGCGGCGTCACGGGCCGGCAGCGGTCGCGCAGCCCGGCCTGGCACAGGTCGAACAGCCGACTGAAGGCCGTCTCGCCGGGCGCCACGGGAAAGGTCGGGAAGCGGCGTTGGGAGAAGTCCAGCGATACGTGGCAGCGGCCGGCGATCTCCGCGGTGGCCGCCAGCGCCGCGGGCAGGCCGGCAAAGAGGGCCGCCATCTCGGCCTGCCCTTTGAGGTGGAACTCGCGGTTGGGCCGGCGGCGGAGCCCCAGCTCGGCGATAGACGTGTTATAGCGGGTGGCGGTCAGGATATCGTGCAGCCGGCGCCCCTCCCCTGTGGCATAGTGGACGTTGTTGGTCGCCACGACCCCGGCTCCGACGCGGCCCGCGACCTCCAGCAGGCCCGCGTTCAGCCGGGCGTCGTCCGGCAGCCAGTGCCGCTGCAGCTCGACCCAGAAGCTGCCCCGGCCGAAGAGGTCGCACAGCTTGCCGGCCGCGCGCTGGGCCAGCGCCAGGTCACCCGCCAGCACCGCCTGCGCCACAGCGCCGTGACGGCAGCCCGACAGACACAGCAGCCCGCGGGCGTGCTGCGCCACATCCTCGATGGTCAGCACCGGCGCGCCCTTGCGGCCGGCCAGGTGGCCCCGGCTGATCAGCCGGCACAGGTTGGCGTAACCGGCCTGCGTTTCGGCGAGCAGGGTCAGGTGCGAGCCGTGGGCCAGGGTGAGCTCGGCGCCGATGACCGGGTGGATCCCCCGGGCTTGCGCCGCCTGCCAGAACGCCACCGCGCCGGACAGCCCGTCGTGGTCGGTGACAGCCAGGGCCGGCATGCCCAGCGCCGCGGCGCGGTCGAGCAGCGCCGCGGGAGACGATGCGCCGTCCAGGAAGGAGTAGTGCGTGTGGCAGTGCAGCTCGCAGTAGACAGCGGCCAACGGCGGCATGCGTCCACCCGTCAATCATAGAGTCGCGCCCAGAACCACTGGCCGGTGTGCAGATCCCGGTAGAGGGTGCAGAGCAGCCCCTCCGCCGTGGTGAGCTTGACGTAGTCGCGCCGGACCTCCGCCGCCCACCAATCCACCTCCACGCGCCAGCGCAGGCCGATCTCGGCCACGGTGTGCCACCGGCCGCGCCAGAGAAAGGTCTGGGGCGTCTCATCGGCGTCGCGGATCACCTGGAGCGGGACGCCTTCCGGCCAGAGTTTGGTCATGCCTGCGCGCCTCGGCTAAGCGGCGAACGGCCGCCAGCCGGCCCGGCGCTCCGCCAATGGGTGATCGGGACTGTGCAAGGCGGCCCTCCGAAACGTATGGGCGCCATAGCGCGGGGCCAACTGCTCCACCACTTCCCGCAGCGACGCGCGGTCCCGGTCGGCCTCGGCCTCGGCCGGCCACTGGCCGGCAGTGTTCTCAGCCGGCCACTGTCCGGCTGAGAACAGCGCCAATTGCTGCGCCGGCTGGTCTCGGATGTCGGCCAACGCCAACGTGATCTCGGCCGCGGGCTGCCTGTCCCAGGCGAGCCTGTCCAGCGCGGCCGCCACCCCCCAGCGCACCGTCTCAGAGACGGCGGTGGGCTGCGGGAAGATGTGGCCGCCGGCGACGATCCGGCCGTCCGCGCGCGTCGCGGTGAGGCGCACGCGGCCCGCCACCTGCAGCTGCCGGCGCAGCGCGGCCAACAACGGCTCGGCCCGCTGCATCAGCGCCGCCAACAGGCGGTCGCGCTCGGCCAGCGGCGGCTCGAACTCCAGCCGGGCCGACGCCTCCGGCCTCTCCCAGGCCGGCACGACCGGGCGCTCATCCAGGCCTTGCGCCCAACGTTGGGCGGTGCGGCCGGGAGATCCGAAGCGGGCCAGGACGCCGGCGGCAGGCAAGCCGGCGAACTGGCCCAGCGTGCGGATGCCCAGATGCTGCAGCTGCAGCAGGACGTCGGGATCGAGGGGCAAAAAGGCGGCCGGCTGCTGGGCCAGGAAGGCGCGCTGGGCCGGCGGCGGCACCCACAGCACCGGCTGCTCCCGGGCGACGCGTCCGGCCACCGCCGCGCCGAACTTGCTGCCGGTCGCGCCCAACCACGGCGCCCAGCCCAAGCGCCGGACTGCGTCAACCAGCGTCTCGCACCAGGCCAGGAGTTTTCCATCCGGGCCGGCGCACCCGGCATCCACGTACGCATTGCCCAGGCCATCCTCTTCCCACCGGTCGGTGTGCCGCTCGACCTGGCGCCACAGCGCGGCCTGCGCCTCGGCCAGCGGGTAGCGCGCGGCGGGGTGGAACAGAGCTTGCGGGCAGCGGGCCACCGCCTGGCGCTCGCTCAGTCCGGGGGCGACGCCGGCGCGGCCGGCCTGCCCATCCGCGGCCACCACGCGGCCGGCCTCATCCAGCAGCACCAGCGGTTTCTCGCGGGAGAGACCGGCTGCCCGGCGGGCCACCGCGGCCCCGAAATCGGGCTGCCACAGATAGGCTATCGATCGGCCGGCCATGCCATTTGCTCGCGTGCGCGGCGCCCGCGCTCATAACCCGTCGCCGCGCACCGTCCCATTGAAGGCGATGCGTATCGGCACGCGACCGCCCTCATGGCCGAACCGATGCTTCAGGATCTCCACCTGCACCTCATAGCCGCGCACATCGCCGTATTGCTTGAGCCAGCGCTCGCGGGTGAGATGGAGGCGCAGGGCGGCCAGATGCGCCAGCGCCAGGGGCGCCAGCGCCTGGCCGCCCTGCGCCCGGGGCCCCGCCTCCCCCTCGGCCAGCAGCAGCACAGCCGTCCTGGTGCGGACGACCACGGCCGCCAGCCGCTCCAACAGGCCGGCGCTCTGCGCGTCGTGGCGCGGCGGCAGGTCCGACAGGCTGTCGAAGACCAGCGCGACCAGGGTGTTGTTTTCCACCAGGCGGAGGGTGATCGCCAGGGCATCCGCGGCATCTTCCGGGTGCACCACCAGCAGCCGGTCGAGGTCGAGGCCGCAGCGATGCAAGTAATCGGGGTCGCAGGTGCGGCTCACGTCCACCCACGCGACCAGTGCGCGCCGCTCGGCGTGCGCGGCCGCCAGGACTTTGGCGGCCAGCGTGACTTTCCCGGACGTGGCCGGGCCGCTGAGCTCGGTCAGCCGGCCGGCCGGGATGCCGCCGGGAGTGCGCGCGTCATCGCTCAGCGCGGCGTCCAGCGCCGGGAAGGTGGTCGAGAGCCGCGGCGTCCCGCCGCGCGCTTCGGGCGCCGGCGCGCGGCGGAGCGCGCGCGGCCCGTACTGCAGCTGCAGACGGCTGACGACAGTCTCGAGCTTGCGATGGCGCGTGGACATGCGTCTCCCAGGCAATCGAACGTATGTTCTATCGCATTATAGCGCGAAAAGCGCGTCGCGCGCAAATGCAAGGAGGTGCGAAACGAGGTTCTGCTCAATGGGGGGCGTGCGGTCACCTGGGCGCAACGCAGCGCAAAACGCCAGTCGGCCCTGTGGCGTGTTTGCATCGCATCGCTCCCGCGTCTTGGAGCGAGCGCCCGTCCGTCTGCCGGACGTCGCGAGGCGCGGCCCGGCTTTCTCCCGCGTTTTAGCATCCCGCGCGGGCGGGATGGTATAATGATTCTCCAAGATCACCGTACATTTCAACCTCTCCTGCCTGGATCAGGAGACCGGCGAGGAGTTCTTGGCCGAGCGCAGCGAGTTGGGAGCCACGCGGCTGATCCCGGATGGGCCGCTGCCGCCCGGCGATATCTTAAGCATCGGTTACGACCCGACCGGGGGCCGGCACGAAGACTGACGTGAGCGCCCCGCTTGCAGTGCCACCGCGGTCCACAGCCTGAGGTTGTCCTATGGAAAACGCACTCCTCGTCTTCATCAGCTCCGTCATCGCCGGCATGGCCGCGGAACGCCAGGCCAGCCAGGCGGCGATCCGCGCCCTCCCCCTCTCGCGGCCCTGGCTGTTCGAGTTCAGCCCGGCGTCCAGCCTGCCGCTGGCCGAGTCGTACCTGAGCCAGGTGCGGGCGTGCGACCTCTTCGTGCTGCTGCTGGGCGCCCAGGCAAGCGATCCAGTCAAGCTGGAGGTCACCACCGCGCAGCAGACCGGCAAGCCCCTGCTGGTCTTCCTGGCGGAACAGGCGCCCTCTGATGTGACGGCCTATGCCCGTTCGCTCGGTGTGAAGTACGCGACCTATCGGGATGCGGCGGATCTGGCCGCCAAGGTAGCTGAAGCGGTCGGCGACGAGCTGATTACGGGCTACCGCCGGCATCGCCTGGCGCACGCTGACTTAGGCAGCATCGGCGAGTTTCTGGATAAGCTGACGCAGGGACAGGCAGAGATCGAGATCGGCGGCGACCAGATCGTGACGACTGGCCCCGTCGCGACCCACGGCAGCGCCATCAGCACCGGCGGCGGGGTCGCAGTCGCCGGAAACGGCAACGTGGTGATCACCGGCAAGGTTGGGCGCGACGTGAATGTCAACCAACACAGCCGATCGGGTGAAGACTACTGAGCGACCGTCCAGGAGACCAGACCGTATGCCGCCGAACGCTGAGAAGCCAATCGCCGCCGCAGATCACAGTGCCGCCACGGACAGCGGGGTCGCCGTCGCCGGGAGCCAGAACATCGTCATCACCGGCGATGTGTCCGGCAGCATCACCATCACCATCGGCGGCCGCGACGTGCGCGCCGACGAGTTGGCCTACCTGGACGGCCTGATCGCTCAGTATCGCTACTGGGCCGAGAAGTACACGCCGCTGGCCGGCATCGCCGAGGTGCGCGCGGCCGCGACGAACGGCCCCCGGCTCGACCTGCCCATGCTGTTCATGCCGCCGGGCTACGAGAAGCTGGAGGAGCACGGTTTCGGTGAGCGGCGTGAGGTGAAGCGGGCGCCGGTCGAAGATCTGCGCGACGCGGTGGCGAAGTATCGCCGGCTGGTCGTCTTGGGCGAGCCGGGCGCCGGCAAGACAACGACGCTGTGGCGGCTGGCCTACGACTATGCGGTTGCAGCGCAGACCGACGCGCGTGCGCCGCTGCCGCTCTTGGCGCCGTTGGGTGGCTATTCCGGCGACGAGTCACCCCTGCGCTATGCCCAGGGCTTCTTTGGTTCGCTGGGTCAGTACTTGCCGACCTATCTACAGAGCGGCCGCGTCGTCTTGCTGCTGGACGCGCTCAATGAGATGCCGCAGCACGGCTACCGCGAGCGCGTGGCGCGCATCCAGAGCTTGCTGGACACATGCCCGAATGCCCCGGTGGTCGCCACCTGCCGGGCGCTGGATTATGTCGAAACGCTGCGCCTGGAGAAGCTGGAGATCAAGCCGCTCGATCCGAAGCGGCAGCGCGCGTATCTGCACCGCTACCTGGGCGAGACGGACGGCGAGAAGCTGTTCTGGCAGCTGGCGGGCGGAGATGCGGTGGCGACTCTCTGGCGCACCTGGCAGGCGGCGGGGGGAGCCTGGGCAGCGTTCTGGACAGCCGAGGAGATGCCACAGGAGGTGTATCGGCGCACCACGTCGGAACAAGATAGGCTGTGGCGGCAGCTGCGCCAGGCCGGTCTGCCGCCGCTGTTAGCGCTCGGCGCCAACCCGTTCATGCTGGTGATGCTGGCGCAGGTCTACGCCGCCGGCGGCGGGGTGCTGCCCACCAACAGGGGCAGGCTGTTCGCTGCCTTTGCAGACACACTGCTGAGCCGTGAGGAACGGCGCTGCGAACAGGCGCGCTGGCCCGGCGCCGGCGTGATCAGCCGCCGTCTCAGCCACCTGGCCTTCGCGATGCAGGCTGCCGGCGAGCGCGGGACGGCGGTCGACGCCACCTGGGCAGCGAAGCAGATGGGCCAGGACGCGTCCGACCCGCAGCAGGTGCTCTACCTGGCGGCCAGCGCCACGCTGCTGGATACGAGTGGCGGCCTTGCCATGGGCAAGGGCCTTGCCATGGGCAAGGGGAGCGTGCGCTTCGTGCACCAACTCGTCCAGGAGTACTTCGCGGCGCTGGCTTTGGGCGAGCGGGTCGCGGCAGGCGATGATCTGCGGTCATACTGGCAGGGCGGCTGGGTCGAGCCGAGCGGATGGGAGGAAACCACGATCTTGCTGGCCGGCATGGTTCCGGATATGACCGGCCTGGTCGAACGACTGCTGCCGGTGCACCCCGGCCTGGCCGCGCGCTGTGTGGCCGAAAGCGGCGGGGCGCGTCCTGCCGAGCCGGTCATC
>CAYRFV010000223.1:0-9629 GCA_964423545.1 uncultured Anaerolineales bacterium | reverse complement strand
CGCGCAGATCCGGCTGTGGCGGCAGGGTGGTCCTATTTGCAGCGGCATGCGCCGCTGCGCTCCGGCGAGCGCGCCACCCTGTTCCGCTTCTGGATGGCGGAAGGGGCCTACCAGGCCGTGTCTCCAGTTCAAAGCCTGGTCTTCATCCAGGCGGTCAACCACTACCTGACCACGCCCGGCCTGGCCTTCACCTTTTTCCCCTGCGCCGAGGCCGACTTCTGGGCGCCGGTGCTGGCCTACGCCGACCTGGCCCGCCTGGTCGACGCCGACTTCGAGGTCGGCGGCCGGCGCTATGGTGTGTATGGGCACGATTGGCGGGCCGTGCCCCCGGCCGCGTGGCTGACGCTGCTGGGAGAGCGGGAGATAGGGGCTGGTGTTTTTCCTGCCGTGATCCCCGCAGCTCAGCCTGTGCTCGTGCTCAGCCAATCGGATTTCGCCGCGGCCGTTCGCGATGCCCTGCGCGACTTCGTGCGACCGGATCTGCTGCGGGTGAATCCGCTATTGCAGTCACGGCTGGCGCTCGAACGCGCGGGCGCGTCCACCGCGAGCACCGAGCGGGCGCTGGTCCTGCAGGCGCTCATCCGTGATGCCGCCGAAGCGCTGCAAGCCTCACCGCGTGACGCCAAGCTCTACCGCGCGCTGTATCACACCTACTTTCAGCCCGCGCCGTCCCAGGAGCGCGCCGCCGAACTCCTCGACCTGCCGTTCAGCACCTACCGCCGACACCTGAGGGCTGGCGTTGCCCAGGTCACTGCTGCGTTGTGGCAGCGAGAGGTGGGTGGGGTGTGAGTTGCGGCGCACGCTGCGTGACGACTTGATGGCATCCGGGTGTGGGAGGGGCGGCTCTCTGGGCGCCTGACGACAAAGGGGAGAACGACGGTGCGGCAGCCCCGCATCGCGGGCCGCGCACCGCAACGCGCCGGCCCGTGCCGGGGATGCGCGTGCGCGGCGCGTCGCTGCTGACGTTCAGGGAAGGCAGGCTCTACCGCGCGGTGTACATCCGGGATGTCGCCGGGCTGCTGCGGGACATCGGCTGCGGGGCATCGGCCCGCTGCCGGAGCGATGAGCGTTGGCGATGTGATGGCCAACCCCGATTCACCGCGCCGAAGACGGCCTCTCCACCTCAACTCACTGCTTTCTTCACCAGCGCAACGATTCTTGCCTCTTCAGCGGCCGTCAGTCCCTTCAGTGCGAACGAGGTCGCCCACATGTTGCCCTCGTCGAGGTTCGCCGTATCGTTGAAGCCGAACGTCGCATACCGCGCGTTGAATTTGGCCGCGCCCTGGAAGTAACAAACGACTGTGCCGTCCCTGGCATACGCGGGCATCCCGTACCAGGTTCTCGGCCAGAGGTCCGGTGCAGTCTCGGTGATGATCTCGTGCAGCCGCGCCGCCATACTGCGATCCGGTTCCGGCATCTGTGCGATCTTCGCCAGCAGGTCGCTTTCCCCAGCGGTCCGGTTCTTGCTCGCGCGCGCTTCTGCCTGCAGCTCCCGGGCGCGCTCCTTCATCGCGGTGCGTTCCTCGGCCGTGAATCCCTCGGACTTGCTGGGGCTGGCGGCAGTGCTCTCCCCCGAGCCGCCCGCCGGGGCAGATGTCGTGGGCTCCTGCGTTATTTTCTTTGGGCTCATAGCGATCTCCTTCCTGATGCTCTCAGTCTAGCATAGCTCACGCATGTCCGCCAGACCGAAAACTGCTCATTTCTGGATCGTTCTGTGCCGAACACATGTGAGCACTAATCGAGCAAGAAACGATCTGGTGTACGAGCAGTCGCCGGGTGTAAATTGGCAGCATCGAAGCCGGATGTCGCAGCACCAGCACCATGAGGAGGATCACCTATGTCCGTCCAAGCCAACGAAACCCTCGCCCGCCGCTACCTGGCAGATTTCTGGAATCGCGGGGACGAAACGGCCATCAGCGAGATCGTGGCCACCGGCGCCGTGGCCCACGTAGCGGGTAAGACGATCGCGATCGGACCAACAGCACTGCTTGCGCGTCGCGCCGGCCTGTTGAGCATCTATGCCGATCCCACGTTCACCCTTGAGGATGCGATCGCGGTCGGGGACAGGGCCGTGATCCGGTGGACATTCCGTGGCGCGCACACCGGCTCAGGCGCAGGCGTCCCGCCCACAGGCAAAGAGGTTGTCGCTACCGGCATCAACATCTTCCGCATCGCGGATGGCAAGATCGCGGAGATCTGGGTGGAGAGCGACGATCTGGGCGAGCTGCGCCAGCTCGGCGTCATCCCTGCGGCGAGCTGAAGTGCGTCTCGCACCCACGGAGCAGCGCTGTGTTCAGCTTCAGCAAGACGCCCGCAGGCAACTACCGCGCCCCGGAGCAACTGATCGCCGACCTGATCGCGGCCTGGAACACGCACGACCTGGATCGGGCGACAGCGTTGTTCGCGGCCGACTACGAGGGCAGCGACGTCGCCCAGCTTGAGCCGCAGCACGGCCACGAGGGCATCCGCCGGACGTTGACCCGCTACTTCGAGGCGCTCCCGGACGTGCATTTCATCCTCGATGACCTGGTCGTTGCGGGCGAGCGTGTGGTGGCGGTCTGGACGGCGCGGGGGACGCACCTGGGCGTGCTGATGAATATCCCGCCTAGCGGCCGCGTTGTGACCGTGCGCGGCGTCTCCACCTTTTCGTTGAGGAATGGTGAGATCGTCCGGGCCGAGTACATCTGGGACGTTGCCGGGATGCTGCGAGACATCGGCCTGCTGCCGGAACTGTGAGAAGCATGCAGCACGTGAGCGGGCTTCGGTCTGCCAAACGCCGGCCGAAAGTCATAGAAGCGAGACGATCAGCAGCCACGGCGCCCAGTCAGCCCGCGTGGGCGCGCTGAACAGTGCCGGGCAATGCAGAAGGGCAGACCATCCTGTCGCACGCGGCCGATAGGATCGTCGCCGTCCGCCTCTTCGACAGGGCACAACTACGCGGACGGACCCGGCGGACGGACCCGGCGCCATGATGCAGTTCGGTTAGGTCACTTGCCAGCGCTTGGACGACGACTGCAGCCGATCGACATCCTGTGAACCTCCCACCACACGCTCAGACCAGGAGAATCGAACCATGTCACAGAACCTCGTCAATGCCATCCGTGCCCAGTTCCAGGCCGCGCACCATCGTTGGTTGGAACCTACCATGCAGGGCGTGACGCCGGAGCAGGCGCACTGGCAGCCGCCCGGCGGCCGCGTGGCCCCCATCGGCGCGCAGTACGCCCATCATATCATCGCCCTCGACTTCCTGTTCCTGGGCTTCGTGCGCCGGCAGACTCCGCTGGCCCTCTCTTCCTTTGCCGGCAAGACAGGCTTCGACAAGCCGTACCCGATGGAAGGCGATTGGATCGAGTGGGCGCACACGGTGCAGGTAGATCTGGATGTGCTGCGCCAATACGCCCAGGCCGCCTACGCTGCACTGGACGAGCAACTGGCCACGCTCGGCGACGATGACCTGGCGACGGCCATCGACATGACGCCGGTGGGCCTGGGCCAGCAGACCCTCGGCTCATTCCTGATGGCCCTGCTGGTGCTCAACGCCGCTGCGCACACGGGCGAGATCTCGGCGGTGAAGGGCTTGCAGGGGCTGCAAGGCTACCCCTTCTGATGAACCTACATTAGCCCATTTGATCCCTGCATCGGAACCCGCGTGATGAAGGAGAGATCCCTATGAGTGACAATCTTGCCACCGTTGGCGCGATCTATGAAGCGTTCGGTCGCGGCGACATTCCGGCCATCCTGAGCCGCCTGGCCGACGATGTGCGTTGGGAGGAGTGGGCGGACAATACGGCCCAGAAAGCCGGCGTGCCTTGGCTGCAAGCGCAGCACGGCAAAGCGGGCGCGCTGGCATTCTTCCAGGTGATGGGCGGACTCCGCGTCTCGGACTTCCGCGTGCTCTGCTTGATGGCCGGAGCCAACCAGGTGGCGGCGGAGACCGAGATCGAATTCGAGTCGCCTGCCACCGGCCGCCGCCTGCGCGATCAGGATATCCACCTCTGGACATTCGATGACAACGGGCAGGTCATTCGCTTCCGTCACTACGTCGACACGGCGAAGCATATCGCCACGGCGCAACGCTGAGGGGGCTGCTGCCGTGCTGTGGCTCGCGGGCATCGCCGTGATAACAGTGCTCTGGACTGCGCTCGGCGGGGCGAAGCCCGCGGATGCCGGCCAGCGGCTTGACTTCGACCCGGAACGCGTGGCCCATCTGGAAGCGGCCGGTTGGCGGGCCTACTACGACCGCAACTGGCCGGCTGTTTTCACGCTGATGGTTCAATTGAACCGGGAGCAGTTCGGCATGGCGTTGCCGGCCGCGATCGCCGGGGCGATCGACATCGTGCGGGCCAGCATTGCCTTCGCGCCGGTTGACAACGACGTGCCGGCTGCCACCGCTCACCTCCAGCGCTTCTACGAGAAAGCACGGCGTTCGCGTGGCATTTCGACCGATGCGCGCACTCTGGCGGCGCTTGAGATGGAATACTGGGTCGTGCATCGGCGGCTGGCCCGCGAGCGCATAGAGGCGCCGAGCCATGAGGGGGACATCGAGCCGATGGTGGAGGCGCTCGCCCGGCTGCACGCTTCCTTGTTCAGCGCCGCGCCGGATGCGATCCGCCGGTCGGCGGAGCTAAGGGCGCAGGCCGCCGTCGCGGTGGATCGCATCACGGGCGGCTACTCGACCGATGTCGCAGATGACTGGCGCAAGGTCGAAGAGTCCTTGCGCGCGGCATATCGGAGTTTGCAGTGAGGCAACTAAGAACAGCTATCACGAGCAGGAGGCCAACATGTACGGCACAATTGCACGGATCAAGATTGACCCAACCAGGGTCGAGGAACTGAAAGCGTTGGGTGACAGCATGGGCGTCGCGCCCGGCCAGATCGGCGGCTACGTGTTCCAGATGGACGCTGACCCCGGCGTGTTCTATCTCGTTGCGGTGTTTGAGAGCAAGGAAGCCTACTGGGCCAACGCGCGGAGCCCGGAGCAGAACGAGCGCTTCCTGCGCCTGCGCGCTCTGCTCCTCGATGATCCTGAGTGGCATGACGGCGCCATCGTCCGCGCGGCCGGACGATCGCAACCCTGAGCTCACGAAGCACATCGAGACCGCAATCGCTGGCGGCAGGCCGGGCCAACCGCCAGCGACTGGCCCGAACAGCACGGCCGCCAGCACAGCGTTCTGGATCCGATCGGCCAACCGGCCATGCCTGACGCCAACGGCGGGACCGGTGCACGCTCGTGACGCACGGCCAAAACTCCGGTCTGCCCGGCGCTGTGTCGCAGCCAGCGACCGGAGCCGATGGCTCCCCGGTGCAGTAGTGCGGGGTGTTGGCCTGCCCCGATCTTTGCGCGCCCGCATGTCGCGATGCCACACAGCAGTTCGCGCTGTGGTTGGGCGCGGGGGAGAATGCACGACCCGCAGTCGATCCGATCGTGCGGTGATTGCCGATCGCAACCCGAACGCGTTCATCCTGCTGAGCCGCGGCTCGGCGTCTTGCCGCACCGGCGCCGCATCCTCGAAACTCAGTGCGCGCACCGCGCCAGACTGTGATATGATGGCGATCTGAGGAGTGCAGCGCAGCGACCGAAACGGCGCTGGTCGCGCTCGTCAGGCCGGGCCGTGCGGTTGTCCGGGTCAGGAGCCAACATGGGTGAACCCATAGATCGTCCAGAGTCAGTGCCATCCCACGCAGGGCGGGCGGCGCAAGAGGCGCAGCTCCGCCAGGACCCCGTGCTGCGTCGCTTTGCAGCGTCGCGGCAGGAGCTGGCCGCCGACCCATACCGGCCGCTCTACCACTTCGTCAGCCCGGAAGGCAGATTGAACGATCCGAACGGGCTCTGTTTCTGGCAGGGGCAGTGGCATCTGTTCTACCAGGCCTTTCCGCCAGCGAATCCGCGGCCCCACTGGGGCCATGCAGTCAGCGACGACCTGGTCCACTGGCGCGACCTGCCTTATGCGATCGAGCCAGGGCCGGAGGAGGCCTGCTGGTCGGGATCGACGTTGGTCGAAGAGGATCGCGTGATCGCCATCTACCACGGCCACGAACTGGGCAACATGGTGGCCGTGGCGAGCGATCCGCTGCTTCTGAACTGGCGGAAAGTGACGGGCACGGCCGTCATCCCCAACCCGCGGCCGATCTGGACGCGCACCACCGGCGACGAGAAGATGCCTGGCGTGGGCGGCAATCCTCTCCCTGCCGGCGCGATCAACTTCGTGTACGATCCGTGCATCTGGCGGAAGGGCGACTACTACTACTCGACGTCAGGAGGAACCCTGCCGCACGGGCCCAGTGGTCGGCGACTCCGGGCGCAATTCCTCTATCGCTCGCGCGACCTGGCGACGTGGGAGTATCTGCATCCGTTCCTCGAGGAGGACATCTACGGCCTGGCGGGGGATGACGGCGGGTGTCCGTACTTCTGGCCGATCGGCGATCGGCACATCCTGCTGCACTTCAGCCACATGAGCGGCGGCCATTACCTGTTGGGCGACTACGACACCGGCCGCGACAAGTTTGTCGTCACCCACGGCGGCCGCTTCACCTTCGGTCCCTGGTACCCCGGCGGCGTGCATGCGCCCACGGCGGCCCCCGACGGCCAAGGCGGCGTGATCGCGCTCTTCAACATCAACCCGGCCAAGCCCACGCCCGGCTGGAACCAGATCCTGAGCCTGCCGCGACGTCTGACCCTGGTCGGCAGAAACGACTTGGGGATCGAACCGGCCGGGGCTCTCGAGTTACTGCGCGGCGAACACCGCCGCGTGGAGGGCCAACGCCTGCCGGCCAACCGTGAGGTGCTGCTTGACGGTGTGGGCGGGAAGGCGGTCGAGATCGCTGCGGAGATCGATCCCTGGAGCGCCCAGATGGTCGAGATCAATGTGCTGCGTGCTCCTGGCAGGGAGGAGTACACCCGCATCGCCTTCTACAAACAGCGGGGCTACGTGGACTGGGATCGCAGCGACGGCTGGACCAGATTCTGGGAGTCGCGCGATAGCCTGCTCACGATTGACACCTCCTACGCGTCGGAGCTGCCGGATGTCGAGTCGCGCGCGCCGGAGACCGCCGGGGTCTATCTGGCGCCGGGCGAGACGCTCAAGCTGCGCATCTTCGTCGACAAGAGTGTGGTCGAGGTCTTCGCCAACGGTCGCCAGTGCCTGGCCGTGCGCGTCTATCCGGGCCGCGCGGAGAGCACGGGTGTTTCGCTGCGAGCGCAAGGCGCCGACGCAACCCTCTGCTCGCTTGACGCGTGGCAGATGCGCGGCATCCATGGCTGAAGGCGCGCGGGCCGCTCAGAATCGTTCGCGTTGCGGCTGATTGGCCTGGGCATCCTGCCCGCCTGGCCTGCGCGCCGCATCGTTCCAGAGACTCGCCTTATCTGGTCCGAAACACCATCGGCAGGTAGACGTAGTGCGCGTCCACGGTCAGCGTATAGGTTCGTTCGGCGGTGAACTGCCTAATGTCGTAGGCCACGATCTTGAAGGTGAATGCTCCGCCCCGCGTCGGAGTTCCGGTGAGCCAACCGCTGGAGGCGCCCAGGTAGAGGCCTGGCGGTTCGCGTCCCTCCAGGTGCCAGAAGACGATGTTCGGCACGAAGTTCGTCGCGGTCACACTGAGCTGCTGGCTATAGGGGTGCTGCATGGCCGCATCCGGCAGCGTGGGCGGGTTCAGCGACAGCACCGGCGCCTGCCCGTGGTCGTTGGCGCCCCAGCACGCTACATAGCCGTTGCCGCGCGCCGCACAGGTGAAGTTCAGGCCGCCACTGACCTGGCGAGCCGCGCCGAGGTCGGTCGGCGGGGTCGTCGCGCCGGCGTGGTCGCCCCAGCACATCACACGGCCGTCGGTGCGCACCGCACAGGTGTGGCTGTTCCCCGCGCTGATCTGGATCGCTGTACCGAGATCCGCAGGCGGACTGGCCTGTCCGCTGCTGTCATTGCCCCAACACGCTACGGAGCCATCGAGCTTGAGCGCACAGCTATGCCAGACGCCGGCGGTCACCTGCAGGACAGGCCCCAGGTTCCACGGAGCCGGCGATTGGCCCGCAAAGTTCGCGCCCCAGCATCCGGCCGCACCGTCGGCCTTCACGGAACACACGTGGAGACCGCCTGCCGCGATCTCGGTCACGGGCCCCAGGTTGAACGGCGGCGTCGACTGGTTAGAGCCATTGTGGCCCCAGCAGATGACGCCGCCGTCGGGCTTGAGCGCGCAGGAATTCCTGCCGCCGGCCGTGACCATGCTCACTGCGCCGAGCGTCGGCGGGACCGCGGCCTGACCGTCGGTGTTAAGTCCCCAGCACGCCACCGTGCCGTCAGCCTTCACTGCGCAGTTGTGCCAGTCGCCGGCGCTGGTCTGGCGCACCCGGCCCAACCCAGCCGGCGGCGGCGCCTGTCCCGAATCGCTGTTGCCCCAAAAGACGGTCGCGCCCGTCCCTTGGGTTGCGTATGCATGCCAGTAGCCTGCGCTCACGGCCATGCTGCTGTAGAGGGACATCGGGGGGCTCGACTGGCCGTCGCTGTTGCTGCCCCAGCAGGCAATCTGGCCGTCCATCTTGATCGCACACGTATGCGTGTAGCCGGCGCTCACCTGGCGCGCCTGGCCCAGGCTGGCAGGCACGGCGCTCTGGCCTTCGGCATTGCGCCCCCAGCAGACGATGCTGCCGTCGGCCCTGAGTGCACAGCTGTGGCCCCAGCCCGCGCTCAACCCGACCACACCGTTCAGCCCGGCGGGCGGCACAGCCTGGCCGTGGTAGTTGGATCCCCAACACGCGACCGTGCCGTCCACCTTGATCGCGCAGGTGTGGTAGTCACCGACCGCCAACAGGCGCACCGGCCCCAGCCCAGGCGGCACGGTTGCCTGGAATGACCCATTGCCGCCCCAGCACGCCACCGTATTGTCGCTCTTCACGGCGCACGTGTGCTGGACGCCGCCGCCTACCTGGCGCGCCAGGCCAAGGTCGCCGGGCACCGTGCTCTGGCCCTCGGCGTTGCGTCCCCAGCACGCCACCGCGCCCGCCGCGCGCACTGCGCACGAGTGCAGCCACCCGGCTCCGATCTGGCGCGCCAGGCCCAGGTCGGCCGGGGGCTGGGTTTCCCCGCTGGAATCGGGGCCCCAACAGGCCACCGTGCCGTCCATTTTCAAGCCACACGCGTGTGAGGCGCCGGCGGAGAGCTGCCGGAAGCTCACACCGACAGGGACGCTGGCTCCCGGCGGGTAGCTCTTGCCCCAACAGACCGCATGGCCGCCTCCGGTCAGGGCGCAGGAGTGGAATCCGCCGGCGCTCAACGAGAACGCGACCGTTCCATCCTCGATGACCGGCGATCCCTCAGACGCGAAGGCTGGCGCGGCGGCGCAGAGCCAGGCAGCGATTGCCAGGCCCAGCGCAGCCAGCCAGGTGAGCAGGAGAAGATGATCGGTCGGCCTCCGGTCGTGACGAAGACCGCGAGGCGCAGCGGAGTTGCCGTTGCAGCTATACCTTCTGTCATTCATCACGCACCTCCTTCGCTGCGGATCATGACAGGGAAGCGCCCGCGCTTCCACGATGACTGAGTTCATTATACGCCTGTTGCCCCTCCCAATGCAATGGGTCTGACGAGACCGTCACGTGCTGGGGACACATGCGGCCTGCTGGGTCTGTAGCGGCCAGA
>CAYRFV010000222.1:0-9727 GCA_964423545.1 uncultured Anaerolineales bacterium | reverse complement strand
TCAAGATCAAGCGGATTATACACCAAACGCCGTCGGCACGACACGGGTTGCGTTCTCAGCGTCACGCTGCTGCCACGTGATTGCCACACCTCTCTGCTATTCTGTGGGCGGAAGGAGGGAGATATGAAGCTATTCAGTGTCTGGGTCGCGATCGTCATTGTGTTCGCTGCAGGGTGTACGGCGTCACCTCCGCCCGTGTCGCAAGTCGCACCGACGGCAGTTCCGCCGACCGCCGCCGTACCGACCGCCGCGTCCGCTCCCGCTGCGCAGGCCGATTTGATCGCGCAGGCGAATGCCTTCGTCGCCGCCATGAATCGCCGCGATGTAGAGGCCGC
Organism: uncultured Anaerolineales bacterium; assembly: GCA_964423545.1. GTDB lineage: Bacteria > Chloroflexota > Anaerolineae > CG2-30-64-16 > CG2-30-64-16 > JALOOE01. The sequence continues at coordinate 9,392 of CAYRFV010000222.1, read as the reverse complement.
AATCGCCATGTTCACCGATGACGCCGAGTACCGGGCGGCTCACGTTGGGGTGGGCAAGCCGCAGGTGCGCACGGTGCTCGAGTATCTGGATGGCACGCTGGTACGGCTGATCCAGTCCGACTGCACGCAAGCGGGGCAAGAGGTAAGATGCTCGCTCTGGGGCCGTGATGATCCGATGGTAATCAACGGGGTGGCAGGCGTGCGCTTCAAGCCATACAGCTACAGCTTCAAGGACGGCAAAATCCAGAAGATCATGGGCACGGCTGATGGCCCGGAATGGGCCGCACACAGCGCCGCTTCCAAAGAGGTCATCGCCTGGCTGGCGGCCAACCGCGCTGAGGAGTGGAAGAAGATCACTGATGAGAAAGGCGCGCTGATCCGTAACGGGACGACCGCACCCATCCTCGTCAAACTGTACCGGGAGTACGGCTCAGAGATGGCGAAGGAGAAGCCTCCCGCGGCGAGCGATCTGGTGGGACAGGTCAACGCCTGGATGTCGGCGCTGAACCGCCGCGACCTAGAGGCAGTGATGGCGATGTTCACGGACGACGCCGAATATCGTGCTGCGCATGTGGCTGTCGGCAAGTCCCAGGTGCGCACGGTGATCGAGTATCTGGACGGTACGGGGTTGCGCCTGGTGTGGTCCGATTGCGCACAGAGCAATCAGGAGGTGAGCTGCAACGCTTTTGGCCGTGACGATGCAATGGCGGTCCACGGTACTCCGGGCGTGCGCTTCAAACCGTACACCTTCACTTTCAAAGACGGTAAGATCCAGAAGATCATGGGCACGGCCGACGGGCCGGAATGGGCGGCGAACAGCGCTGCCTCCAAAGAGGCCACCACCTGGCTCGCTGCCAACCGGGTCGATGAGTGGAAGAAGGTCACGGACGAAAAGGGTGGGCTGATTCGTAACGCCCAGACCGCGCCGGAGATCATCCGACTGCTGCGAGAATACGGCAGGGCGAAACTGCCGTGATGTGATCCATGCAGGTGGCGCACGCACCTCTGTCGAGCGGGGGGCGATTGCCGGTCCCCCGCTTTAGTCGGGTCCGTCTGTGTCTGCCAGTCGCATCTGCATCGCACGCACCGACGCCGGAGAGTGTCCCTGGTAATGGTTGTTGAAGTAGCCGTATACGGTCAGCCCGGCCTGCAAGTGGGCCCTGATCTGTCCGGCCCAGGCGTCGAGCTGCGCGTCCCGATCGATTCGTACGTGGGAGAAATCGTCATCAGGGATGTCCTCCCGGCGGCCCAGCCAGCGGATGTAGACGAACGGCGCAGTCGTCTCGTTCAACGCGGGCATCCAGGCGTGTTGCACCAGGCAGAGCGCAACGGCGTGCTTGCGGAGCAGCGCGAGCAGCCTGGGCAGCGAATCCTTCGCCAGCCAGGAGCGGTGTCGCACCTCCAGCGCGTAGCGAAAGCCGCCCGGCAGCTCGCCCAGGAAACCCGCCAGCGCGTCGAACGCGCCGGCGCTCCACGCGGGGGGCATCTGCAGCAGCAGCGGGCCGAGCTTCTGGTCGAGCCCGGACATGGCGTCGACAAACGCCACCGCATCGCCGGCGCAGTTCACAAGACCCTTCTCATGGGTGATCGCCTGCGGGAATTTCGCCGCAAAGCGGAAGTCCGGCGGCGTCCGCTCGCGCCAGCCAGCGATCGTGCTCAGTCGCGGGACGGCGTAGAAGGTGGTGTCCAGTTCGACTGTCGTGAACTCGCGGGCGTAGTGCTCCAGGAAGCGCAAGGAGGAAGCGCCGGGCGGATAGAATGATCCGACCCACGAGGGGTAGCTCCAGCCCTGGGCGCCGAGATAGAGTGCGGGCATGGGTGCAGACGGATAGAAACGAGATAGAGATAGGGAGACGCTCTCTATCTCTGTCTCCCGTCTCTATCTAGAAGAATCCCAACTGGTCTTTGGCTTCCTGCGTCATCATGTCGGGGTTCCACATCGGCGACCAGACCACGTGGACATTGATCTCGTCCAGATCGGGAAAGGCGCGGTGCACATAGGTCTGGACACCGGCGATGAGCTGCGGGCCGACCGGGCAACCGGGGCTCGTCAGCGTCATTTCAATATCGACAACTTTGGCTTCCTTGACGCCGATCTTGTAGACCAGGCCCAGATCCACGATGTTCAAGCCGATCTCAGGGTCGTAGACATTCTGACGGATGACTTCGCGCACACCTTCTAGAGTAGCCGTCGGCATACATCCTCCTCATCGAACCGCTTCGGCCTGGCATGGCTGCCACCGTCCTTCGCTGTTCGTTGCCTGTCGTCCTTCATTCTCCCATGGATCAATACGCCTCGACCCACACGTCGCCGTCCTCCACCCGCACCGCATACGTTGGCGCCGGCTCGACGGCGGGCATGGTCAAGGCCGCGCCGGTGCGCACGTCGAAGCGTGCGCCGTGGCGCGGGCAGATGAGCTGGCAGCCGTCGAGCCTGCCTTCGCCCAGCGGGCCGCCGTCATGCGTGCAGACATCCTCCACTGCGTAGAACTCGCCCTCGACGTTGGCGACCACGATCAGCACTCCCTCGACCTCGAAGATCTTCTTGGCCCCGGGTGGGATTTCGCTGGCTGCGGCGACCTTTACGAATCTGCTCATCGGGTCACTCGTCCTCTCCCAGGCCCCACACGGCCGCCTTCATCGCCTTGAGCGGCAGCAGCGCGCACTTGATGCGCACCGGTCCGACTTCGATGCCCAGCAGGTCGAGGATGCTTTCCTTGTCCCATGTTCGCAGCTCGTCGAGCGACTTTCCGATGATTTCTTCGGCCATCATCGAGGCGGCCGCCCGGCTGATGGCGCAGCCATGTCCCGTGAAGGCCACATCGGCGACCTTGCCCTCTTCGATCCTGAGCTCCAGTGTAATCTCGTCGCCGCACAGCGGGTTGCGGTCGTGGTACACCAGGCTCGGGTCGTCGAGATGCCCATAGTGTCGCGGGTGTTTGTAGTGATCGAGGATTTCCTCGGCGTAGAGATCCATGATGCTCGCCTGATCAGAAAGAGAACATCTCCACCACTTTGTGCAACCCTTTCACCAGCAGATCCACCTCTTCCCTCGTGTTGTACAGGTAGAAGCTGGCGCGGGCGCTGGCGGGGATGGCGTAGCGCTCGTGCAGCGGCTGTGCGCAGTGATGGCCGGCCCGGATTGCGATGCCCAGGTTATCGAGCACTGCGGCGATGTCGTGCGGATGGGCGGCATCCAGCGTGAAGGCGACCAGTCCGCCGCGCTTCTCGGCAGCAGGCCCCAGGATGCGCAGTCCCTTGACCTCCGGCAGTCGCTGCATGGCGTAGCCGGTCAGATCGCGCTCGGCCCGGTGAATGATCTCCATGCCGATTCGGCTCAGATACGCTACGGCAGCACCGAGACCGATGGCCTGGGCGATGGCAGGAGTGCCCGCCTCGAATTTCCACGGCAGCTCGCTGGACTTGAAGCCGCTCAGGTGCACCTCGCGGATCATGTCGCCCCCGCCCATGAACGGCGGCATGGCATTGAGCAGCTCGCGGCGGCCCCACAGCACCCCGATGCCGGTCGGCCCCAGCATCTTGTGGCCGGAGAATGCCAGGAAATCGGCCCCCAACGCCTGTACGTCCACCGGCATGTGCGGCACCGCCTGGCACGCATCCAGTAGCACCAGCGCGCCGACCTTGTGCGCCGCCTGCACCAGTTCCTTCACCGGGTTGATCGTTCCGACGACATTCGACATGTAGGTGAACCCGAACAGCTTGGTGCGGGGGGTGAGCAGCTTGTTCAGATTGTCCAGGATCAGCGTGCCGTCGTCGGCGACGCGCACGAAATCCAGCTCGATCCCCCGCTCGGCCGCCAGAATCTGCCACGGCACGATATTCGAGTGGTGCTCCATTTCGGTCAACAGCACGCGATCGCCCCGTTGGAGGTTGGCGCGACCCCAGCTGTACGCCACGACGTTGAGCGCTTCGCTGGCATTGCGCGTCCAGATGACTTCCTTCGGGCAGGTGGCGTTGATGAACTCGGAAACCCTGGCGCGCGCGCCCTCATATTGAGCCGTCGCTTCCTCGCTCAGCGTGTGCACGCCACGATGAACATTGGCGTTGGTCTGCTCGTAGTAATGCGCCAGCGTGTCGATGACCGCCCGCGGCTTCTGAGACGTCGCTGCGTTGTCCAGGTAAACCAGCGGCAGACCGTGAACTCGCCGCTCCAGGATCGGGAAGTCGGCGCGCACTGTCTCGATGTCGAGCGCCGTGGCCGGCGCAATGCTCGTTGTGTTCACAGTCACCTCTGACTCGTCATCTCGCGTCACCATTCCCCGGCATAGACGACCCGGAAAGGCTCAACTTGCCGAACGGTGTGGGCCCAGTGCAGCTCGATCAGTTGGCGCAAATGAAGCAGGTCGTGCGCCACCCACGATGCTAACAGGTCCCCTGCCGTGATGGGTCCCCAGGGCGCCGCATAGCTGCGTTGCCAGTCCGGCGCGTTGAGCGACTTCAACCACTGAATCGACCGGTCGCGTTCCCTGAGGAATCCGGCGACGGTCTGCTCGAAATCTTGCTCGTTGTAACGCCGCTGGAGCACCCACCCGGCCGGGTCGATCTCCGGCCAGGGTCGTTCCGATCGATGCAGCACATGGTCGAGGCGGCGCCGGAAATCGTCGCGCTCCTCATCGTAGAGATGATGAACGACTTCCAGCATCGACCAGGCATCAGCAGCCGGCTTCCAGCGCGCCTGCTCCTGCGAAACACCGCCTGCCAGGCTGTGAACTGCCGCCGCATGATCGTTGAGACGTCGGATTATCTGGTCAGCGACCAACGCACACCTGCCGTCTCATCCCCAGCACTATCAAGACCGTTGGTGCGCCTGATCTACGCCTGAGCACGTCGCTTCAAGAGCCGCACCGCTTCTTTGGTCGTGTTCAGGCCCAATGCCGCGCACTTGATCCGGGTGCCGGCGATCTCTCGCCCCAGAAGGTCGAGGATGGCTTCAGGCGAAGCGGCTTCCACCTCGGCCACGGTCTTGCCGGTGAACATCTCTGTGACGATGGAGGACGCGGCCTGGCTGATGGTGCACCCCTCCCCTTCGAACGAGATGCCAGTGATGCGCCCGTCGCCATCCACCTTCAGATAGAAGGTGACAATGTCACCGCAGCCGGGGTTGCCGCCCTTCTGAACGATCGATGCATCTGCCAACGGGCCGTAGTGCCGCGGGTTTTCGTAGTGATCAAGGATGAAATCGATCTGTGCCTGGCGATCCACAAGCGCATGCGTCCTTTCGCAACGGGGAGAGTATACCGCCAACGCCGGTCAGCTGCAAGACCAGGGCTGCGAACGAGCGATGTGCAGCGAAAGAAAGTCACCGCATGGACCGATCGCTCGCCGCCCCTCATGCATCGGACAAACTCATTTCTCGATCGGTGCGCCTACCAGGTTGCCCCACTCCGTCCAACTGCCGTCGTAGTTCCGCACGTTCGGGTAGCCGAGCAGGTACTTGAGCACGAACCAGGTATGGCTGGAACGCTCGCCGATGCGGCAGTACGCGACGATGCTGTCGGTGGACTTGAGCCCCTGCTCCTGCTCGTAGAGCTGGCGCAACTGCGCGACCGGCTTGAAGGTGCCGTCCTCCGGGTTGGCGGCCCTGGCCCACGGGACGCTCACTGCCCCCCTGATGTGACCCGTGCGCAGCGAACCCTCCTGCGGGTAACCTTCCATGTGAAACAGCTGGCCGCTGTATTCGCCGGGGCTGCGCACGTCGACCAGCGGAAGGCCGGCCTGGACATGCTTCAGCACATCATCGCGGAAGGCCCGGATCTTGTAGTCCGTGCGATCGGGCGCCTGATACGCGGTGATCGGCACGGTGGGGACCTCCGTGGTCAGTAGCCGTCCTTCTTTCTCCCACTTGAGCCGGCCGCCGTCCATGATCGCAGTCTTGGTGTGGCTGAACAGCTCGAAGATCCACAGCGCGTAACACGCCCACCAGTTGCTCTTGTCGCCGTAGAAGATGACCAACGTGTCGTTGGAGATGCCGCTGCGCGACATCAGGCGCTCGAATTGCTGCCGATTCAGGTAGTCGCGCGTGACCGGATCGTTGAGGTCAGCGATCCAGTCGATCTGCACCGCGCCGGGGATATGCCCGCGCGAGTAGAGCAGGATATCCTCGTTGGATTCGACGATGCGCACCCCAGGATCGTTCAGGTGTTCGGCGACCCACTGGGTGCTCACGACCTTGTCGGGATGAGCAAAGCCTTCGTCTGACATGATGGTTCCTCTCCGATCATACTGCAGACCGGGTGGCGGGGGCGGAAACGCCGGGCGCCACGGGTCGTTGGCCTGGTGTTATAACCCAAGCTTTCGGGCAATCTCGCCTTCGAGCTTGTTCTTCACGCCCTCGACCGGGATGCGGTCGATCACTTCCTCGAAGAAGCCCTGGATGATCATGCGCTCGGCGTTGGTCCGGTCGATGCCGCGCGCCATCAGGTAGAACGTGTACTCCTCCGGGATCTGGCCGGCAGTGGCGCCGTGCGTGCAGCGCACATCGTCCGCCTCGATTTCGAGGCCCGGGATGCTGTCGGCACGCGCCTGTTTGCTGAGCATCAGATTGCGGTTTGCCTGGTAGGCATTTGTCTTCTGCGCCTGCGGATAGACCTTGATATAGCCCTGGTACACCGACCGCGCACGGTCCTTCAGCGCACCCTTGAACAGCAGATCACTGGTGGCGTTTGCGGCCCTGTGAAGCTGGTTCGTGTGGTGATCCAGATGCTGCCGGCCGCCGGGGAAGTAAAGCCCCAACAGCTCGCCGTGTGCGCCCGGACCGTTCAACTCCATATTGATCCAGTTCTTACTCAACCGACTGCCCCAAGACCCGATGAAGTAGCGCAGCAAGCTATCGCGGCCGAGCTGCATCCGCTGCGTACTGAAGTTCCACGCGCTCTCCGCCAGGTTCTGTAAGTGCAGGTAGTGCACCTGGCTGTTAGCGCCCGGCAGCAGCTCGACGACACTGTTGGTCATGCCGCCATCCGCGCCGACGAAGTCTTCGACCAGCGTCACCGCGGCGCCTTCCTCCGTGACGACCACCGTGTGGTGCATGCCCGCCAGCTTGCCGGCGCTCTGGCCGATGACTACCTGAAGCGGCTGCTCGATGACCACATTGCGTGGCACATAGACGAAGGCGCCGCTATTCCACAGCGCGTAGTTGAGCGCGCTGAACTTATTTTCGTCGGTCGCGACCACACTGCTGAAGGCGCGCTGCACCAGCTCTGTATGTTCACGTGCCGCGCGGTGCAAGTCGGCGAAGATCACGCCGCGGCCGGTCAGGCTCGCAGCAAGCTCGTGTTTCACCGTCGCGCCATCGACGATCGCCAATGCGCCGATGCTGTCGACCTCCGCCAGGCTTTTCTCGACCTCGGGCGGGAGGGCAGCCGGCTGCGCGCTCACCAGCGGCAGATGCTCCTCGAACTTGAACCCGGTGAGCTTGGTTCGACGCCATGTCTCTTCGCTTCCGGTCGGCCAAGGCATCTCCTCGAAGAACCGCCACGCCTTGCGACGCAGATCGAGCATCCAGCTCGGCTCGTCCTTGGCGATGGAGATCGACTCGAGCGGTGAGGTGAGTGTCTGTGTTGTCATGTTGGCTCCGTCACCCAACCGACCCTTCCATCTGCAGTTGGATGAGCCGGTTCATTTCGACGGCGTACTCCATCGGCAGTTCCTTCACCATCGGCTCGATGAAGCCGGAGACGATCATCGCGCTGGCTTCATCCTCGCTCAGGCCGCGGCTTTGGAGGTAGAAAAGCTGCTCCTCGCCGATCTTGCTGACCGACGCCTCATGGCCGACGGTGACGTCTTCCTCGTCGATCTCGATGTAGGGGTAGGTGTCGGAACGGCTGCGCTCATCGAGCAGCAGCGCGTCGCACACGACGTTGGATTTGACGCCATGCGCGCCCTTCCCGACCTTCAGCAGGCCACGATAGCTTGCCCGGCCGCCGCCTTTGCTGATCGACTTGGAGATCAGCTGGCTGGAGGTATTCGGGGCCGCATGCACCAGCTTGCCGCCGGTGTCGAGGTGCTGGCCAGGCCCGGCGAAGGCCATCGACAGGATCTGTCCGTGCGCACCGTCGCCCAGCATATAGACCGACGGATACTTCATCGTCACCTTGGAGCCGAGGTTCGCATCCACCCATTCCATCGTCGCGCCTTCGTAGGCCAGCGCCCGTTGGGTCACCAGGTTATATACATTGGTCGACCAGTTCTGGATCGTAGTATAGCGGCAGCGAGCGCCCTTGCGCACGATGATCTCGATCACGCCACTGTGCAGGGAGTCGGTGGAATAGCTGGGCGCAGTGCACCCCTCGACATAGTGCACGCTCGCACCCTCATCCACGATGATCAGTGTCCGCTCGAACTGCCCCATGCTCTGGGCGTTGATGCGGAAGTACGCCTGGAGCGGGATGTCGAGATGCACTCCTTTTGGCACATAAACGAAGGATCCGCCCGACCAGGCCGCGGTGTTGAGCGCTGCATAGATGTTGTCGGTTGCCGGAACCACCGTACCGAAATACTCGCGATAGATCTCCGGATGCTCGCGCAGCCCGCTGTCGCTGTCGACGAAGATGACCCCCTGCCGCTCCCACTCTTGTTTGAGCGAGTGGTAGACTGCCTCGGACTCGTACTGCGCGCCCGCGCCAGCCAGGAACTTCCGCTCGGCCTCCGGGATGCCCAGTTTGTCGAACGTCTCCTTGATGTCCTTCGGCAGGTCCTCCCAGTTGCGGCCCTGGCTCTCGACCGGCTTGATGTAGTAGTAGATATCCTGGTAGTCGATTGAGCTCAGGTCGGCTCCCCAGGTCGGGATCGGCTTGGCGAAGAAGATATCGAGCGCCTGATGGCGCAAGTCGCTCATCCACTGCGGCTCGTTCTTCATCCGACTGATCTGTTCGATGATGTCGTGGTCCAGCCCTTTGCGCGCCTTGAAGATGTAGTTTTCGGGCTGACTCCATCCATATTTGTAATCGCTCTTGACGCTATCGAGCGCCTGGCGATCGGTGTCTGTTGCGGGCATGGTGTCGCTCCTGATGCCGTGGTTGCTGGCTTCCGCTGCGCCTTGATTGCTGCCAACGCACGCTGGCTGTGACGACGTAGCGAGTCTCGACCGTGTCAGTCGTCCCGAATCACGCGTAACCCATCACTGTCCCTGCTCAGCCATCGGCTCCCCATACTTCTCACGCACCCAGCCGTAGCCCTTAGCTTCCAGCTCCAGGGCCAGGTCGGCGCCGCCGGACTGAACGATGTGGCCGCTGTAAAAAACGTGCACGAACTGCGGCTTGATGTAGTTCAACAGCCGCTGATAATGCGTGATCAACAGCACGCCGAGCCCGGGGCCAAGCAGGCTGTTGACCCCTTCCGAGACGACGCGCAGGGCATCGATATCCAGCCCG
>CAYRFV010000221.1:0-9773 GCA_964423545.1 uncultured Anaerolineales bacterium | reverse complement strand
TCGTGGCCTGGGCTATGCGATCGCGGTGCAGACCGGCGACGGCCGGCTGGGCTGGCCCGAGCACGCGCCGTTCGACGGCATCATCGTCACCGCGGCGGCGTCCGATGTGCCGCCCGCCCTGGCCGCGCAGTTGGCGGAAGGCGGCAGGTTGGTGATCCCGGTCGGCGCGTCTTCGTGGGATCAATGCCTCTGGCTGATCGAAAAGCTCGGAGGCCATTTGCGCCGAGAGCTATTGGCCGAAGTGCGCTTCGTGCCTCTGGTGGCGATAGCCTCACGCGACCGGTCAGAGGATCCGGCAGTGCAACTTGTGCGCTCTGAGTTGGACAGGCTGTTCGCGTTGCGCCCTGACCGGCGTTCGGACCCATTCGACGAAAGGTCTATGTAGCATCGATGCGAGTCGTAATCACCGGTTCAAAAGGTCAGCTTGGTCGGCAGCTTGTCGCTGCGTTTCAAGGGCATCAGATCTTCGAACTCGACCTGCCGGAGGTTGACATGACGCAGACCGCGTCGGTCAGCCTCATCGCCGATTGGCGGCCCGAACTGGTGGTGCATGCAGCAGCCTACACCGATGTCGATGGCTGCGAGCGCGACCCCGAGCTGGCGTTTCGCGTGAATGCAGTCGGCACGCAGCACGTCGCCCTGGCCGCGCTGCGGGCGGGCGCAGCCATGTTGCACATCAGCACCAACGAGGTGTTCGACGGCTCCCGGCGCGACCTGTATCGCGAGTGGGATTGCCCGAATCCGATGAGCATTTATGCACGCAGCAAGGCCGCCGGCGAGCAGATCGTTCGCGATCTGCTCGCCGGTCGCTTCTACATCGTCCGCATCGCCTGGCTGTTCGGGCCGGGGGGCGCCAACTTCGTGACGAAGATTCTGGCCGCAGCCGAAGGCAGCCGTGAGTTGCGCGTGGCAGCCGACGAGTTTGGCAATCCGACCTACGCACCCGATCTGGCGGCAGCCGTCCTCAAGCTGGTCGCCACCGGGCATTTCGGTGTTTACCACCTGACCAACGCCGGCTTCTGCTCGCGCTTCGACTTCGCCCGAGAGATCATGCGCCTGGTTGGGCGGCCGGGTATCGAGGTGTCGCCGATCCTCAGCGCCGACTGGCCGCGGCCCTCCCGCCCGCCACTGCACGCCATCCTGGCGAACACGAATGGCGCCGCCCTGGGACTGGTGCTCCGACCGTGGCAGCAGGCGCTGGCGGCGTATGTTGAGACCCTGAAGCGTTAGTACGTGCAGACGTGCGAACACCTGCGAGCATCATCATTCCCAACTACAACGGTCTGCGCTTTCTCGCGCCCTGTCTCGATGCAGTGGCCGCACAGACCTACCCGCGCGAACTGACCGAGGTCATCCTCGTCGACGATGCGTCCGCGGACGATTCGGTCGCCTTTGTCGAACGGAACTATCCCCAAGTCAAGATCGTGCGCCTGGCGCACAACTGCGGGCTGGCGGCAGGCTGCAACGCGGGCGCGCGCGTCGCACGCGGCGACCTGCTTGTGATGCTCAACAACGACACCGAGGCGGAGCCGGGCTGGCTGGCTGCATTGGTCGCGGCGGCTGTCGATCACCCCAGAGCAGGCGCCGTTGCGAGCAAGATGCTACTGTTCGACCGCCGCGATACGCTGCATAACGCCGGCGATGTGATGGGTGTGGACGGCATCCCGCGCAATCGCGGGGTCTGGGAGGTGGATCGCGGCCAGTACGATGACGCGCCAGCCATCTTCGGCGGCTGCGGCGGCGGGGTGGCCTATCGCCGTGCCGCATGGGAGCAGGCTGGCGGCTTCGATGAACGGCTCTTCATGTACCTGGAGGATGTCGATCTGGCATGGCGGCTGCAACTGCTGGGCTGGGAAGCGGTCTTTGCGCCGGCCGCCCGGCTCTATCATCATTTGAGCGCCACCGGCGGCGGCGCCCTGGCGAGCTTTTACGTGGGCCGCAACACGATCTGGGTGATCGCCAAGGACATGCCTGGCGACCTGATCCGCCGCCATTTTGGGCGCATTGCCAGGGCGCAAGCGCGCGTCACCTGGGATGCGTTGGCGGCGTGGCGCGGCGCCGCGGCTCGCGCCCGGTTGCGCGGGCAGTTGGCGGGGCTCGCCGGCTTGCCGCGCGTATTGGGCTGGCGGCGCGCTGTGCAGACTGGACGCGTGGCCGAGACCCCGGCGTTGGAACGTCTCCTCATTGACGTGGCGACGTGACCGGGCGAGGCCGCCGACCTGATCCCATGAAGACCAGCGATTTCGACTACCATCTCCCCCCCGAGCTCATTGCACAGACGCCGATGGAGCCGCGCGACGCTTCGCGTCTGCTGGTGGTGGATCGGAGCACCGCCGCTTTGGCGCACCGGCGTTTCGCCGACTTGATCGAGTACCTGCGTCCCGGCGATCTGTTGGTGGGGAACGACAGCCGCGTGATACCGGCTCGGCTGCACGGCAGGAAGCCAACCGGCGGCGACGTCGAGATCTTCCTGTTGCGTCCCGCTGCGGATCCAGTCACGGCGAACGCGTGGGAATGTCTCGTTGGCGGCAAGGGGTTGAGGCCGGGCGTCTGCGTGCAGGTGAGGCGCCACGGTGCGGCCAGCGAAGGCAGCCGCGACATCCACGCAACGATCCTGGCGGAGACGGCAGGCGGAGGCCGCATCGTGGCGTTCGATCCGCCGGTGCAGGCGTGGCTGTGGGATGCCGGCGACGTGCCGCTGCCGCCATATATTCATCATCCGCTGGCAGACCCAGAACGCTACCAGACGGTGTACAGCCGGGTCGAGGGATCGGTTGCTTCCTCGACGGCCGGCCTGCATTTCACGCCAGAACTGCTCATTGCACTGCGCGAGCGTGGCATTCGGCTGGCGTTTGTCACACTGCACATCGGACTGGACACATTCCGGCCCGTGCAGACCGAGCACATCGAGCAGCATCGCATCCACCGCGAGTGGGCCGAGCTCAGCCTGGAGACGGCGCGAGCGATCAACGAGGCAAAGCTGGCCGGAGGGCGGGTCATCGCTGTAGGCACCACGGTGGTGCGCACGCTGGAAAGTGCAGCCAAGATTGCACTCGGCTATCGCCCCTGCGACGAGATCCCGGCGGACAATGTCTGCGGTTGGCAGGCTGTGGCAGCGTTCACGGGCCATACGGACCTGTTCATCCGGCCAGGGCACCTCTTTCGCGCCACTGATGCCATGATCACCAATTTCCATCTGCCGAAGTCGACGCTGCTGGTGCTTGTCAGTGCGTTTGCGGGGAAGGCGCTGATCGATCGCGCCTACGCCGAGGCAATCCGGGAGCGTTATCGGTTCTATAGCTTCGGGGACGCAATGCTCATCCTCTGAGTCATGGCGTTTCGCACCGCTCTCCTTCGCCTGCTCACTGACGCGATCCGCTCGTCCCTCGTGGCGCGAGGCCGGCTTTGCTCTCCCTGACCGTACATGCGCCTGCATCATGATCTTGGCAGCCGCGCTCGGGTCTAGCGCGCCTGCTTGCCAACTGGGCGGTATTGTGGCACAATCACCGGGCAAATGGGTCGCATTGAGTTCGCACGTCAGGTTTCCTTGATGACATGACCCACCCATCGCAGAGTGCGTTCATTTCAGCGAGCTGTGACTGGACGAGGAGAGGCAGGCTCCAGGGTGACCGCTGAGCAACAACACATCGAGAACCGCGCTGCGAGGCCGATGAACGCGGACCGCATCGAGCTGCGGTTGCTCGGCCATTTTCAGCTTCTCCTGGACGGAAAGCCCGTCGATGGTCTGAACCAGGCGCGCCTGCAGCTGCTGCTGGCATATCTGACCCTACATCGCGATCTGGCGCTCTCCCGCCAGCAGATCGCGTTCCTCTTCTGGCCCGACTCATCGGAAAAACAAGCCTTCGCCAACCTGCGCAAGCTGCTCTACCTGCTGCGCCAGGCATTGCCCGCAACTGACCACTTTCTATCACTTACGGCCGAGACGATGGCATGGCGGAGCGATACGGCCTTCACACTGGATGTCGCCGGCTTCGAAGCGGCGTTTCAGCGCGGCGAGACCACCGCTTCACCTGCGACCAAGTCCGCGGCCTATCAGGATGCGATCGCCCTCTACCGTGGCGATCTGCTGCCGGGTTTCTACGACGACTGGATTCTCGTCGAGCGCGAACGGCTGCGCGCGCTCCATGCCGGCGCGCTGACAAGGTTGGCCGAGCTGTACGAAGCGCAGCGCGCCTATGCCGATGCCATCGCCTGCGCCCAACGCCTGTTGAGCCAGGACTCCCTGCAGGAATCGAGCCATCGGCTGTTGATGCGCCTGCACCTGCTCAACGGCGATCGGGCGGCCGCCCTGCGCGTCTATCATACGTGCGCTACGCTCCTGCGCGATGAGCTGGGGGTCGATCCCAGCCCGGCCACCGAGGAACTCTATCAGCGGCTGCTGTGGCTGGAAGACCAACCGCAGATGCCCGTTCAACCGCTGGCGGCGACCGCCGCGCCGTTGGTCGGGCGAACTGCAGAGTGGAACCGGCTGCGCAGCCTGTGGCAGAGCGCCCGCGAGGGTCACCCACAGCTTGTCTTGATCGAAGGCGAGGCTGGCATCGGCAAGACGCGGCTGGCCGAGGAGATGCTCGACACCGTCAAGCGCCAGGGGATGGTTGTCGCCTATACGCGCGCCTATGCGGCCGAGGGCGCGGCCGCCTACGCACCGTTGGTCGATCTGCTGCGCAATCGACCGATCTACGCGGCGCTGGGCAAGCTGGGCCCCGTGTGGCTCAGCGAGCTCAGCCGGCTGCTGCCGGAGCTGGCGGCTGCCCATCCCCATCTTCCTGCAGCCGCGCCTATCACGGAAGAATGGCAGCACCGCCGCTTCCAGGAGGCGCTGGTCCACGGCTGCCTGGCCGCCGGCGGGCCGCTGCTCATTCACTTCGACGATCTCCAATGGTGTGACGGCGAGACGTTGGCCTGGCTGCACCTGCTGTTGCGCGTCGACCAGCCCCGTGAACTCCTGGTGGTCGGCACGCTGCGCCCCGAGGAAATCGACGAGGTCCATCCGCTCCACCGCTTGCGCCTTGAGCTCCAGGGCAGCAACCGCTGCGTGAGCATCCCCCTTGCGCCGCTCTCGGCTGCCGAAGTGGCGCAGCTGGCATCCCATGTGACCCAGCGCGAGCTCTCTGCGGGCGCAAAGGAGCAGTTGTTTGTCCAGACTGAGGGCAATCCGCTGTTTGTGGTTGAGATTCTGCGCAGTGAAGATCTGAGCGCAGGTGCGCAAGACGGGGCCAGCGCCGCGCTGGCTCCGTCTCCGCTATCCGTGTCCCAGCCCCTTCCCGACAAGGTTCAGGCCGTCATCGGCGCGCGCCTGGCGCAGCTATCGGCTTCGGCGCGCCAGCTGGCGCGCATCGCCGCGGTGATCGGACGGGCTTTCACCTTCGACCTGCTGGCAGATGCCAGCGAGCGACCGGAGCGCGACCTGGTGGCTGCGCTGGACGAATTGTGGCGCAGGCGCATCATCCGTGAGCAGAGCGTGGATGCCTACGACTTCAGCCATGACCGCATTCGCGAGGTAGCGTACGGCGAGATCAGCCCCATGCTGCGCCGGCATCTGCATCGGCGCGTGGCGCAGGCCTTGGTCGATCGCCACGCCCATGAGCTCGATGCGGTGAGCGGCCAGATTGCGGCGCACTATGAGCTGGCAGGAGACCGGGCCCAGGCGCTGCACTTCAATGAGCGCGCGAGCACCTCTGCGCTTGCCCAGTTTGCCCACACAGACGCGACCCACTATCTGACGCGGGCGCTGGCGCTGGCGCCTGACGACGACGTGCACCGCCGTTTCACGCTGCTGGCTCGACGCGAAGCATGCTACGATGCGATGGCGCAGCCGGAGCGCCGCCTGGCCGACCTGACGGAGATGATGGCGCTTGCTCGGCACCTGCTTGAGCAGCAGACGCCGGCTGCGTCGGGCGCGAAACCGATGATCGTGACGCTGACGCGCCTGGGATGGTATTTTTCAGACGCCGGCCAGACCGAATCCGCGATTGCCACTCTCCAACAGGCCACCACGTTGGCGCACGACACGGGAGAGTTCGCTCTGGAAACCGAGGCGCGTGCGGTCCTGGGTCGAACGTATTTCCTGCGCGGCAGACTTGAGGAGGCGCGCCGTGAGTTGCTGCCGGCGGTTGAGGGCGCACCCCGGGCGGCTCCCTCCGTGGCTCTCGGCAGATCGTACGAGACGCTGGCTGCCGTATCGATGTTTTCCGGCGCCCAGGCCGAGGTGATTGTGGGCTATCTGGAAAGGGCGTTGGCGTGCTATCGCGCGGTAGACCACAAGGAGGGCGAAGCCAGCACGCTGAACAAGCTGGGCTACACGTTGGTAGCGCAAGGTGAAGGTGAGTATGCGCGGGCGGAGAAGTTCTATCGGGAGGGGATGGCCGTGTGTTGCGAATCCGGCTATCGCGTCTTGGAGAGTCTCCTCTCTCGCAATCTGGGCGTGCTTTATACGCATACAGGGGACTATGCGCAGGCGGAGTTGGCCTTGCAGCACAGCCTTGAGATCGACCGACAGAGCGAACAGAGTCACTATGAAGGAGCGGCGCTCAACTATCTGGCCTTTCTGGCGCTGAATATGGGCGACTACGCGCGAGCGCAGGCATTGAATCATGCCGCGCTCGAAAAGCAGACAGCCTCCGAGGCGCGCGGTTGGCTCGCCAAGACGTGGAGCGAGCTGGGCTTGCTGCATCATCTCAGCGGGGAGCAGGAAGCCGCGCTCGAGGAGCTCAACCGCGGGTTACGATACGCCGAGGAACTGGATGATCGGCGCCAGATCGCCTACACACTTGCGCGCCTGGGTCAAGCACTGATCCCGCTCGGCCGCTTCGATGAGGCAGCCGTAGCCCTGCAAAGGGCGTTCGAATTGCATCGCGCCCTGCAGCAGACGAACCGCTCGATCTATCCGTTGGCCGGATTGGCGCATCTGGCGCACAGGCAGGGGGAGCTCGCCCGGGCGAAGCAAATCGTCGAGCAGATCTTGGAGCACCTTGCTTTGCGCCACCTCGACGCCACCGATGAGGCGCTGCAGGTCTATCTGACTTGCGTGCGTATCCTCCAAGCCACCGGCGATCCCAGGTCTGCCGTTCCGCTCTGGATGGCGCGCGAACAGCTCCAACGTCGCGCCGCCACGATCGCCGACGCAGCCGCCCGGCGACGCTTCTGGGCCGCGCCGCTGCACAGAGAAGTCGCCGCCTGATCGGCCTGGTTAGTGATGGGATAAGCTATGCGCAAGTAAATTGTTTTGCAGATCGCAATCCCCGCGCCAATTCGAAGTAAAAAGTCCCCAATTCCCCTTCAAGCAACGCGTTTTTCCTTTCATGCAACGCTCATGCAACGCTGCCGCTGCTATACTCCCCGCAGGTAGAGTAGCCAAACGAAGGCCGGGTTCATCATGGATGGTTCAGACCAACACACGCACGAGACCTCTCATCTCTTCCTCCTGCGCCTCTGGCGCGAGGAGCTGGCGCCGGGCCAAGGTGAGTGGCGCGGACAGCTGACATCCCTGGTGAACGGCGAAGTGCGCTATTTTCGCAGCCCGGAGACGCTCTACAGGATTCTTTTGGCCATGCTGTCCAACGACCCATCCGGCATGGGTGCGCTAGACAGTCGTCGAGAAGGAGGCGAGTCTGCTGATGAAGCGAACAGGCAGTAGCCGCGCCAGGGGTGCGCCTTGCCAGCAGCGCCGCGCACGTTTGTCTTGGTTTGGGTTTGAGAAGCGATCGGTTTCAACAGGTCAGGAGTGAAAGGAGCCAACATGTCAATCCGTTTTCGTCACGCTGTTCTCGCTTCGCTGATGGTGATGGCGCTCTTGTTGAGCGCCTGCCAGCCGGCGCCTGCGCCAGTGACGCGCGCCCAGGTGGCGGCTACGGCCGTCCCACCTACACCCGCGCCGGCAACGGCCGTCCCACCCACCGCTGTCCCGCCCACCGCCGTGCCACCTACGGCCGTGCCACCCACTGCTGTCCCGCCCACGGCCGTGCCGCCGACAGCGGCGCCGCCTACGGCTGTGCCACCCACCGCCGCCCCGGCGCCGGCAGCGCCGATCACCGCCACCGCTAAAGTGACGGCGACACTATCCAACGAGCCCGGTCGCGCGATCGTCAGCGCACGCGGCAACCACTTCGTCGTCGACTCGCCGGCAGCGCTGGCTGGGCCTAACGAAGAGGTCAATCCGGTTGATATTATGCTGGGATCATTGGGCACCTGCGGCATCTTTGTCGCGGAGGTTGCCGCGCCCAAGTTGCAGATCCCGCTGAAAGGCGCGACCGCCGTCGTGCAGGGGGACTTCGATCCGCGCGGGATCAAGGGGGAGGCGTTCGATCCACGCATGCAGGCGCTGCGCGTCCATCTGACGCTGCCCGGCGCCAATGCCGAGCAAGAAGCGAAGCTCGTGAAGGAATTCCAGGCGCGCTGCCCCATCTACACCACGCTCGTGCGCGCCGCCCCGATCGAAGTGACTGCCGGCGACCAGAAAAGGAGCGGCGCCACCCAGGGGCTGACCACCGCCACGATCACGACCACGCTCTCCAACCAACCCGGCCGGGCGCTGGTCACGGCACGCGCCAATCACTTCGTCATCGATTCGATCCCGCCGCTGGGCGGCCCGAACGAGGAACGCAACCCCATGGATTTGCTGCTGGGTGCGCTGGCGACCTGCGGGAACTTCGTCTACGAAAAGGCGGCCCAGGAGCTGAGCATCCCGCTCACCGGGACCAACGCCGTGGTGGAAGCGGACTACGACCCGCGCGGCATCCGGGATGGCTCGTCCAGCCCGCACATCCAGGCTCTGCGTGTGACGACGACAGCGAACGGCGCCAACGCCGAACAAGCCAAGCAGTTGGCGCAGGCGTTCCAGAAACGCTGCCCGGTCTTCACCACGCTCGTGCGCGCCGCGCCGATCACGCTCAATGGGATGGCGGTGGCGCAGTAGCGTATCTGAGCGCGTAGTGGAAGTCGCCGGTCGCCTGCCAGGCGGCCGGCGCCACCCCGTCCCTACCGGCTAGTAATCTGTCAGCCGTGATTTGACAGGGTGGTAGTGACGACTTCAGTCGTTTTCGTGCCGGACCAGCGACTAAAGCCGCTACTACGAACTCATCACTTGATCATTGACAGACTACTAACATGACAACCGCAGTTCGTGGGAGTACGGGCGCTGAGCTTGCTGAGCGTCGTCGTTAGCTGGCGCATGGCCGCCTTGCGACACGCCCGAGCCGCGTTTCCAGTAAGGCGCGGTCGTATTGCTGGAAAGGCTCAGCAAATCGGGCAAGCGTGGGTCATTCGCAAGACACAACAAGAACAAAATTGACATTAATAAGATACTAGTGATATTCTTGAACAAGATTTGCGGGATCAGTGGGGTGTCCTGCCGAGGATGCATTGCCGGGGCCTCGGTCTGACGGACGGAGTAGAATCAAGTGCAATCCTATCCGGGACAAGTCGCTCACCGTTCTTTGATGATCGGATCGCTGGTGCTGATTTCCCTTGCGGTGTTGACCGGGCTCTGCCTGGAGCTCTCGCCCGGGGCGTTGTTGGCGATGCACCTTACCTGCGTTGCCGGCAGCGCAGGAGTCCTGGGCGCCTTCCTATGGCGGCACGCGTGGCAGCGACGAGGCGCGATCGGCGACCACCCGAACTCTCCGATGGGCTACCTGGCGGTCCTGCTGCTGACTGCGCTGGCTGTCTCGGGGGGCGCATTGCTGTGGGCGACCAACGTGGAGCCGCTGCGGTGGCTCCACAACGCAGCGACTTGCGCGCTGGTCGCGATTCTC
>CAYRFV010000220.1:0-9778 GCA_964423545.1 uncultured Anaerolineales bacterium | reverse complement strand
TCGCCTCGGCCAATGTCAGGCCGCGATCGCGATCCTGCACCAGCTGCGCCATCGCCTGGCGATGGCGCGCGATGCCCGCCACCGAGAGGATGACGAGCGCCACGGCCAGAGGCAGAATGGTCCAAAGGAGGAGTTGTACGCGCAGGCCGCGCAGTCGCCGCAGCACAGCTACCTGTCTTCCAGCACGATCCAACCCAGCCTGAGCGCGGTGGTGACCGCCTCCGTGCGAGAGCCGACCTCCAGCTTGCCGTAGATGCTCGCCAGGTGCCCCTGGACGGTGCGGTCGCTGATGTTCAGCGTGACCCCGATCGCCTTGTTGGTCAGACCCTGGGCGGCCAGCCGCAGAACGTCCCTTTCGCGCTCGCTGAGCGGTTCGATCGCCGGCTGCGCGGCAGCCGGCGCGCCTGATGTCATGTGGGCGACCACCTTCGCTGCGATGTCGGGCGACAGCACCATGCCGCCAGCCGCGGTCGCCTTAACGGCGCGCACCAGGTCGTCGGGGCCGGCGTTCTTCAGAATGTAGCCGTCGGCGCCCGCGCGTAGAAGAGCGAAGAGATACGGGTCGTCTTCGTAAGCGGTGAGGATCAGGACGCGCACGTAAGGATGCGCGGCCTTGATCCGGCGCGTGGCCTCGATGCCGGTCATGCGAGGCATCTGGATGTCGAGCACCGCAACGTCAGGCCGCTGCTCACCCGCGAGCTGCACCGCCTGGGCCCCATCCGAGGCTTCCGCGATCACCACCAGCTCACCGTCGTCTTCCAGAAACTCGCGAATCCCCTTGCGAACGATCGCATGGTCGTCGGCGAGGAGCACTCGGATGGGCGCGCTGGCGGTCATGGTCACGGAACACTCGCTGAAGGCAGAGATTGGCGCCACCCGGGCGCCGCATCTGCAACTCTACCCGAATCTGCGCGTCGATTCAGCCGCCTGGCTTACAGTGCCGCGCTTCCCGTAATCCGCCACGGGCGACCCAGGTCGCGGCAACCCTTGCGAAGGCGCCCGGCGGCGACTGGATGCAGCCGACGAAGGTCCGCTTTGCGCTGGTCGCAGCGGTTTCTAACCGCCCGACCGTGTGGCTTGGCATTCCTTGACCGACGTTCTAGACGGCCTGCATCGCCTGGCCGCCCTCCTTGAGCTTCTGACCCACCGTATTCAGGTCTCCGCCGGCGTCCGACAGAGCCGCCTTCAGGTTGCGCAGCGCGGCGGCAGTGTTGTCCAGCTTGCCGGCAGCGTCCTCCAGCTTGTCTGCGCCGTCCTTCAGCGCCTTGGAGACGTTGCCGAACAGCTTCGTCTCGCCGAAGGTCAGGCCGCTCATCACCTGTTGCGCGCCGATGTTGACATAGGTCGGGGCGACTGTGGGCACCTTGACATCGCCGATCTGCTTACCAGCATCCTCGAAGTAAGATGCGACCGACTGCACCTCTGCGTAGCAGTCGGCTAACGCCTGTGCCGCGGTTTCGAGCGCGCTGAGCGCGCTGTTCGCGATCCCTGTGCCGCCCTTCAGGGCGCGGCCGGCCTCGATGGCGCCTTGACCGGCAACCTGCATGCCTGCGCCCGTCACATGCATGGCATCCGGCATCTTCTCAAGCAGCGCCAGCAGCGCCGCACGCTGCTGCCAAATCAGCCCCAGCACGTTGATGAAGTCGCCGATTCCGGACATCTGATCTCTCCTTGGTGCGTGGCGTCTAGCTCGTATCATCCTGCTGGCAGCATGCTCTCGGCCCGAGGCGCAGCACACACATAAGACGATAATCGCACAAACAGCAAGGAAACGCAAATCGATCGCAAGACAACAAGGAGCCCGAGGAACTGGCATTCCTCGGGCTCCTGCCGGCGCGCGATCGGGTTACCGCCGGTACGGTGGAATGTACTGCTGCGCACCGCGCACGACCTTGGGCTTGGCCTGCGGTGCAAACGGCACAGCGACCCGCTTCGGCTTGGGGTTCGCCAGATACTCATCGGCGGCCTGCTTGCCCAGCTTGAACATTTCGTCGATGTGGTTGAAGTCATCGAAGGGCAGGGAGCCGAGGGCGCTGATGTGGATGTGATGCAGCTCGACTGTCGGATCCTCCTCAGCGCGCCTGAAATCCTGGAAGATCGACTCTGCGACCATGGTCTCCAGGGTGCGCATGAAGATCTCGAAGATGCCCTTTGCAGGCGGTTTCACCTCATCGCCGCGGCCGACGTTGATGGCGTAGATCACTTTCGCACCCCGGTCCATCACGACGCTGGCCGGCAGTTCGGCCAGGACGCCGCCGTCCACCAACTGCAAGTTGCCATAGTTGAGGGGCGGCTGCAGCACGGGGATCACGCTGCTCGCCATCATGCCGTCTACGAGCCTGGCCGAAGGCAGGTCGCCGAACACGTAGAGCTGCGCGCTGCACAGATCGACGGCCGTGAGATAGCACGGCAGCTTGCACTGGCCAAAGGTGGTGATCCCCTTGGGCAGATTCTGTTCGATCAGCTTGCGCATCCCGTCCGTGGGGAAGAACCCCTCGGCGCCGTCCAGGACGCGCGCCAGCACTGCAACGGCGCTGCCGGGATAGACCTTGTCCTTGGTGGCGCTTTTCCAGGCCTTTTGCAGCGCGGGAATCGTGGAGAGCTCGGCGCCCATCGCGGCCATGAAGCCGGCGTTGAGGGAGCCTGCCGAGGTGCCGGCCAGCATGTCCGGCTTGATGCCATGCTCCAGCAGCGACTGGAGCGCGCCGACCTGGAGGGGACCACGGATGCCGCCCCCGCTCATCACAATTGCCGTTGACATGTGAGCCTCCTATCTGGTCCGGAAAGTTGCTGCGCAGGTGCGCAAAGCACGGAGAGCTGATCTCCGCATCGGCGGTCGCGATGTTTTCTGTGCCTCCGCGATCTGGCGAGCTGGCCGCGCTATTGCCGGGGCAACAGTGCCAGAGGGTCGGTGAGCATCCCGAAGTCGCGAATCTCGAAGTGCAGATGCGGCCCGGTGATGTTGCCGTTGGAACCGCTGGCGCCGAGCACCTGCGCCTTGCCGACCACCTGGCCTTTTTCGACATAGATGTCGCGCAGATGGGCGTAGAGGGTGATGTAGTCATTGCCGTGATCGATCACGACCCGAAAGCCGTAGCCCGACGGATTCCACCCGGCCATCACCACCGTGCCGCGATCGGCCGCCTGGACCGGCGTCCCTTCGGGCACGGCGATGTCCAGCGCCCAATGGCCATCGTGCGCGTATTGCGAGATCGGGCCGATGACGGGCCAGACGAACTTGCCGTCGCCGTATTTCCAGTCACGATAGTCGGTGTGCGACCAATCGTCCGACATGATGCTGACCGAGTGGCGATCGGGCCGCGGGGTCGCGCGGGTGCGCCCGCCGGGAAGCAGCACCCGCTGCCTGGGCCGCACCGTGTAGGGCGGCGCGCTGAAACCGTTCCATGCCTCGGCCACAATGTCATCCACGGCCAGGCCGTGCGCCTGTGCGATGCCTTGCAGCGTGTCACCGGGGGTGACGGTGTAGCACCGGTCGCGCAGGGCCGGGATGGTGATCACCTGGCCCGGCGCCAGCGTCTCCACATCGGCGCCCAGCGGGGTGGTGGCGCACGCCATCGTGTCGAGATCGCGGCCGAAGTCCAGCGCCAGCGACCAAAGCGTATCATCGGCCTTGACGGTGTAGGGGAACCGGTCTGGCCGGACCTCCAGTCGCCGCTCGTTTCCCCCGTGCGAGATCAGCGGCAGCAAGACGGTCTGCACGCGGCGCTCAGCCTCAGGCGTCAGCAGCAGCCGCTCGCGCAGCGTGAGCAGCCTCGGCGTGGGAGAGGGGGTGGGGGTCGGCGTTGTGATGACCGGCGTGGGGGGCGCGGCATCGGCCAAAGGCGCGGCGGGGCCGGCCAGAACCCAGGCGAGCGCTGCAGTCAGAAGCGCCACCATGAGTGCCCCGGCGCGCCGGCCACCGCCGCGGTGCATCACGTCAATCACGCCCCAATCATACACAAAAGAAGGACAGAGGGCAATACTGCGGCGCGGCTATTGCGCAAACGGATGAATCGCGATCTTGTCCAGCAGCATCTCGACTGCGCCGCGCTCGCCGACCCCGGTGCCCTCCTGCATGGCCGCGGCCGCGCCGCATGCCATCGCCCGCCGCGCGGTCTCCATCGCATCACAGCCATCCTGGACCGCCCACACCAGCCCGGCCAGCGTTGCGTCTCCCGCGCCGATCGGGCTGGCCACGGCGATCGCTGGCGGCGCGGCCAGGAGCTGCGCGTCATCCAGCGCCAACACCGCCCCGCGCGCGCCTCGCGTCAGGCAGACCAGGCGCGAACCACGATCCCGAAACCGGCGCAGGGCCGCCGCATGGTCGGCGTCGCTGATGACGGGCCGGCCAAGCGCCTCGGCGGCTTCCTCACTATTGGGTTTGAGCGCAAAGGGCCGGGCCGCCAATCCGCAGCGCAGCGCCTCGCCGCTGCTGTCGAGGAACGCCCGGCCGCCGCGCGCCTGCACCAACCCGATCAACTGCGCATACAGATCGACCGGCGCGCCCGGCGGCAGGCTGCCCGCAAACGCCCACAGATCATCCGCGGCGGCCATGCGCTCGATCAGCGCCGTCATTGCGGCCAGGTCCCCTGGTCTGACCGTTGCGCCCGGCTCGTTGACCTTTGTCACAGCGCCCGACGCCTCGTCCACCACGGTAATGTTCTGCCGCGTCTCGTCCGAGACCTCAACGCTCAGCACCTCGAACCCGCCGGCCAGCAGCCCATCGCGTATCGTCCTCCCGGTGCCGCCGCCCAGGAAGGCGATGATGCAACTGGGGATGCCGAGCGGCCGCAGCGCTCGTGAGACGTTGATGCCCTTGCCGCTCAGATCGAGTCGCACACTGCGCGCCCGGTTCAGCTCTCCCAGGTGCAGTGACGGGACGGTCAGCGTGCGGTCGAGCGCGGGGTTGAGAGTGACGGTATAGATCATCGACCATGCTCACAGGTAGCCGTAGGCCAGGTACCCACCATCGACATAGAGCGATTGCCCGGTGATGAAGCTTGCCCTGTCCGAGACCAGGAACGAAACGGCGTTCGCCACATCTTCCACGGCCGCCAGCCTGCCCAATGGGATGCGCCGTTTGATCGCATCGACCTGCAGGATGCCCAGGCTGATATTGCGGGCAGTCATCTCCGTCTCGGTGTGCGCCGGTCCGACCGCGTTCACCCGGATGGCGTGCTCAGCCCACTCGACGGCAAGCACGCGCGTCAGCATCGCCACCGCCGCCTTTGCCGACACATAAGAGGCTCGCTGCGGGAAGGCGGCTTCCGCGTTGATCGAGGTGATATTGACGATGCTGCCGCCCCGGCCCTGCGCCACCATCTGGCGACCGGCCGCCTGCGCGCAGAAAAAGACGCCGTTGAGCTGCACGTCGATCATGCGTCGCCAGTCCTCGGGCGACACGTCGAGCGAGCGCTGTGGCTTGCTGATGCCCGCGTTGTTGACCAATACATCCAGCCGGCCGAACCGCTCGACCGCGTGCTGGACCATCGCCCGGCATGACTCCGGATCGGTCACATCCGTGCAGCAGGCAGCCGCGGCTGCACCGCCCGCTGCAAGCGCTGCGGCCGCCTGCTCGCCGGCCTCGCGACGGATATCTGCAATCAACACTGCGTAGCCGTCGGCGGCCAACTGCACTGCGATCGCGCGGCCGATGCCGCGCGCGGCGCCGGTGATCACCGCGGCTTTGCCCGGTGCGGGAACGGGCGAGGCTTCCCTGGTCATGGACTTCTCGCCCACAAGCCGTATTGAGCATCGAACCACCAACCGGGCTCATCCAGACCCAGGGGGTGTCGCGGCCAGCCCGTGGCGATCCGCGCCAGCGTCTGATCCCACGTCTGGATGCCGCTCAACGCATCGGCGGCCTCCACATTGCATGCGCCGACCGCGACCGCCGCAGTGAGGGTCTCCCGCA
The DNA here is from genome assembly GCA_964423545.1 of uncultured Anaerolineales bacterium. Taxonomy (GTDB): domain Bacteria; phylum Chloroflexota; class Anaerolineae; order CG2-30-64-16; family CG2-30-64-16; genus JALOOE01. The sequence goes on along the minus strand of CAYRFV010000220.1, from coordinate 3,864 downwards.
GCGGCAAGCCGCTCAGCAGCCCAGCGATGAAGCCGGCAATGGTCGCATCCCCCGATCCGGTGGTGCCGGCCACGACGACCTGGAAGCAGGGCGCCCAGAGCTCCTGGTCGGACCAGGCGGCCGGGTCGATGGGCGCGGCGCGACCCATGCGCGCCAGCGCCTCGGCCCCGGCCGTGCGCAGGTAGAAACCGCGATGCCCGAGCTTCAGGCCGGCGATCTTGACGCCCATGGCCAGCAGCTCGCTCGCGACGTCCGACAGGAGCCCGGGGGTGATTCCCTCCAGGATGTCGGCGCCGAAGCGCGCGTGCAGCTCCTCGTAGACCGGCCGCCGCAGCATATAGAGCATCTCTTCGATACTCGGCAGAAAGAGGTCAACGTGCGGCAACGCACCCGCCAGGATTCTGGCCCAATCCGCGCGGCCGGACGCCGCAGAAGGATCGGGAAAGGTCATGTCGAGCGACGTGGTGACGCCGTCGGCGCGAACCCGGCGCAGAATCATGCTCAGCTCCGCGCCGTCGTTCTCATACATCCGCCGCATGATCGGCGGATAGCCGAAGTGGAAAAGCTGTGCTCCGGCTGTCAGATCGTAACGCACATCCGCAGCCGAGAAGGTGTCGTTGGGCCCAGGATAGTGGAGGAAGATGCGATCCACCTCCGGTGGGTTGATGCAGACGGAATAGGATGTCGCGGCGGAAGGATCGACGATCATCCCGTCAGCCAGCCCAGGGCCGCGCGCCTCGACGATCTGGCGCACAGCCTGTCCGAACAGATCAGGCCCGATCTTGCCCATCAACCGCGTGGGGATGCCGAGGCGGTGCAGCGCGAGCCCGACGTTGGAGACAGCGCCGCCCGTGGAAAGGACACTCGGGCCGCATTCCACCAGGTGGCCAGGTGTGAAGGAACGCTCGAAGGCCTCGCGGCTCATGCCGGAAAGCTGAGGGATGATATCCAGGCAGATGTGCCCGGCGACAATGACGGTCATGGCGCGCCTTTCGGAGGGTGATGGCATGCTGCGCGTGGCGGATCAACTGGCGATCGTAGTGAACCGGCCGTAATCCTGCGTCAACAGGTGCAAGGGCGCCGCGTCCTCCACAATCTGCGGGAAACGGCCCACAGGGCGATAGAAGCGGTTGTCTGCGGCATCATCGTTCACCAGCGACACCTCACCCGCCAGCACGCGGCCGCCCTCCGCCCAGAACTCGTGGTAGCAGTGGTCCACCAGCGTGATGCTTTCACCGGGCGTCAGAACGATCTTGCCGCCTGCGGGCGCCGTGCGACGAACGCCATCGACGCTGACCGTGACGGGGGTGTCAGCCAGCCGCTCGTCCGGGGTGGCGTTGTAGAGCTGGAGCACCAGGTCGCCACCGCCCCGGTTGATGATATCCTCGGTCTTGTGCCAGTGGAAATGCAGCGGCGTCACCTGGCCCTCGCCCACGATCAGAAGCTTCTCGCAGTAGAGCTTGCCGCGCATCTGCCGGAGGTTCTGGGGCCGGCCGTTGCGGATCGTGAAGAGGAACAGCCCGATATTTGGATAGTCGCCGCTGCCGAAGTCGGTGATGTCCCATCCCAGTCCGCATTCGACGATTTCCCGTGCTTCCTCGCCGACAGCAGCCCAAACTTCCGGAGACCAATAGGCGAACGGCGGCAGATGAAAACCATGCGAGCGGATGAAGTCGTCCGCATCGCGCATGATCGCATTGATCTCAGAGCGCTTCATGGATGGTTCTCCTCCTCTGGAAGGTGGCATGATCTTATCAGATAAGCCCAACCTGGTCAAAGAAGATTCGCCGTGAACTTGGCGAAACCGGCGATGGCGAGTATGATCCGTACAAATCAGAGTCGCGGAGATGGACCGTTGCTCCCTGAATCGATGCTCGTCTGGCCGCTTTACGGCGTGGGTCTGGAGAATTTCGGCCTGGCAGGGCAGCCCGTCCGCTGGCCCCTGCCCCGGCCCGCTCCCGATCAAATCCTCGTCCGCTCCGATGCGGTGGGGCTCTGCTATTCGGACGTGAAAATCATCCGGCAGGGCGGCAGCCACCCGCGGCTCTACCAGCGCGACCTGGCCGCCAACCCGGTCGTGCAGGGCCACGAAGTGACGATGACGGTCGTGGCCGTCGGTGAGGCGTGGCGGAGCCGGTTCGCGCCGGGCCAGCGTTTGGCGTTGCAGGCCGATGTCTACTATCGCGGACTGAATCTCGCAGTCGGCTATGTCTTCACAGGCGGCCTGGCGCAGTACAGCTTGCTGGGCCCAGCCATCCTGGACGGCGACGAAGGCTGCTATGCCATGGATGTGCCCGCCGGCCTGGGCTATGCCGAAGTGGCATTGACTGAGCCGTGGGCGTGCGTCGAGGCGGCCTACGTGCCGCGGCGCCGGCTGCACATCAAGCCGCGCGGCGTCCTCTGGCTGCTCGGACGGCCGGGGCTGGAGAACGCGGCCTATGAGATCGGCCAGACGTTCGCTCACGGTCTGCCGACCAAGATCGTGGCCACCAACGTTCCGGATGCACTCTGCTGCCAGGTCGCCTGGCCTGAGGCCGAGATTCGCAACGACATCGCACCGGCCGACTACGTTGCGTTGATGCGGGCAGAGGCTCCCGACGGGTTCGACGATGTGATCGTGCTCGATCCCGATCCGGAGCGTCTGGATGCGCTGCCCGACGTCGTCGCGGCGGGGGCGACAATCTCGCTGGTCGGCGAGCGCCCGCTGGACCGGCCCGTGCGGGTGGACGCGGGACGCATCCACTACGACTACGTGACCTACCTGGGCACGACGGGCCTGGATGTCAGTGCGGCGTATGGCCGGGCGCGCAACCGCGCGGAGCTGCGCGCAGGCGGCGTGGCCTGCATCGTGGGCGGCGGCGGGCCGATGGGCCGGATGCACCTCCAGCGCATGCTCGAGATGCCGGACGGCCCGCGCAAGGTCGTCGTTGCGGAGTCGAACGCAGTGCGGAACCCTGAGCTCGTCGCTGACTTCGGCCCGTTGGCGCAGGCGAGAGGCATCGAGCTCGTCGTGCTCAATCCCAAGCAGATGACTTCTGACGCCTTCCAGGAGGCGTTGGCCCGGGCGCATGGCGGACCCGGATTCGATGATATCGTCGTGATCGTCGCCAGCGTGCCGGCCATCGAGTCGGCTATGCCGCACCTGGCGTCCGACGGGCTCCTGGTGGTGTTCGGCGGACTGGCACGCGGCGTCCAGGCGCAGCTCGACCTCTCGTCGATCTACCTGGGCGGCGCGCAGATCACCGGATCGGCCGGCGCGACCATCCGCGATCAGAGCAATGTGTTGGCGAAGGTGGCGACCGGCCATCTTTCAACGGCCAATGCGGTGGCGGCCATCGGCGGCCTGGATGCAGCACGCGCCGGGATGCAGGCGCTCATGGACGGTCGCTTCCCCGGCAAGATGGTGATCTATCCGCAAGTCGAGGCCTTTCCACTGACTGCCCTGTCCGAGCTGAAGACGGTCGCACCGGCGGTCTACGCCCGGCTAGGAGAGGGCGAAGTCTGGACTCGTGACGCTGAGGCCGAGTTCCTGCGGCGCTACGCGGCGGGGATCTACGCATGAAAGACGCTCTCATCTTCGGCGCCGGCAACATTGGCCGCGGCTTCATCGGCCAGCTCTTCAGCGAATCGGGCTACCGTGTCACCTTTGTCGACGTGGATGAGCCGCTGCTCGCCGCGCTGAACCGGGGTGGCGCGTATACTGTCCGCCTTGTCACGAACACACAGACGGAACAGGTCATGGTCGGGCCGGTGCGTGCGCTGCATGCCAGCGATGCCGAAGCTGTGGCCGGAGCCGTGGCACGCGCATCGATCGGTGCGACGGCCGTCGGCGCCGCCGCACTGAAGCACATTGCGCCCGCGCTC
>CAYRFV010000219.1:0-9803 GCA_964423545.1 uncultured Anaerolineales bacterium | reverse complement strand
CCGGCACATGACATCGCGCTGGGTGGCCCTCGTGCCGTACCTGCTGGCGACCTTCTGGCTCGGCACGATTCGCTTCTATTCCTATCCGGCCTTCCCGGCCACCGCCGCCATTCTGCTGGCTGCGCTCGCGCTGGCGCGCTATCTGCATGCGAGCCGGGAGCGCTGGCTCTTCGTGACCGGCGCGGCGCTCGGCCTCACGGCGTTGCTGCGCCTCGATTTCGGCGGCTATGCCGCGTTGGGCTTTGCCGTCGGCGTGGCGCTCCATGTGTGGCGCCGCGCCGGGATGGGCGGCTCCGCCCGCCGGCCGCGCGGGATGGCCGTGGCGCGCGCGGGGGCGATCCTGGCCGCAGGCGCGCTGCTCATCGCGCTGCCGCCCTATGCGCTGCTCGCCGCCGCAGCCGGCCCAGCGACGCTCTACGAGGATCTGATCGTTTTCCCAGCGACCGTCTTCCGGGCCACGCGGCACCTGCCCGTGCCGCCGCTCTTCCCGAATCTCCAACGGATCACCGGCGCGCAGTGGAACGACTGGCTTCGGCTCTATCTGCCGCTGGCGACCTATGTCGCCGCCACCATCGTCGCGTTGCGGTGGCTGCGGCTGCGTCCCCTACGCACCGATGACCGCCGCGCATCGATCGCCGTGCTGTTCCTGGCGCTCACCGGCACGGGATTGGGGCTGGTGGTCAAGGCGACATCGCGCTACCACGAGCTGCATGCGCTGCCCACCACGATCTGCGCAGTGATCCTCGCCACGGCGCTGGCCTACTGGCTGCCGCGGCGGCTGTGGCGCAGCGTCCCCTTTCGGGTGGCCGTCGCAGGCCTGCTGCTGGTGTTTGTGGCCGGGCCCTACCTGGCGCACTTCGCCATGCTGACATTCCGTGGGGTGACCCTGCCGCTCTCCTGCTATTCCAGCCTGCCGCGCGCGGGCTGCGTCTCGGTCGGGCGCGATCAAGAGCGGGTGGCCGAGTATCTCCGGTTGCACACGGCGCCGGGCGAGCCCGTCTTCGTCGGCAATGCGCGTCACGATCTCATTTTTGCCAACGATCTGATGCTTAACTTCCTGGCCGACCGGCCCAGCCCCACGCGCTTCACCGAGTTGCACCCCGGTCTGGCGACGACGCTGCCGGTGCAGCAGGCGATCGTGGAGGAGTTGGCTGCGAAGGAGGTCCGATGGGTGGTGACCTTCAAGATGGTCGAATCGCGCGAGCCGAACGCCAGTGCAGTCAGCAGCGGGGTGACCTATCTCGATGAAGCCATCCGGGCGCACTACCGGCCGGAGATCGCTTTCGGCAACTACCAGGTCTGGCGGAAATCGTACTAAGGGAGAGAGCACCGATGAGCACACAGGCTACAACCCTCATCAGCCACGGTTACCTGTTCACCCTGCAGGGAAGCGGCGTGGGATACGTTGCCGATGGCGCGGTGGCGATCGAGGGGAGCCGCATCGTCGCGGCAGGTCCGACGGCTGAGCTGGCGCCGCGTTTCCCGGGCGCGGCAGCGCTGGATGCAACCGGCTGCGCGGTGCTGCCCGGCCTGATCGACGCGCATATGCACACGCCGTGGGCCATTGCGCGCGGAGTGGCGCAGGACGTGGCGCACTGGATGCAGCGGGCGCTGGCGCCCTACTCGCGCCATCTGACCCCAGAAGCCGCGCTGGCGGGAGCCAGGCTCAACGTGGTGGAGGCGTTGAAGGCCGGCACGACGACGATGGTGGACTATACCCAGCCCATCCCCGGCTGGGCCCAGTTCTTTGTCGAGGTTGGCGTGCGCGGGCGGCTGACCCCCAACATCAACGCACTGCCGGCCGGGGGGATGGCCGGCTGGAAAGTCGGCGACCTCTACCCATTCGATCTGGAGGAGGGCCGGCGCCAGATCGATGCGGCGCTGGCGTTCGCCCGCGATTGGCACGGCGCGGCCGGCGGTCGCATCACCGTCATGCTCGGTCCGCAGGCGCCGGACATGCTGCCGCGCGAGCAGCTCATGCAGGTCAAGCGGCTGGCCGAACGCGAAGGACTGATGATCCACATGCATGTGGCCCAGGGGGATCGCGAGATCGACCAGATGCTCAAGCGCTGCGGACAGCGCACCCCCGCCTACCTGGCCGAGCTCGGCTATCTCGACCGCCAGCTGCTGGCCGTCCACCTGACGGAGGCCACCGACGAGGAAGCGGCCAGGATCGCGTCCAGCGGCGCAAGCCTGGCGCTCTGTTCCGGCAGCATCGGCATCATCGACGGCATCGTTCCGCCGGCGCGCGCCTTCCGCCTGGCCGGCGGGATGGTTGGGCTCGGCTCCGACCAGGCGGCGGGCAACAACTGCAACAACATCTTCAACGAGATGAAGCTGACGGCGCTGTTCAACAAGATCAAGTTCCGTGACCCCACGGTGATGCCGGCGTGGGATGCGCTGCGGATGGCGACGATCGAGGGCGCGCGTGCCGTGGGTCTGGGCGACGAAGTCGGCTCGCTCGAAGCGGGGAAGCAGGCGGACCTGATCGTCGTCGACCTGGCGGCGCCGAACCTTTCGCCCGTGCTCGATGCACCGGTGCGCAACATCGTTCCGAACCTGGTCTACGCTGCCAGCGGACATGAGGTGCGGGATGTCATGGTGGCCGGCCGGTTCCTGATGCGCGACAGGCGGGTGCTCACGGCGGACGAAGCGGCCATTCGGGCGGAGGCGCAGGCGCAGGCTGAGGCGCTCGCCCGCCGCGTGGCCGCCGATCCGGTGCATCGGGAGATGGCGCTCATGGCGGCGATGGCGGCCGGGCAGTTGTAAGGCCGCACGCCCCACGATCTCAAGAAAGGAGCGATCGGCAAATGGGACGATTGGAGAAGCTGTGCGAGATCCCGGGCGTGTCCGGTTTCGAGGATGATGTTCAGCGATTCGTGATGGCCGAGCTGGAAGGCGTGTGCGATCAAGTGTGGCGCGACCGCGTGGGGAACGTCATCGGGCTGAAGCGAGCCGCAACGGAGAACCGGAACGCGCTCAAGGTGATGTTCGCCGCGCACGTCGACGAGATCGGCCTGATGGTGACCCACATCGACGCAGAGGGCTTCATCCGCTTCACCCCGGTGGGCGGCTTCGATGCCTGCAATCTGCTTTCCCAGCGGGTGATCGTGCATGGCCGGCGCATGCTGAACGGGGTGATCGCACCGAGGATCCTGGGCGCCGCCAAGGGCGGGGCGACGGAGAAGGCCCCGGACCTGGCGGAGCTGTACATCGACCTGGGTCTGCAGCGGGACGAGGTGGTTGCGAGCGTCGAAATCGGCGACGCGATCAGCCTGGACCAGGATTTCCGTTACCTCAACGAGAAGGTGATCACCGGCCGGAACTTCGATGATCGGCTCGGCGTGTACTGCATGATCGAGGCCATGGCCGGCCTGGGCCGAACCGAAGTGGACGTGTACGCGGTCAGCACGGTGCAAGAGGAGCTCGGCGTGCGCGGTGCGCCGATGGCTGCCTACGCCATCGAGCCGGACTTCGGCATCGCCATTGACGGCAGCCTGGCCTGGGATGTGCCGGTCGCAGCGGAGCACGAGAAGCACTGCAAGCTGGGCCAGGGAACGGGCATCTACGTGATGGACCGGCTGACGCTGGGCAGCCCGCGGCTGGTGCGCTTCCTCGTCGAGTTGTGCCAGCGCAAAGGGATCCCCTTCCAGCGCAACATCGGCGGCGGCACCGACGCCTCGGCGATTCAGCGAACGAAGCTCGGTGCGCTCAGCACCACCATCGGCGCACCCACGCGCTACATGCATTCAACCGTCCAGCTTGCCCACATGGATGACCTGCGAGCGACATCGGCGTTGCTGGCCGCGTTCGCCGAACACGCACACGAGTTGGCCGCGGTCTAGAGGAGCCCCCCATGTTCCAGAAAGACTTCACCCCTGACGAGCTTGCCGGCCGGCGCAGGCGCGTGCTCGACGCCATCGGCGGCGACGCGGTCGCGCTGATCCAGGGCGCGGAGAAGGAGAGCAGCCACGACCTTTTCCGGCAGACGAACGATTTCTACTACCTCTGCGGCGTCGAGACGCCCCATGCGTACTTGCTGCTCGATGGCCGCTCGAAGACGTGCGTGTTGTTCTTGCCCCATCAATCGCGGCAGCGGGTGGAGAACGAGGGCGAACTCCTCTCAGCGGATAACGCTGATACGACGCGGGATCTGACCGGCGTGGACGCAGTCTATGGCATCGAGGAGCTGAGCCGATTTCTCGATGGGGCCCGAGTGCTCTACACGCCGCTGCGGATGGGCGAAGGCGCGATGATGAGCTGGGATACCCTGCAAGGCGGGCAGCGGGAGATCTTCTCCGATCCGTGGGATGGCCGGCCGGATCGGATGCGCTGGTTCGTCGGGCTGCTGCGCCAGCGCTGCCCTGCCGCGGAGATCCGCGACCTCGCGCCCACGCTCAATGAGCTCCGGTTCATCAAGGGCCCGCGCGAGATCGAGCTGCTGAGGATGGCGGGCAAACTAAGCGCGCTGGGCGTGACCGAGGCCATGCGCTCGACCCGCCCCGGCGTCTGGGAGTATCAACTGGACGCCGTGATGCGCTACACCTACCTGGTCAACGGCGCGCGCGACGCGGGGTACCGGGCCATCATCGCGAGCGGCGCCAATATCCGCTTCGGCCACTACCGGGCGAACAACGCCCGGCTCACCGACGGGGATCTCGTGTTGGTGGACTGCGCCCCCGACTATCGCTACTACACCAGCGATATCGGCCGCATGTGGCCGGTCAACGGGCGGTACAGCGCTGTCCAGCGGGAATTGTACGGCTTCGTCGTCGAAACCCACAAGGTCTTCCTCGGTCTGATTCGGCCCGGGGTGACCGCGGAGCAGATCACTGAGGAAGCGGCCGAGCAGATGCGAGGTGTGGTGGAGCGCACCCGCTGGTCGAAGCCGATCTACGAGCAGGGCGCGGCCGACGCCCTGAAGTGGGCTTACCACATGACGCACCCGGTCGGCATGGCCGTGCACGATGTCGGCCACTATCGCGGCAAGCCGCTTCAGCCGGGAGTGGTGCTGACGTTGGATCCGACGCTGCGTGTGCCCGAAGAGCAGCTGTACATCCGATCGGAGGACACCCTGCTCATCACAGAAGATGGATACGAGAACTTCACGGCCGCTGCGCCGCTGGAGCTGGATGATGTGGAGGCGACGATTCGGCAGGTGGGGATGCTCCAGGGTTTCCCCGCGTTGAGGTGAGAGTGAGAGCTACGCAGGCGTTTTGAACGCCTCGATCTTCTCATCGTCCAGCTCCCACCCCAGCCCCGGCCCCGTGGGGACGCGGAGATAGCCATCTTCGAGCCGCAACGGTTCTCGCAGCAGCAGCTCGTGGATCATGATCTCCGTGAACTCCACCACCGGGTCCGCGTTCTTGATCGCGGCGCCCAGGTGCAGCTTTGCAGCAACTTTCAGGCCGGCGCCCCACTCGGTGCCGATGACGATGGGACGGTGGGAGGCTTCGGCGACGGCCGCCCAATCCGCAACCCCCTTGATGCCGCCTGCCTTGGCGCACTTCGTGTTGATGAGGTCGGCGGCATCGTGCTTGAGGATCAGGTGCACCATCGAGAGGCTGTAGGCGCTCTCGTCCACCTCGATGGGCAGCGCCGTCGCGTCGCGCAGCTCCCTGTATCCCGACAGATCGTGTATCTCCAATGGCTGTTCGAGCAGCTCCAGCCCCGCGCCAGATGCCTCGACCCGCTGGCAGAAGGTCTTGGCCTCGCTGAGGGTGTAGCCGCAGTTCGCATCGGCGCGCAGGCTGACGCCGGGGCCGAGCTTGGCTCGTATCGCCTGGATGCACTCGGCGTCGCGCACCGGGTCCGAGCCGACCTTCGCCTTGATCCCGCGGATCCCCTGCTGGAAGTACTCGTTGCTGTGCTCGGCCATCTGCTCGGGCGTGCCGCGCGGCACCTCGATCCCGGCGAGCACTTTCTCGCGCCGGCAGCCGCCCAGCAGCGCGTAGACCGGCACGCCCAGGATCTTGCCGACCAGGTCGTGGAGCGCCAGGTCGATCCCCGAGGTGGAGAAGCGGGTGGCGCCGCGCGCAGCATCCCAACTCACCAGATCGATCAGGAGCTTCCAGTCCAGGGGATTCTCGCCGATCAGCTTAGGCGCCATGTAGCGGTCGATCATCGCCTTGACGACTTCCGGCGGCTCGGCGAGATCGCACGCCGCCTCGCCCACTCCGGTGATGCCTTCGTCGGTGCGGATCCTGACGAGGACGTCCGAGAGCACCATGAAGCCGCCGGCGTTCCGCGGCCGGGTGATCTCCGGAATCCTCCCCCTGTAGTAACGCGGCGGCGCGTCATTGCCGGCCACTTTGTCCATGCCGTCCCTGAACCTGCCGACTGGAAAACTCACGGGGATGGTTTCGATCGCTGTGATCTTCATGACGCCCTCCGGGCGGCGAGTTCGGCTTCGAGCCTGCGGGATGTTCTCGTGATCGACAGGCCGCCCAGCCCCGTACACCGCAGCTCGCGGGGGAGGGCGCTGCCGACGCGATCCATCGTCTCGATCACTTCATCGAGGGGAATCACTGCGTCGTAGCCGGCCAGCGCCATGTTGGCGCAGGCGAGCGCGTTGGCGGCGGCCATCACGTTCTTGCCCAGGCACGGGACCTCGACCCGGTTCGCGACGGGATCGCAGGTCATGCCGAGGATGTTCTGCAGCGCCATCGATGCCGCCGCGAGCGCCTGCGCGGCATCGCCCTTTGCCAGCGTCACCAGCGCCGCCGCAGCCATGCCCGAGCCTGCGCCGCACTCCGCCTGGCAGCCGCCCACCTCGGCCGCAAAGGTGGCGTGCGCCGCGACAAAGACGCCGATCATGCCGGCGGCCAGCATGCCGCGGGTCATCTCGTCCAGCGATAGACCCATCTCGCTTGCTGCGCCGAGGCACGCACCCGGCAGCCCGCCGCACGATCCGGCGGTCGGCGCTGCGACGATCACCTCCAGCGAGCTTTTCGCCTCCATCAGGGCCGTCACATAGAGGATGATCCGGTTCAGCATCCCCGCGTCGAGCAGCATTCCCTGGGCCATCCGATCCCGATAGCCGGCCGACTGGCAGCCGAGGATGCGATCGGCGTAGTGGGCGCCCGCCATGCCCTTCTGGATGGAGGCCAGCATGATGCGGACGATCTCCTGCATCCGCGCGAAGACCTCGGCCTCCGGCAGGTTGCCCCTGGCGCTCTCGTATCGCAAGGCCAGTTCCCACAGATCGAGGTTCCGTCCCGTGTTGTAGCGGAGCATCTCCGCGCAGGTGATGAAGGGTGCGCTGATGTCGCGGCGGGACAACACCGGCAGCACAGGGGAGACCTGCTTCAGGGCGCCGATGGCGAACTGCGAGCGGAGCAGGGCGATGAAGTCAGGATGGAGCGCATGCTGCGTCTTAATCTCGATGAACTGCACACCCGATCCGCGGCGCAAGGCCACCTCGTCCGCATCCGCATGCGCCTGGAGGTAGCGGAGCAGGGCGTCGCCGGCCGGGTCGCAGTAGATGAGGGTCTCGAAGTGATCGCCGGCCATCGACACGGGGGCGCCGTCGATCTCCACCAGCTCGATGCTGCCGCCGCCGGTGGAGATTGCGGCCAGGGTGTGCTGCTCGGCCGCATTCCTGAGCGTCAGGTGGTAGGTGTTGGGGTGTTCGGCCCCGAAGTCGGCGACACGCATCTCAACGCGGACCCCCGCCTCCCGGATGCAGCACGCGGACGCCGGCAGCCGCTCATCGGCGGCATCCCAGCCCAGCAGCCCGCCCAGCAGCCCCATGTCGGACCCCTGGCTTTCGTGCGTGGTGGCGAGGGAGCCGTTGGCGTCGAACTCGACGAGCGCTTCCGAGATCTCGCCCTCCATCAGGTCGCGCGCCAGCCGCCCGATGCGCAGTGCGGCCGCGCAGTGCGAGCTGGATGGCCCGCGCATCACAGGCCCGATGACGTCATTCAGAATGCTGGGATAGGTTCTCATAGGATTGCTCCGATCGAAGCGCCATCTCCGCAACGCCATGGGGCTGGAAGTTGCCCTGGAGATAGCCGAGGGCCTGGCGCGGATCGGCCTCCCCTGCGGCCGGCGAGAGGATGCTCGCAACGCCGGCGCCGATCGGCAGAAAGACCGGGCTTCTGACGCGAAGGCCGTAGGCTGCACTGACGGTCGCGAGGAGGAGGTCGTCTCGGAGGTCGGGCATTTCCAACATGGGATGCGATAGACCGGTGTGAGGCGCGTCACCTGCCGCGCCGCGGCGCTATAGCCGGCGTCCCATGTCGAACGCCCGCCGGTTCAGCTCTCGGAACTTCGGCGGCACGCGCTCCTCGATGGCGCGCACCCAGATCTCCGGTGCGATGTCTACGAAGCGAGAGAGCCCGCCGAGCAGGATCACGTTGGCCACGCGCGGATTGCCCAGGTCTGTGGCCAGCGATCCTGCCGGCATGATGCGCACGTGCGCAGCGTGCGCGGCCAGCGCAGCGGCGATCTCGTCGTCGGTGGGATAGGGCGCCCTCGTCTCCATCGCGAGGGTCGGGATCGCCTCATCGCTGACCACCGCCACACCGTCGCGGCGCAGATAGTGGGCCCAGCGGCAGGCCTCCAACTTCTCGAATGAAAGCAGGTAGTGCGCGGCGCCCACCGGCACCATCGGCGAGAAGACCTGATCGGCCAGCCGGACATGGCTGATGACGCTGCCCCCGCGCTGCGCCATGCCGTGCACATCGGTCTTCTTCACATCGTAGCCCGCAGCCATCCCGACCAGGCAGAGGATGTCGCTGGACAGCAGGATGCCCTGTCCGCCCACACCCGTCAGCACGAAGTTCAGCGGTTTCATCGCGTTCACCGGGCCAATGCGTCGCGTTCGAGGCGCAGAATGGCATCGTGCGGGCACACCCGGTTGCACACCTGGCAGTCGGTGCAGCGCTCCGGGATGACCGCGACCTTGCCGTCTTTGCGGATCAGCGCAGGGCACGCTGTGACCAGGCACGCCCAGCAGGAAACGCACTTCTCCGGCTCGACCCACGAGACCTGCGTGCTGCTGGACTTGAACTCCAGTACGCACGGTTCACGGATGATGAGCACGGAAGGCTCCGGCGACTGGACCGCGCGGGCGACTTCGCGCTCGATGGCGTCCGTGTCGAAGCCGCCGATCACCTTCACGTCTTCGATGCCGAGGCCCCGGCAGAGGCTTTCCAGCTCGATGCGCCGCGCCGGCTTGCCGTCGACGGTCTTGCCGGTGCCCGGATTGACGTTGCCGCCCGTCATCGCAGTGGTGAAGTTGTCGAGGATGATGGTCGTCGTCGCCGCGCCCGAGGTGATCACATCCACCAGCCCCGTGATGCCGGAATGGAAGAAGGTCGAGTCCCCGATCACGGCCACGATCTTGTTCTTGATTCCGCCCTTCTCCAGGCCGATCGCCTGGCCGATGCTGGCCCCCATGCACGCGCACGTGTCCATGGCGTTGAGCGGCTGCAGCGCGCCCAGCGTATAGCAGCCGATGTCGCCGGTGATGACCAGGCCGTATTGCCGCCGTCGCTCCAGGTTGGCGCGCACATACGGGGAGGACGGAGACCGGGAGGACGGAGTGAGTGCGGGGGAGGACGCAGACGGCGCCAGGCCGCCCCTGCTCTCCTCCCTCTCCTCTCCCTCTTTCTCTCGCTCCCCCTGCTCGGAAAACAGCAGTTGCCGCAGCACATAGAACGTGCCGCGGTGCCCGCAGCCGGGGCACAGGAGCGGGGGCCGCTGGCTGAGGTTCGCCACCGGCGCCGGCGCGGCCAGCAGGTGTTCTGGCGCCGCCGGCAGCAGGTGGTCCGGCGCCGCCGGCAGCAGGTGGTCCGGCG
>CAYRFV010000218.1:0-9805 GCA_964423545.1 uncultured Anaerolineales bacterium | reverse complement strand
CCAGCCGCACGCCGACCGCCACGATCTCACCGACCACAACGCCCAGCCGCACGCCAACCGCGACGGCCTCACCGACCGCCACCGCAAGCCGCACGCCTACTGCCACGGCCTCACCGACCGCGACGCCCAGCCGCACGCCGACCGCCACGATCTCACCGACCACAACGCCCAGCCGCACGCCGACGGCAACGGTGTCGCCTAGCATCACGCCGAGCCCGACGACGAGTGCAACGGTGTCACCCACCTACACGCCGTCGCCTACCTTCACTCCTAGCAGAACAACCACGGCGACTCTGTCGCCTACTTTCACGCCCAGCAGAACCACCACGGCCACGCAATCGCCGACCAGCACCGCGTCACCGTCGAGCACGCCGACAGCAACGGCTACGGCGACCGATGCTATCGATCGGCGGGTCTATCTCCCAGGGGTGATTCGCAGTGCGCCGTCGACGCCGACCTCTACACCAACGCCGACAGCAACCGCTTCGAGCACTGCGACGCCGACGCCTTCGAGCACGCCGACCGCAACTCCCACGACGCCGGCTGCCGGCATTTATGGCTCGGTGACCTACAAAGGCAGCCCAGCCCCGGACACCCGGATCGCCCTGTGGTTCTACGATGGAACAGCCTGGGCTCCCATAGCAGAAAGGATCACGCCGGCCGACGGTTCCTATCTGTTTGACTCGCTTGCGGGTCTCAGCGGCGGCCAGGCGTATGCGGTGTTGTACGCGAACAACATTGGCCCAGGCGATCCTCTCAGATTGAGCGCCTGGTATGGTCCGATCATCCTTGACTACGCCAGTGGCGCCAACCGAAAGGGTGGGGATTTCGATGTCGCCAACGTGACGCTGCTCAACCCACCGCATGACAGCATCCGTTCGATCCCCATCACATTCACCTGGCAGCCGAGGGGTCTTGCCGAAGACGAATACCGATGGGCGTTATTTGATGTGGAGACGAATCAGTTGTGGGAGACGCCGAGTCTGGGCAACGCAGGCGCCTACCTTCTGTCGATTCTGCCGCAAGGCGTCGCGTACGACAGGCAATACGGTTGGTTCGTGCGCGTCTATTCGGGCGATAACGGCTTCGGTGAGTCATTCTATTATCATGGCATCACCTTCAGTCCTATCATAGAGAAGTAGGGACGCGCATTCAGCCAGTCGCGAACCCGGCGCGGCTGCTTCGAGGATGCACGCGTCGCTGCCATCAGGGTCGACCCGTCGATCCGATCAGACTTGCCTTGCCATCCCAAGGCTCAAACGGAGGCCACCCATGCGTCTGCATCGCGTTGCACGCGCGGTCGCGATTCTGCTTTGCGTTGCTGCTCTGTTGTACTGGTGCAGCGGGATGTTCGTCGGGATCTCCCTCTGGAGCCGGGGGCTGGGAGCTGGCTGGGGGAGCGGATTCAGTGGATGGCTTGCGATCCCGATCCTCGCGACCGCTTCATTTGGCGCCATCGCGCTGCTCTTTTTCGGCGCCATCCTTTTCTTCCTGACGCGCATCGACATGAACCTGGCGACTGCCCGACGCAATTCAAGCGTGCCGGCGTCACCGCCAGCGGAGATTGCTCTGGCCACAGCGGCTGGAACGCTCGCGGCGCTGCCGGTCGAAGCTGCTCTGCCCTCGCTTGTGCCGGGCGCGACGGCGGTCTCAGCAGCCGCCGCGGCTCCGGGGCAGGAAGCGCCGAAGCAAGCGGTTGCAGCCGTCTCGGCCGGGCCGGTCGCGGCGATGGCGGGCCCCGGAGAGACGAAGGCCGTTGCTGCGCCAGCGATCGGCGCGGCGACGGGCGCCATCGCCGCCGGCACGGCTGCCGCGCGGCATGAGGACTCGAGCGCAACGGCTGGGGGCCCGCAGGCCGAGATCGGGCCTCTGGAGCCGCCCAGGACAGAGACTGCGGCTGTCGTGCAAGGTGCGGTGCCGAAGGCGATGAAGGTCCCCGATGCCTCTGAATTGGAGGCCGAGCTGCCGGGCGTCGCCGATGCAGGACCCCAGGAGTTTTCCGGCGCGCTCCCAGGGGTCGAAGAAGCTGCGCGCATCGCTTCGGAGATGTCTGGCAAACCGCCCCCCTCGGACCCGGCAAGTAGCACGCCGATGCCGAAGGCCTGAATCGCCTTCGGTCGCAGCCCGGCTGCGATCTGTGACGCAGCGGAGCGGAGGTCAGGTGGGTATCGAGCGTGATGTGGTCGCGTGCGGGGAGCTGCTGATCGACTTCGTGTCCACCGAGGCAGGCGCGACCCTGGCGCAAGCTCCTGCCTTCAAGAAGGCCGCCGGAGGCGCCCCGGCAAACGTGGCGGTAGGCGTCGCGCGCCTGGGCTATCGCGCCGGGTTCATGGGCCAGGTCGGTGACGATGATTTCGGCTGCTTCCTCGCCGATACACTGGTGGAGTCAGGGGTCGACACCGGGGGGTTGCGCTTCTGTGCGGCGGCTCGAACTGCGTTGGCGTTCGTATCGCTCCGCGAAGACGGTGAGCGCAGCTTTATGTTCTATCGCCATCCGAGCGCCGACATGCTGTGGCGACCATCAGATGTCGACACGCATTATGCTGCAAGCACGCGCATCTTCCACTTCGGCTCCATCTCGCTCATTGGCGAGCCGAGCCGCAGCGCCACACTGACCGCGCTCGAGGCAGCGCGCGGCGCAGGCGCCCTGATCTCCTATGACCCCAACCTGCGTCTGGCGCTCTGGCCATCACCCGAAGCTGCGCGCCAGGGGATGCTGGCGGGCTGGCCCCACGCGGATCTGGCCAAGGTGAGCGCGGAGGAGCTGGCGTTTCTGACCGGGGAGACCGATCTCTCGACCGGTGCGCGGGCGCTGTGGCACGACAGGTTGCGGCTGCTGGTTGTGACCTGCGGCGCGGCGGGGTGCGTCTACTTCACACCGGACGGCAGCGGCGCGCTCCCCGGATTTGCAGTGACCGCCGTCGACACGACGGGTGCAGGCGATGGGTTTGTGGCCGGAATGCTCGCAGGGCTGCTGGATCATAACCTGGAGTGGGACAAGCAGACCCTCGAGCGCGCACTGCGACTGGGCAACGCCACCGGCGCGCTGACTACGACGCAACGCGGCGCGATCCCTGCCTTGCCATCGCGCAAGGCGGTGGAGCACCTCCTCGCTGCCACACCCGCCTGGCCTTCAGCGCAGTGATGCCGTCTCTGACTCCGGGCCGCGCCGCCCCCAGAAATCGACGGCCCGCACCCGGTATGACGCTCTCGGTGCACCCTTCTCGCGCACATCAAGAAACGCAGTGCAAATCAGATCGGGCGCATTAACGCGTACGAACGGACCCTCGGGCCGGTCAGCCCGCAGCACTTCGTAGGTGCGGAGCGCGCGCGAGGGCAGCCCACGCCACACGACCATGGTCTGTGCCTCGTCGTGCAAGCCCGTATAGGGCGCCAGCCGCACCTCCAGCACCCGCTCCGGGGCATTGACCGGCTGCGCGCTCAACAGAATGAGGCTCACCCCGGGCAGCGGCAGATCGAAATCCAGCGTCAGCGAGCGGTTCACGATCGGTGCAGGGGTCGGGGGTTCCAGCAACGCCAACTCCTGGACCGTTCGCATTGCGGCAACCAGGTCCGCACCGGGCTCAGGTGGCCCGCCTGCCGACTCCCAGAGCGAATACGGATCGCCGATTCCCTCTGCGATCCGATAGTGAGCCAATGCGGCGTGTTCGAACGGCAAGTGCTGCATCGTGAGCCGGATGCCCTCTGAGCCCGACAGCGTGATCTGATCCCGGCTGTGATAAACGAGGACTGCGATCTGGTCGTCGCTGCGTCGCGTAGCAATGACGCCGATCGCTTCGTTGATGCCGCCGGCGCCATCGGTTGCGCACCGCCGATCGCCGAGAAGAGAAAGCGCAGCCATCAGGTTCAGGATCGGTTTCTTGATCATCTCGAATGGCTGCGCGGGGATTGCCGCACCGGGCGACAACGCGGCCTTGTGATGCGACTGTCCATCGTCGAACGGCTGCGCCGGGCCGAACCGCGCCATCAGCGTCCGATTGCCCCAACGCCCGATGAACCCATTGTCGCTGCTGAGCAGTGCGTACGGGCACGCCACACGGTCGACCATCCCGACAAGGTGTTGGTTAACGATCTTACTGACGATCGCCGCGTAGTAGGGTCGCCCATGCCACGTGTGAAAGTCACCCCACCCCACCTGCGGATCGCACTCGTTGTTCATGAATGGGATGGCGGCAAAGCGCGGATGGCGTTGGCGGATATGCTCTACGGCTTGGATTTCGCGCTCAAGCAGCGCCATCGTACGCGGGTTAAGATCCTCTTTGGAGGATCGGACGCCCTTCTCGTGCACCGAGATGAAATCCAGCCGGACCCCCGTCTCGCCGGTGAAGTAGTTGCCTCCGGTGTCGCAATGCGCCAAGAACGCCTGGAACAGCGGAGAGAGGGTGATGCAGGTGCCCGGCCCGCCCAGGCGCAAGCGCGGTTCGGCCAGAAGCAGCCCCTCCGAGCAGGCATCATAGTAGTTACAGAAGGATGCAATGTCATCCGGCCATTGGCGCCACCAACCGCGACCGTCCGGCTCGTTCCAGGTCTCGAAATACCAGCTCTCGACTTCGGGCCGGCCATAGCGTTCAATACAGTGACGCGCCAGTGAGCAAACCAGATCGCGCCATGCGTGAAGCTGCCGGTCGTCGCGAAAATCACTGAAACTCCCACCCGGATTGCCCATCAGCTCGAAGAGCAGTTTGCAGCCGTTGCCCACGATGACATCCAGCGCCGTATCCAGCCGACTCCAATCAGCGTACGAACTTGCCGCCGCCGAACCATCCAGCCCCACCAACTCCAGCAGGAAGTGCGGGCGGACGTAGAGCAGACCGCGGTGCGGCACGGAGCCGGCATACGTCATCTGCTGTTGCATGTCGCCCGTGAGCAATAACTCGCCGGGGGAGAAGCCGGTGCTGTTCCAGAAATGAGGGAGGGGACCCATGTCGCGAGCACAGTCGATCTTGATGTTCACCGCTGCTCCTGTTAAGAGCACAGGCGCCCGGACGCTGAAGTGCACCGGACGCCTGTCAATGATCCGTAACGATTCGGCTTAGCGCAGCCGGGCCGGTCGCTCACCCAGCTTGACGGAGATGACTTTCTGGCCCTCAGAGGGCCGTAAAACGGTCAGCCTGATTTCGTCACCCGGTGATTTGAAGCTTTCGAGGTAGATCAGGATATCATCGAATGTGTTGACCTTCCTGTCGTCGATAGCAATGACCAGATCGCCTCCACTCTTCAGGTACAGGGGTCCGTCCATGGCGATGGCCAAAACCACCTTGGTGTCCTTCGTGCCGGCACGAAGGCCGCTGCGTTCCGAAGGCCCTCCGCTGACCAGTTCCATGACGTAGGCGCCGCGATCATCCTTGCTGAAACCCAACGCTTCGGCCCAAGCCGGACTGTAGGTGCGTCCGCTGACGCCGAGATAGGCATGCCGATACTTGCCGCTCGAAATCAGCGCAGGCACAACCCGCTCGACGATGTTGATCGGAATCGCAAAACCGATGCCGGAATTCGCGGGCGTCGCCGTCGCTGAGCGAATCTGCGCGTTCACACCGATGACCTGTCCTTTGTCATTCAGAAGGGGCCCGCCCGAGTTGCCGGGATTGATGGATGCATCGGTCTGGATGGCCATCGGAATGCTGAAGCCGGTGATGGCCGGGATGCTCCGGCCGATGGCACTGACGATTCCTTCCGTCATCGTACCGACCAACCCAAACGGATTACCGATAGCAATGGCCCGCTGCCCCACCGCGACATCATCGATCTTGCCACGCTCCACCGGCAGCAGTTTCACCAGCTTGGGATCGACCTGGATCACGGCGAGATCGCTGTCCGGATCGGAACCGATCAACTCCGCCGGCAGGACCACTCCATCCGAAAAGGTGACTTGCAGCTCATCGGAACCGCGCACGACGTGATCGTTGGTCACGATGTGCCCCTGCATATCCCAGACAAACCCCGACCCCTGGCTCTCGGGCAGCGCCTGAGTGGACTGCGACGACGTAGACGTCACGGCGAGATTCTCGATGTAGACGACCGCAGGATTGACTCTTTGATAAACAGCGCGCAGAAGAGTGCCATCGCTATCGCCACTCGGCAGCGCAGCGGGCGCCCCTTGCTGCGCGGGTGCGGCCTGCGCCCGTTGCGGTGTGGGCGTGGCGACCACCATCCGCTCAACAACACGCGGGGTGGCGGTCGGGTTGGCTGAGGGACGCGCCGACGGACGCACCAACCCGCAGCCTATGAGCGCAACACCTAAGGCGACCAGCGCGACCAAGATCGGTATCAATCGGGAACGATGCATTTAATGTTCTCTCCATGCGGCCGCAACCCGTTGCAGGCCCAACCCAGTCGGATCGAGCCAGCGACAGGCTGTAAAACCCCGTTTTTATTCATCACGACGTCCGGCAATCAGCGAGACGTAATAGAGCAGCGTGGCGATAGATTGAATGGCGGCCGCCACGTAGGTCAGCGCAGCGGCATCGAGCACTGCTTTCGCACCCTGCACCTCGTTGCCGACAGTCAGATTGTAGGTCTGCAACAGGCGCAAGCCGCGTTTGCTGGCATCGAACTCCACCGGCAGAGTCATGACCGCGAAGATGGCGGTCAACCCAAAGGCGAAGACCCCAAGCCAGGCCAATCCTGTCAGCTGGAGGAAGATGCCCGCCATGAACATGATCGGACCAACCCACGCGCTCAACTGCACAGCAGGTACGAGAGCCCCTCGCAGCTTAAGTGGCCCGTAATTCTGATGATCCTGGAGCGCATGGCCGATCTCATGCGCCACGATTGCCAGCGACGCCACGCTTGGCCGTTGCGCGACACCGGCTGACAGCCCCAGCTTTTTCGAGCGTGGATCGTAATGATCGGTCAATTCACCAGGGATTCCGGTGATGGATACCTCATACAGCCCTTCCGGCCCTAAGATGATGTTAGCTGCGTCGAGGCCCGTCAGCCCTCGTTGGTTGCGCACCTGGGTGAATTTCGCATACGCACTGCGCACCTTCATCTGCGCCCAGAAGCCCAACAAGAGCGGCGGGAGCACAAGCACGAGATAAAGCGGGTTGAACCCAAATCCGTAGTACATGGTTTCCTCCGAACCGGCGCCTCCACCGAGAGGGAACACCCCCTTCTCGTCCAGAACAACTGCATTATATCACAGCCTGCTGGCGGCAGGTGTTAGTTGGCCGACAATTCTCCGGCAATCAGCCAGCAGGGCGGCACGGCAGTCGCATGCTTCCATCGCCTGCGCCGCTGCGCCTGCGCCGCCGCGCCTGCGCCGCCGCGCCGCCTGGTCGGGCGCTCCGCTCACACCTGACGGAACTCCCCTTCCACCACATCTTCACCGTCGCCAGGATGAGCGCCATAGTTCTCGCCGCCGGCGCCGCCCGGCGACTGGCGGTAGGCGTTCTGGGAAAGGCGATACGTCGTCTGCTGCAGACGGGTCACGGTCGCGCGGATCGCCGTCACATCGTCGGCTTTCGCCGCGCTGCGCACCTCCGCGATGAGCTGTTCCAGCGCGCGCCGATCTTCCGCGCTGACCTTGCCAGCATCCGCCAGCTCAGCCAGGCTCTTCTCGACCGAGTATGCCAGGGCGTCCGCCTCATTGCGCGCCTCGATCAGCTCCTTGCGGCGCTGGTCTGCGGCCTTGTTGATCTCCGCCTGGCGCACCATGCGGTCGATGTCATCCTTGCTCAGATTTGTCGACGCACTGATCGTGATGGTCTGCTGTTTGCCGGTCGCCTGATCGCGGGCGCCGACATTCAGGATGCCGTTGGCATCGATGTCGAACGTGACCTCGACCTGCGGCATGCCGCGCGGCGCGGGCGGGATGCCCTCCAGGTTGAAGTGGCCCAGCGAGATATTGTCGGCGGCCATCGGCCTCTCACCCTGCAGCACATGAATCGTCACGGCAGTTTGATTATCCTCGGCCGTGCTGAACACCTGGCTCTTCTTGATCGGGATGGTTGTGTTGCGCTCGATGATCGGCGTCAACATGCCACCCAACGTCTCGACGCCTAGAGTCAGCGGGGTGACATCCAGCAGCAGTACGTCTTTGACCGAACCCGCCAGGACGCCCCCTTGCAGCGCTGCGCCCAGTGCAACTACCTCGTCAGGGTTGACGCTCCGCGCCGGCTCCTTGCCACCCGTCAGCGTCCTCACGAGGTCCAGCACCATCGGCATGCGGGTGGAGCCACCCACGAGCACGACCTCGTCGATCTGCGAAGGCTCCAGCTTGGCATCTGCGAGCGCCTTCTGAAACGGGCCACGACAGCGGTTGATCAGATCATCCGTGAGCTGCTCGAACCGCGCACGCGTCAGCTTTGCTTGCAGGTGCTTTGGCCCGGTCGCATCCGCGGTGATGAACGGCAGGTTGATCTCGGTCTCCATCAGGCTAGAGAGCTCGATCTTCGCCTTCTCGGAAGCCTCCTTCAGTCGCTGAAGCGCCTGGCGATCGGTGCGCAGGTCAATGCCCTGCTCCTTTCTGAACTCATCCGCCAGGTAGTCGACGATCCGCTGATCCCAATCGTCGCCACCCAGGTGCGTGTCGCCGTTGGTCGCCTTCACCTCCACCACACCCTCGCCGACCTCCAGGATCGACACGTCGAAGGTGCCGCCGCCCAAATCGAAGACCAGGATCGTCTCACTTTGCTTTTTGTCCAGACCATAGGCCAAGGCGGCTGCAGTAGGCTCGTTGATGATGCGCAGGACATCGAGGCCTGCGATCCGACCTGCGTCTTTCGTCGCCTGGCGCTGGCTGTCGTTGAAGTAGGCGGGCACGGTGATGACCGCCTGCGTGACCGGTTCACCCAGGTAGGCTTCAGCGTCCGCCTTCAGCTTGCCCAGGATCATCGCCGAGATTTCCTGCGGCGTGTATTCTTTGCCGTTGATCGGGATGCGCACGCGAGCATCGCCAGCGCGGCCCTCGACCACCTTATATGGAACGATGGCGCGCTCGGCCGCGGTTTCCCCATAGTGACGGCCCATGAATCTTTTGATGGAGAACACGGTGTTCTCAGGATTCACCACCGCCTGTCGTTTTGCCGTCTGGCCCACAAGGCGCTCGCCGTTCTTGGTGAAGGCAACAACCGATGGGCAGAGCCGCCCACCTTCGGCCGTGGTCACCACGACCGGATCACCTCCCTCCACCACCGCCACTACGCTGTTTGTTGTTCCCAGGTCAATGCCAACAACCTTGTTCATCGTCTCTTCCCCTCAAGATGGATTCGGCGACCGGCGCAATCTGCTCCTGTCCGTCTTGTCGTTCAGCCGCCGTCACGTTCTCAAGGCTGAGGATAACAGCCACGCATTAGATTTGCGCAGTGCCAACGTTAGTGTTGTGTTAGAGGGTGCTGACCAGGGCGGAAAGGGTCAACCAAGCCGGTTCCTGCCCGATGCGCTTTGACGCATCTCGCACTGTGACTTATACTTCAGAAAGCTGCCGCCTTGACGCTGCCACGGCGAGCAATCCGAGGAGGAGTCCGCTATGTCCATCGATGCCCACGATTTCGTCCTGGGCAGACGCACTCCGACTCCAGGCATGGCGTGGGGGAGGGTTGACGAGGAGGGCCGGCTGGTGCTGCCACCGGAAGTCGCGGCGCAACTGGGCCTGACCCCCGGTGCGCAGATGCGGTTGGAACCGACGCGCAACGGCATCCGCCTCCATCGGCCCGTGACGCATCTGGCGAAGCTATACATCGAGCCGACGAATGCCTGCAACCTGGAGTGCGCCACCTGCTTCCGGCACGGTTGGGATGAGCCGACCGGTCGCATGAGTGAAGTCACCTTCGCCGCGGTGCTG
>CAYRFV010000217.1:0-9805 GCA_964423545.1 uncultured Anaerolineales bacterium | reverse complement strand
GGTCGACGGTCTCAGCCTCTTCCTGGTGCTGCTCACGACGCTGCTCACCGTGCTGGTGATCCTCTTCTCGTGGGAGGGGATCAGCCAACGGTTGCGCGCGTACCTGTTCCTGATGCTGCTGCTCGAAGCGGGGATGATCGGCGTTTTCGTGGCGCTCGACCTGGTGCTCTTTTTCGTCTTCTGGGAGCTGACCCTGATCCCGATGTACTTCCTGATCGGCGGCTGGGGCGATCCGCATAGCACCTACAACTTCCGGGGGCGCGTCGTCTCCTGGCGAGTCTATTCGGCGGTCAAGTTCTTCATCTACACGATGGCCGGCAGCACACTGATGCTCGTCGGCATCCTGGTGCTCTACTTCCAGGCGCAGCCGCACACCTTCAATCTGCTGGAACTGCAGAAGATGCAGTTGGCTCCGAACCTGCAACTGTGGCTCTTCGCGGCGTTCGCCCTGGCCTTTGCCATCAAGACGCCGCTCTTTCCGTTTCACACCTGGCTGCCCGATGCGCACGTGGCGGCGCCCACCGGCGGCTCGGTGATCCTGGCCGCGGTGCTCCTGAAGATGGGAACCTACGGCTTCGTGCGCCTCTGTCTGCCACTCTTCCCGTCGGCAAGCAGCACCCTGATGCCCTGGATCGCAACGCTGGCGGTGATCGGCATCTTGTACGGTGCGCTGGTGGCGCTGGTGCAGAAGGATCTCAAGTCGCTCGTCGCCTATTCGTCGGTGGCGCACCTGGGCTTCGTGGTCCTCGGCATCTTCGCACTGAACACGCAGGGGATCGCGGGCGCGACGCTGCAGATGGTGAATCACGGGCTCAGCACGGGCGCCTTATTTTTGCTCGTCGGCATGCTCTATAACCGCAGGCACACCCGGATGTTGGCCGACTACGGCGGACTATGGAAGCAGGTCCCGCTGTTCGGCACCTTCTTCATTGTCGTGGCGCTGTCGTCAGCCGGTCTGCCGGGGTTGAACGGGTTCGCCGGCGAGTTCAACATCCTGCTCGGCGCGTTCCAGACGCAGCAAGCCTTCGCAGTGCTCGCCACTCTCGGCATCATCCTGGCTGCCTGGTATCTGCTGTGGGCCGTGCGCCAGATGCTCCACGGGCCGCTGACCCGACCGGAGAATGCAGCGGTCAAGGACCTGCGTCCGCGCGAAGTGCTGGTGCTGATCCCGATCGTCGTCCTGTTCTTCGTCATCGGGCTGTTCCCGAACCTCTTCCTGGACAAAATCAATCCGTCGGCGGAGGCGGTAGCGCAGGCGCTGCAGCAGCAACCGGCGATCAGCAGGGTGGTGGAAAAATGACGATGGATGAAAGACGATGGACGGTGGGCAAGCGTCCTCGAATGCGTGCTGCCGTCCGCGCGCCACAGCCCATCGTCCGTTGAGGGCACACTCATGACCTTTCCGACGCTGAATCTCCCCGTGGTCTCGCCGCTGACCGTGCTGGTCGCAGCGGCGCTGCTGATCCTGGCGCTGGATCTGGTGATCGCCAAGAAGCGCGTGTTGGGCTGGCTGAGCCTGGCCGCCATGTTGGCCGCGCTGGCCGGGGCGGTCTGGTGCACCGCCGCGTCCCCTGAGTTCCAGGACATGGCGACGGCGGACGGCATGGCCCGCTTCACCAGCGTCGTGCTGCTGGCCGGAGGCAGCCTGGCGATCCTGCTGGCGCTGGATCGGGTGGGCGACTTCACGCAACGGCAGGGCGCCTATTACGCCCTGGCGCTGCTGGCGATGGCGGGCATGATCGGCATGGTGATCGCTACGAACTTCATGACGATCTTCCTGGCGCTGGAGATCCTGTCCGTAGCGCTGTACATCCTTGTCGGCTTCAACCGGCGGGATGTGCGTTCGGGCGAGGCGGCGCTGAAGTACTTCCTGCTGGGCGCATTCGCCAGCGGCTTCTTCCTCTACGGCATTGCACTCATCTATGCGGCGACCGGTGCAACCTCGCTGGAGGGGATCAGCAAGGCGCTGGCGCCCCTCTCTGCACCGCTGCCGTATGCGCCGCTGCTGCCGATCGGCGTGGGGCTGCTGATCGTGGGGTTCGGATTCAAGGTGGCGCTGGTCCCGTTCCATATGTGGACGCCCGACGCATACCAGGGCGCGCCGACGCCAGTGACTGCATTCATGTCGGTGGCAACCAAAGTGGCGGCGTTCACCGCGCTGCTGCGGGTGCTGGCAAGCCTGGACAGCCACTCGCAGCCGTGGCTGCCGGCGCTGGCCGGGCTCGCGGTGCTGACGATGACGCTCGGCAACCTGGCTGCGCTGCGGCAGACCAGCCTCAAGCGGATGCTGGCGTATTCCAGCATCGCGCAGGCCGGCTATCTGCTGATCGGTCTGGCTGCAGGCAACGTGCGGGGCGCCGAGGGCGCGCTCTATTACCTGGTCGCGTACACCTTCATGACCCTGGGCGCGTTCGCCGTGCTGCTGGCAGTCCAGGGCCGCGCGGAAAACGACGTCTCGATCGAGCGGATGCAGGGGCTGGCGGCGCGCCAGCCGGCGCTCGCCGTGCTGATGGCGATCTTCATGTTGTCGCTGGCCGGCATCCCGCCGCTGGCCGGCTTCTTCGCCAAGCTGTACGTCTTCACCGGCGCGGTCGAGGCGGGGCTGGTCTGGCTGGCGATCGCGGGCGTGGTCAACAGCGTGATCGCGGCGTACTACTACCTGCGGGTGACGGTGGTCATGTTCATGACCGAACCGGCCGCGGTCGCGGTCGAGGCGCCGAAGCCGGGCTGGCCGATCATGGCCACGATCGTGCTCGCCGCGGCCGGGACGATTGTGCTAGGCGTGTGGCAATACCCCTGGATGCAAAGCATTTCCCATGCGGTGACCACGCTGGCGCTGCGGTAGCGGCAAGCAGTTTCCAGGATTTGTGGGGCTTGCGCCGAGCAAGCCCTTTTTTGTTGCAGCTTGCGAGCTCGGACGGGATGGGCTAGAATGTCGATCTGAACTGGCGCGCGCCATGCGGTCTCCTGGAAACAGGATGAGAGCAGCCAGACCGTAAGAGAGGCGACGGACGCAAGATTATGCCGAACATCGAACTGACCTTCCGGCCCGGAGTGACGACCCAGGTCGCGATCGACGAACGCAACTTCCTGTTTTGTGCGGCGCATCGCAAGGCTGCAGTCGCGGCCGATCAGGCGGCCGTGCTGCGCGAGGGGTTGGAGCATCCCATCGGCGCGGCGGCGTTGCGCGAGCTGCTCCGCCGCGATCAACGCGTGGCGATCCTGATCGACGACATTACGCGGCCCACGCCGACAGCCGCCCTCCTGCCGCCGATCGTGCAGGCGATCGAGGGCGCCGGCATCCCGGACGCTGCGGTCAAGATCTTCGCTGCGATGGGGACGCACCGGCCGATGACGGACGACGAGCTGTGCACCAAGCTGGGGCGCTTCGCCAACCGCTTCCGCGTAGTGAACCGGGACTACCGCTACGCCGAGTTCGTCGCACTGGGCCACACCGCCAGCGGCACGCCCGTGGAGGTGGATCGCGAGCTGCTCGACGCGGACTTCCGCATCGCCATCGGTAACGTGATCCCGCACATCTCGGCAGGCTGGGGAGGCGGTTCGAAGATGATCCTGCCCGGCGCGTGCAGCCGCAACACGGTGGACCGGGTGCACCTGATGGCTTGCATGGTCCAGCCGGTCCTCGATGTGCTCGGCACGCGCGACAACCGTACGCGCGCAGACATGGACGATGTCGCCGCCAGGGTCGGGCTCGATTTCCTGGTCAACACGGTGCTCGACGAGGAGAAGCACATCCTGGGCCTCTTCGCGGGGCATTTCATCGAGGCGCACCGCCGGGCGGTCGCCTTCGCGGAGAAGCTGATGGTGGTCCCGATCCCCGAGCAGGCCGACATCCTGATCGTCTCTGCCAACCCGTGTCATTTCGACTATTGGCAGGGGATCAAGCCGTACACCTATGCGCATCGCGCGGTGCGCGAAGGCGGGGTGCTGATCTTCATGCTCGACGGGGCCGAGCACCTGTGCGGCGATGCGCCGTCGCATGAGGAGACGGTGCGGAAATACCTGCCCCGGTCGTTTGCGGAGCAGAAGGCGGCGGTCGAGCGCGGGGAGGTCGAGGACCTGGTGGGCCTCAACGTACCGATGTACCACGCCAGCGTGCGGCATCGCGTGTGCAGGACGTTTTGCGTGACGAACCATCTCAATCGCGGGGACCTGGACGCGCTGCAATTCGAGGTTGCGCCGAGCGTGCAGGCCGCGCTTGAAGAAGGATATCGCATGGTGGGGCGGCGCGCGCGGGTCGGGGTGATCCCATTCGGGGGTGAGACACTGACGCGCGTGGCGCCGGAGGCATGCTGAAGCGATGTCGCCCGCGCTGCCACTCCGCGGCCGGCGCACGCTGCTCGACGGGAAGCCGGTCCATCGGCACGGGTGGTTGAAGCAATTCCGGGCCTACGCCATCGCCGCGACGGCGTCCCCGATCCGAAGTTCAGCCCGTTACACCGCCAGGCGTGTGGGCGCATGGACAAGCATCGCACGCTGTGATGTGGAGCGCCGGGCCCAGATCACCCCTCAATGGAACACCAGGAGACACCCATGCGCGCAGTTCAGAAAATCGCTGACGGCAGAGACGGTATCGTCCTGCGCGAGGTTCCAGAGCCGGTCGTGGGCCCGACCGACCTGCTGATCGAGGTCGGCGCAGTCGGCATCTGCGGCAGCGATCTGCATATCTGGAATGACCGAAAAGAGCACAGGCGGCCGGTGACCCTCGGCCACGAGTTCGCCGGCGTCGTGATCGGGAAAGGCGCGGGGGTGAGCGACGCCTGGCGCATCGGCGACCGCATCTGCAGCGATCTGGAGACGATGGACGGCCGCGTCGGCACCCACGTGAACGGCGCCTATGCCGAGCGGGTCGCCATTCCTGAGCGGTTGGCGCACCGCCTGCCCGACAACCTCTCCTTCGAGGAGGGCGCGCTGATCGAGCAGGTGACGTGCATGAGCCACTCGCTGATGCACCGCACGCGCCTCCACCCCGCGGACTTCGTGGTCATCACCGGCCCCGGGCCCATCGGACTGACGATGTTGCAACTGGTCAAGCTCTATTCCCCGCGCACGGTCGTGGTGACCGGCCTGCAAAGCGACGGCGCACGGCTGGCGAAGGCCCGCGAGCTGGGCGCGGATGTCACCCTCCACAGTGAAGAGGATCCGGTGGCCGAGGTGCTGCGGATGACCCGCGGGGCCGGCGCGGAGGTGGTAATCGATTGTTCGGGCGGCGAGGCGGCGATCACGCAGGGAACGCGCATGGTGAAGAACGGCGGATGGATCACGGTCATCGGACTGTGGGGGCACGATATTCGCGTGAACCTGGATCGCATCCCCTACAACAACCTGACCGTGCGCGGGGGATGGGGCTGGGACGGAATGGAGTACGCGGACCAAGCGGTGCGCATGGCTGCGGGCTGGCACTCTTGGGAGCGTGCACTGCAGATCATGGCGATGGGCAAGGTGCAGCTCCGGCCCGTGATCACCAGCCGCATCGGCCTGGCCGGCTGGCGCTCTGCGTTCGAGCGGCTGGAGCGCAAGGAAGAGATCAAGGTGATGATCTATCCGAACGAGCAGTATCTGCCGCGATAGGGTTCAGAGGCGCGACCCCGGCCGCGGCGTCAGTGAGAGGCGCGGGCCACGGGCAGCGACTCGGCCGCTTCACGCACAGGATAGTAGCAGACGCCGACCGTGCCCGGCCCGGAGTGCACGCCCAGCGCAGGAGAAAGCTCGGCGATCAATGACTCAACGCAGCTCAGGCGCCCCTCGAACAGCCGCTTGAGCTTTTCGGCCTCCTCCTCGGCGGCTGCGTGAACGAAGGCGATCTTCACTTTGCCGGCTTTGCCTACCGCGGCCTCCACCATATCGACCATCTTGTCGTAGGCGGCGCGACGGCTGCGCGCCTGGCCCAAGGGCACGATCACACCTTCTTCCATCCCGATGAGCGGCTTGATGTTCAGCAGCGAACCGACCATGTGCACCGCCCGCCCGATTCGGCCCCCCATGTACAGGTAACGCAGCGTATCGGCCGTCTGAATCATGCGGCTGATCGGGATCATCTCCTTGACCTGGTCGGCGATCTCGGCCAGGCTCCTGCCCGCCAGCGCGGCGCGGCCGGCCTCGATCACCATCCAACCCTGGCACATCGACACATTCAGCGTGTCGATCACCTCGATACGGAGGTCCGGACAGGGCTCCGCGAGCATCTCTTTGGCGAGGGACGCCGACTGGAACGCGCCGCTGCCTTTCGATGTGATGTGGATGCTGACGATCTCTTGTGCGCCTTCCCTCAGGTGCAGGTCGCGATACACTTCGAGATAGTCGCCCGGGCTCGGATTGGCGGTCTTCGGCAACTGATCGGCGGAAACGAGCCAGGTGTAGAAGGCGTCGCGCTGGATCGTGGTCAGATCTCGCAGCACTTCATCGCCGCGGTGAATGTAGTAGGGCACGAAACGGATGCGCAGCGCCTCAAGCAGCGCTTCGGGTATGCTGGCGACGCTATCGGTGACGACGGCTACTTTGGGCATGGAAGGCTCCTGGATGGGCATGCGCACAGCGTGACCGCATTCTATCGCGAAAGTGCCGGAACATGCTAAAATAACCTGACTCGCAGGAGCATCACCGGAGGCGCGCCATGAAAGCCGTCCTACTGAGAAAGCCGCATCAACTCGAACTCGTCGAGATCCCCTTGCCGCAGCTTCACGCCGAGAACCACGTACTGGTGCAGGTGCGAGCCTGCGGCATCTGCGGCAGCGATCTGCGTTACTATGTGGGCGAGAACCCTTGGGCGCTGCACACATTGGGCCGCCACATCGACAATCCGCCGGACATGATCCTCGGTCACGAGTTCTCGGGCGTCGTGACCGCGGTCAACAGCGCGAAGTACGAGCCGTTGCTGGGCCAACGGGTGGGGGTGCAGGCCTTCCGCACGTGCGGTGTGTGCGCGCTGTGCACGAGCGGTCACGAAAACCTGTGCCGGGACACCCTGCACATCGGCCATGCCCAGGGATGGGGCAAGATGGACTTCTTTCCAGGAGGCTATGCCGAGTACTGCCTGGCCTGGGCGGACCTGCTGCACCCGATGGCGGACTCGGTATCCTTCGAAGAGGAAGCGATGCGGGACATCCTGGGCGTGGCGGTCCATGCGGCCGGTCGCGCCGAGACGTTGGCAGACGCCACCGTCCTGTGCATCGGCGGCGGCCCGGCGGGGCTCTGCATCGCGCAGGTCGCCCGTGCGCGCGGTGCGGCGCGTATCCTGGTCTCCGATCCTTCGCCCCTGGCCCGCGCCGTCATCGGCCGCTATCCCGGCCTGATCGCCATCGACCCCACCGAGGAGAGCCTGGGAGCCGCGCTGGCACGCCGCGCCGACGGCGCGGCGTGCCAGGCCATCTTCGACACCGTGGGCACTGCGACCACCTTCGGTGAGGCGATCCCTCTGCTGGCGCCAGCGGGTGCGTATGTCAATCTGGCCGTTCAGAACATTGCGGCCCCGCTCAACCTGGGCGCGGTCGGTTCGGAGCGGCGCATCACCACCTCATCGAATGCCTTCTATCGAGACGAGCGCGAGGCGCACGACCTGATCCGGACGGGTGTGGTGGATGTGCGCTCGATGATCACCCATCGCTTTCCCCTGGCGCGCTATGCAGAGGCCTTCGATTTGCTCCTTCGTTCTTCGCGCGAGGCGTATAAGGTCGTGTTTGAGATGGGATGAGATCAGGACTGGCGTCGGGAATCGACGGCGGCCAGCACTGGGAGAAGCGGGAACGCTCAGCGCTCAGAACAGGCTGAGCTGCTCATGCTCCGGCTTTCGTTCCGGAGGCCGGCGCTTTGCCTCCTGGATCTGCTTCAGCGCGGCCTCGATGTCGCCCACGAAGCGCGAGGGGGCGTTCTCCATGACCTGGCCGAAGAGCATGCGCTTGCGCGCCTGAGTCAGGACGAGCCTGCGACCGGCCCGCGTCATGCCTACATAGAAGAGCCGACGCTCTTCCTCGACGTCGGGCGGCTCGCCCGGCCGCGTGTAAGGCAGCAACCCCTCCTCGCAGCCCACAATGAACACGACAGGGAACTCCAGCCCTTTCGCGGCATGGAGCGTCATCAGCGCAACGCGATCTGCGCGCGCATCGTAGGCGTCGGTCTCGCTGCCAAGCACGACCGCTTCAAGGAAGTCGACCAGCCGGTCCTCATAGGGCGCCGCAGCCAGAACAAGCTGCGACAGGCGCACGGCGTCGGCCTCGCCATACGGTCTGCCGCGCTGGCGGACGATCAGAGCCATGGCCTGCTCAATCAGGCGCGGCGCCGGCATGCCGGCTCGCCATGCCTGTGTCAGTTCTGGCATGAGGTGTCGGTGCAGCCCTCCGATCTGGCTGAGATGCGCTTGCGAATGGGGGCTGTACAGCAGCCAGAGACAGGCAAGCACCTCCCGCACCGCCTTGTATGCGCGAAGCGGCGTCTGCCCACTCGTCTGATAGGGAATGCCGGAACGATCGAACGCCTCGATCAGGGGACGGCTTTGCGCTCCCAGCCGGTAGAGCACGGCGAAGTCGGCGAAGGAACGCGCTGCGACCGGGGTTGCACCCGATGTGCGACCTGAATCCAGCGAGAAGTAACTGGTGCCGCCCATCATCTGCTCGATCTCATGGACGACGTACTCGGCCTCGCCGCGGTCCGTGGGTGCGCGATGCACGTCGAGCCTGACCTCATCCGCACAATCGGCCATGAGCTGAAGTGCGGTGCGGCCAGCGTTCCTGGCGATTACCTGGGTGGCGGCGTCCAGGATGATCTGTGTCGAGCGGTAGTTGTGATCGAGGTGCAGCGCAGCGGCGCCGGGATAGTCGTGTTCGAACCGGAGGAAGTAGCGCCGATCGGACCCGCGAAAACCGTAGATCGCCTGGTCCGGGTCACCGATAACGCAGAGGTTGGCGCCGCCGGATGCCAGCAGGCGCAGCAGGCGATACTGAGCCCCGTTGATATCCTGGTATTCGTCCACTGAGATCCACCGGTAGCGTGCCTGGAGCGCGGCCAGCACGTCGGGCTGCGTCTCAAGGAGGCGGATCGGCAGCAGCAGCAGGTCATCGAAGTCGACCGCATTGCTCTTGCGCAGCACCATCTCGTAGCGGCTTCGGTATCGAGCGAACGGGTCGGCGGAGGGTGTGGACGGTGACGACGCACCGGCCGCGTCCTCCCCTGCGCGCGCTGCGCTTCTCCGCGATCCGTCTGGCCCGGCGTGCTCCGGCGCATCTGACGCCGAGCGATTCTTCGCCGCCGAGATGGCGACCAGCACAGCATCCACCTCTCCCACCTTCAGCTCAGGACAGGCCTGCCGCAGCAGGGCCCGTTGATCCTCTTCGGCAAGAATCACGAACTCCGTGCCAAGACCTGACCGCCCGGCATACTGGCGCAGGAGCATGGCCCCAAACGCGTGAAAGGTCCTGATCGTGACGCGACGGGCGGTCTCCGCGCCCAGGAGCGTTTCCAGGCGCTCGCGCATTTCGCCGGCCGCCTTGTTGGTGAAAGTGATGGCGAGGATGGACTCCGGCGGCACACCTTTCTCGAGGACGAGGTGTGCGACGCGGACGGTCAACACGCGGGTCTTGCCTGTGCCCGGCCCGGCGACGATCCCCAGAGGCGCATCCGTGCAGAGGACGGCAGCCCGCTGCCAGGCGTTGAGGCCGGCAGTGATGCGCGATCCGTGATCTCTCGAAGCAGAAGCCTCCACTGCGTTCGCGATGTCCAAACGGGCGAGCGGTGGCGGCGCCGGGGCTGAGGACGGAGCCACGGGGACAGGCAGTGGGGGTGCAGCCAGATC
>CAYRFV010000216.1:5722-9826 GCA_964423545.1 uncultured Anaerolineales bacterium | reverse complement strand
ATCTGCTTGATCTCCTCCAGGATGATCTGTCTGCCGCTGGCGCTATCGGCCTGCTTGGACATGAGGTCCGCAAACGCCTGGGCGGAGCTATTCTCCGGATAGATGCCCACGGCCCGTTCCAGTCGGGTGCGGTGTTTCCACCAGCCTTGTACGGCCTGCCAGGCTTCCGCGAGGGTCTGTTGAGTGCCCGCCGCGGCCGGTGTTGGCGCAAACAGATTGTAGATGTCGTTGATCAGCCGGGTGGTCGCCGCGGTCAGGAAGCGCCTTTCTACTGTGGCCTGGGGATACTTGCCGATCGCCAGGTCAATGATCAGGTCGGCGTCGGCCGTCGAGGCGTACCCCAATGCAACGGGGTTGATCTTGAGGCGGAGCTCATCGCCGAAATGCCGTATCGTGCAGGCAAGGAAGATGGCGAGGGCGTACGGGCCGAGACCATAGGGGGCGGCCGTCAAACCGGACAACTCACCCCAAACATCCAGGCTTTCCCCGCGTTTCATCTGCTTGAATCTCTCGATCGCGGCGTACAACGCGGGGTATTTCGCCTGGTACCTGGCAGAATCTCGTTCGAGTTCATAATAGCCGGTGTTCCCGCTGTAGTCCCCCTCTTGCAGGAGCACGCCCTGGTTCACCAGCGCCTGCTTCAGATAGCGTATCTCGCCGCGGTTCTCTTTTTCCGAATGATCAATGGCGATGAGATCATCAGTGTTCACGAGCTTGGCCACGGCATCATGGAGCGCTGCATCTTTGGCGCCGGCAAAGCTCTTCGGATGCGCCTTGTTCAGGTATTCATGGGTGACCAGGTTGCGCTGCGTGAAGAGGCGATTCATCAGGACATCGGCCGGTTCATATTCGTTGTTGGGGTCGGCCAGCAACGTCTTGCCGTCGTCACGATACCAGTGCAGCCCCTTGGCATCCAGGTAGCGCTCACGCGCGCGCAGGAAGTCGCCGATGCGGCCGGTCTTCTGCGCTTCCTTGCCGAGCATTTCTTCTGCCAGCGCCTTCTCCTGGAATTCCAGCTTGTCGTAGACCTCGGTGGTCATGAAGGCTTGGATCGCCAACAGGTTGACTACGGAGTCCCTGATCGGCAGGGGCGTCTTAGGCACGCCGACGATGATGCCCGGCACAGTGTTGGCTTTGACCGCCTGCTGCGCCTGCTGCATCTCGATGTCGTTCTCGCACAGCACGTACACCATCACGCCGTCGTAGCGTTCGTTCCAGCCCTTCTGAGCGGCTCTCTGCGCCTCGTGGTACGCCCAGAAGGTGGCCTCACTGCCATCGCCCAGTTTGTACTTGCGGGTCAGGTCCTGCGGCTGGGCAAAGACGCGCAACAGCCGTTTGTCGCCGAGGTAGTCCTGGTTGTGGCCTTTGGCCTCAGTCCACGGCTCCAGCTTCTTGGCCGCCAACGCAGCCACTTGCGCCGCGACGTCCAAAGGTTTGGCAAGGATGTCCTGTTTGGCGTCGTTGAGCAAGGCCTCCAGGTCGGCCATGTTGCTGCGGCGGAATTCGTACTCGCCGCTGGGCGACTGGAAGAGGATCTTGTTGTCAATCAGGCTCTTGAGTTCGCTGGCCAGTCGCTTCTTGTCGTTGGGATTGCTGAGGTTCAGGCCGTATTCCAGCGTTTGCGGCGTGACATTGACTTGTGTCACCCGGTAGACGAAGACGACATCCAGCACACGCTGCGTAAAGGGATCAATCTCCTTGGACAGCGTGTGCTTGAAGGCGTAGCGCCGCGCTTCTTCGACAGCCGCCAGGTAGTTGCGCACATGATCGCGCACCTCGGGGCGCACCGTCAGGGCCGCCGCTGTGACGTTGGGTCGAAAATAGGGCGCCAGCAGGTCAGGCGTGTAGATGGCAAGCTCCCCGCTGGGCTGCGTCACATCGGTGGCGCGCACGAACCAGGAATAGCTGCCTTCCGGTGGGATTTCGCCTGCCTTCCGGAAGAAGGAAAACACCGAGCGCGCGTCAGAACCCAGCTCCTGCGACATCTTGGTCAGGCAGTGTGTGGCCATGGGGTGCATCGGGTAGATGTTCTGCACGATTTGCTGGCGCAGGTCCGGCTCCGAGAGGTAGTCGAAGATGCCGGCCTTCTTGGCGCCGCTCGCCATCTGTGTCAGGAGCCAGCCGTTCTTCTTGGCTACGTCGTCCTGCCAGACAGGATGCTCCGTCTTGGGCGATACCAGGGCCGCGATGATCTGTTCGAGCTCCGCCGACTCCAGTGTGACCTCAGTAACGCGATCCTGCACGACGCGGAAGTCCATCTGCAACGGAGTGTTCGCGCCGTAGGCTTCGAATCGGCGGTGCCCCGTGCCGATGAAGATGAGTTGCATCCCGGCCACGCCATCTTTCGACATCTCGGCGAAGCCGTGGAAGACGCTCATGCTCACCCGGCCTTCGTTCAAGGCGTAGCCGAACTCGTCAGCCAGGATCACTAACCCTTTGTAACGTTTCTGAAAACCAGGATTCGAGAGCAAGTCCTTCAGGATCGCGAGCAGGCTGTCGGTGCGGAAGGTAAGCCGCTGGCCGGTTGCACGTTGATAGGTCGCCTGGAAGAGCTCCATGGCGGTGGACTTGTTCTGACTCAAGTTCGCCTTGAGGGCTTCCAGTTCCTGGAGGGGGTCGTCGCCGCCCAGAAAGGCCAGGAAGTCATCGAACACCCCGCTGGGCTGCCCCGTCTGCTGCCGCTTCTGCCACTCCTCGATCTGGCGCAGCGCACCCTTGAAGTGGGTGTCCAGGATGATCTCCCCGGCCCCTACCCATTCCAGGGCCCGCTGGACCGCGGTGAGCACCATGTCCTCGAAGGGCCTGGCCTCCGCAAAATCGCACGGCGCCACCAGGTAGCGGCCATCGCCCCGCCAGTTGCGCACGTTGTTGGCCCCGGCCGCATCCCGCCTGGCCCAGTTGTCGAAGAACTCCGCCATCTCCAGGTCGGTCGGTTTCAGCGAGAAGTAGTTGGCGAGCATCAGGCACAGGTGCGACTTGCCGGTGCCGTAGCTGCCCGTGAGCATGAAGACCTTCTCTTTGTTCTCCTTGCTGGGGAGTTGCGACCGCGCCAGGTCGAGGAACGCGTCGCGGTGCGCGCGGATCGGCACGTAGCCGGCCATGTGCTCGCGGTTCTCGTTGGGATCGTAGTAGTAGTCCAGCAGGCGAACTTGCTCACCGTAGGCGGCGTGGAAGTTGACCAGGTCGAAGATCTTTGTCATGGCGGTGGTTCCTCAAACTCACAGGGCGTCGAATGCGTCCAGGGCAAGCACGCGCGGTTCATTGCCGGAATTGCGTAGATCGGCAACGGTGATGATGTCGTCGGTCTGAACAAGGAACACAATCGTCTTCTTCGTGACGCCTGGCGAGCGTAACTGCGTACGCAGCCAACCGAGAAGGCGTTGCTTTTCCTCGGCGCTCCATATATTGAACAGGAAATCGGGGTTGTCCACGATGATCACATCCTGCGGCACGTCCAGCGCCAGCAGCAGGCCCTTCAGCATGTCGAAGCCGCACTTCTCAATCGGCGGCAGCTCCGGATGTTCCAGGAAATAGGCCAGCAGATCGAGAAGATACGCGTCCTGCCGGGTCTCGCAGATGCGCCGGGCGAAGCGCGTCTTGCCGCTCCTGGCGCCGTAATGGATGATAAAGGCGCGGCGGTCTTCGTTCTGCTGGCGGTTGAGGTAATCGTGGAAGTTCATCCCGCAGCCTTCTCCTCGAAGTAGCGGCGCATCGCCGAGAGCCACGTGACTTCGCGGCGGAAGCGCACCTGGTCGAGGCCCGAGCGCGTCTCGACGGTCAGCAACCCGGCGTTGTGCAGCTCGTCCAGCGCCCGGCGCACAGGGGCCTCGCGCTGCCGGAGGATGCGGCCGGGGCTGAAGTGCGCGTCCACGATCAGGGGCGTCTCCAGCGACGCTGCGCCGCCGTAGTAACGGTCGCGATAGACAAGCAGGCACGCCAGCCAGATCAGTGGCGGGATAGCGGTCGTATCTCGTAGGACATCGTAAATGCCCTTTTCTCGTTGCATCAGGAGCCCGAGCGGCGCAAACATCTCCTCGCTATAGGTGCGGATAATCCCGCCCAACTCCTTCGGCGCCTTTTCTGCCAGCGTGCGCGCCGACCATC
>CAYRFV010000216.1:0-5712 GCA_964423545.1 uncultured Anaerolineales bacterium | reverse complement strand
ACGTGTACTGCGCGGTCACATCGGCGATAGACACCTCGTCGCGGCCGATCAACGCCTGGTTGAAGAAGTGGCTCCAAAGCACGAGGTTGGCATTTGAGGCCAGCAGATAGTGCAAGAGCCACAGCAGACCGATATCGTCTAGATACGGCGTATGGTTGAGCACCAGGCGTCCCAGGGGAGTCGGCGCGCTCTTATGCTCTATCAACTCCGCTCGGCGCATGACGCCGGTCGTACTCTCAAATCGAACCGCGGCGATTGAAAGTTCCGCGGCAACCCCGTCGCGGTTGAAAGCCCTGCCCTCCGCAGATATCTCCTGGAACCGACGCAGGATGGTGCTGACGTAGGCGACGCGAGTGGGATAGCTCCGATTCAGTTCCAGGAGTGCGTTCTCCGGTATGAGGTCAGCGAGCGTCAGGCCGGGGCGGTCTTTGTTGAGGGCGATGGGCTGTAAGGCCTGTTCTCGGCTACCTGACGGTTCCGGGATTTCAGGACGCTGGTCGAAAAGGTTGAGCTGGTCGGTCATCGCGCGTTCTCGCAGTTTACGCTTCCTCAGGTCTCACTCGTCATCTGACTCCGCCTCATCTCCATCGTCCGAAGGCTCAGCCGTAGGTAAGATTCCGGCCGCGGCTTCCTGGGCGGCGATTTCCTGGTTGAGGGCAAGCAATCGGGTGAAGATC
The DNA here is from genome assembly GCA_964423545.1 of uncultured Anaerolineales bacterium. GTDB lineage: Bacteria > Chloroflexota > Anaerolineae > CG2-30-64-16 > CG2-30-64-16 > JALOOE01. The sequence continues at coordinate 5,035 of CAYRFV010000216.1, read as the reverse complement.
TCGCGCTGCGCCTCACGCGAAGGCATGAATCGCGTCTTCTTGCGGTCGTTGAGATAGAAGCCGTGTGCCAGGTCAATGTCCTGCCAGCCGTAACACGCAAGTACGGCCTGATCCATCTCCGCGTGCAGGTGGCGCATCTCGGCAATATCAGGATCGGTGCAGGCTGGATCATGAAAGAGGTTGTAGGTCTTGGTCAGGCCTACCTGTCTTGCGCGCATGATCCCTTGCCGGTGTTCATAATACAATCGCCCCTGCGTTTCGCCCCGCTCTCGCTGCCCTTCGGAAACCTGCTGAGGGAACGGGAATGTCTGGAAGCAGTCGGTCGGGGTGTAGCGCACGTCCGTTCTGAGAGAAGATGCCTGTCTTCGCAACCAGACTTCATGGACCCACGATTGCAGGAGAGCAAAGTGGAAGTGATCATCGTATGCGAATACCACGGTGGCATCACTGTATACGGTACCCTTGGGCACAAAAACCACCATGTGTTGTTCACTCACGCGAGACCTGATCAGTACTCTGTGAAGATCAGATACAGCTTTTCGCATTTCTAAGCCGAAGCGTGCAAACTGCCACCATTTCTCGCGCAGTTTGCGATAATCAGATGTGATAGGGGGAAGTCTCATCCTTTCTGGCTTGACTCTTGTCTCGGCAATCTTGAGAAGTTCAGGATACTCCTTTGCCTTCTCTAAGGGCCAGGTTTCAAAGCATATCACAATTCGACCAGGGCGCTGCTCAGGATCTCCGTTGATGTCTTGCCCATTCAGGTATGGACGAAGGCAATCCTGATATGATCGGTCTCTGCTGACTAGCTCTCGCGCCTCCTCGTGAGACATGACAAAACCGATGCCACGGATTAACTCCCCGATGAATCCCTTGTTTCTGTTCTGGTCTAGAACAAGCGCGATCTGATCCGGTAAGTCATCCAAATAGGATGAGATGTAAGGGACGGCATGGGCATCCAAGCAGGCATTGGTGACTGGGCAAGAATCGTTTCCTGAAAGCTTTCGAATCGCCACGAGGTTGACCTCGACAACAGCATCTCCTCCCCATTTGACATATCTATCAGCATAGTAAATCCGCCCCCCCATGCCAACTATCACTGCAAGACCTGTCTCCCGCGTATCACCTTCGGCCACAGTATTGGTGGTAACCAAACCTGCGCAGCCTCCCTTGCTGATAAGTTGATAGGCCTGCCGATAGAAGTACGCACAGAGGTCGGCTGTACCACGGGTAGGCACGTATGTTGTCTTTAGGTGTTTTAGGAACTCGAATCCCAACTGAGAACTGATTTTTAGGCCGCCAAGGAAAGGTGGATTACCAACAACCACATCAAATCCCTTACAATCCAGGTTCGAACCTGTCGACACGATTCGGGTAAAGACGGCAGGGTACTCTAGTTCCCAGTGCACAGGCTCCTGCCCGCCAAGCACTACCATAGCTGCCCTCACTAACTGCACCTGTTTCTCGGTGAGTTGTCTCTCCATGCCGGACTCCAGGGCAGTTGCGATCGCGTTCAACTCGTTGTCAGCGATCTTCGCTCCCATCCTCCGCGCTACAATGAGGTTTCCGATCGCCTTGTACGGCGCAAGGGTGACTTGCGCAGCTTTGTAGTCTACTTCCTGACGGGCAATGTCGTTAACCCCTCGGACGGTCTGTCGTGCAAGCTTGTCCAGGGCAGCGTTCGCCTGTTCGAGACGCTGAACCACTCTCGGTGTTTCGCGAAACCTGTATTGGCCCTTCGATTCCGCGATAACAGTTGCGCGTGTCTCCTTATTCAACTCGCTCTTGGCCAGCACCTCCGTGATTTCCGACAGCCGGGCGCCCAGCAGGCTGTTCCCTCGCTTCAGGTGATGGTCCAGGAAGGAGAGCGGCCGGCCGAGCTGCATCGTCGCCAGCCACAGGGAGAGCTTGGCCAGTTCCACGGCCATGCCGTTGATATCCACGCCGTAGAGGCAGTTCTCCACCACCAGCCTGCGCCAGGTGGCCGGGTCCAGGTTGATGGCCGGGTTGTCCCAGGGGGTCGCGCTCAGCACTTCCAGGATGAAGTTGGTGACGGTGTAGGCGATATGGACAAGGAAATGGCCGCTGCCCATGGACGGGTCACAGATACGCAGGGAAAGGATCTGCTCGCGCACAAAGGCATCGAGTTGGCTGTCTACATAGCTGCGTAAACGAGCACGAGCCGCTTCGTCGGGGGTGTTCTCGATCTCTTCCAGCCACTTCTCCAGCCTCGGCTTGAAGGCTGCCCACCGCTCTTCCAGCAGACGCACGACCGTCTGGCGCACCAACCGCTCCACCAGCTCCTCGGCGGTGTAGTGCGTGCCGGTCGCCTTGCGCTCATGGGGGCTTTGAGCAAAATAGACCTTGCCGGGCTTGATGACCTCGTCGTTCGACTTGCGTTCGGTCTTGGCTGCGCTCTCATACTTGACGCGGCCTTCCTTGTCGCGACGGGCCAGCAGCTCCGCTTCGGCGATGAAGAGCTTATACTCGATCATGCCCTCGTACAGGCTGCCCAGGTGGCGCACTGACAGGTCACGGTAGTCAATCGGCTCGGCAGACCGCTCGCCTTTGGGATCCGGCAGGAAAGCCAGCTCGTACAATGCCTGGGCCAGGAATCGGTTCTCGATGGCGTAGTCGCGAAGGTGGGGTTTGTCCTTGTTGTCGAACAGGCCGCCGTTGTAAGGCGGCACGCCCAAATACTCGTCGCTGTACTGGATGGCGTTGAACAGCGTGGTCAGTTGTGTCCACAGACGAGTAGGATGTTCCGCCAGCTTATGGGGATCCAGTCGTAACTCGGAGGCCTCTTCGATGATGCTGCGCAGGCTGACGGCTTGATAATCTGCGCGCTCCACCGGCAGCAGGCCGCGCGCCTCAGCGTACAGGACAAACAGCAGCCGATAGAGCAGGTAGGTCGCATCGCGGTAGATGGCATCCCGTTCTTGCGGGGCGAAGGATCGGGTGCGGCCAGGGTCAACGGCGTGCACCAGCCCCATGCACAAGTGCGCCATGATCCCGTCGGCGTTGCCCGGCGTGTCCAGGTTGTCGCTGACGCTGCTCTTGAGGTAGCGCTCGGTGGCCTCCGTGGCCTTGACGGACTGCGCGACGAAGGCGTCCAGCTTGTTCTTCCCGGTGGCCTCGTCGTGTTCCAGCGACCCCTCGAAGCGCAGGAGGCGATGGAACAGATACGCCGCCATCGGATCGTCTTCGCCGGACAGCAGGTGGTAGAGATCAACTTCCAGGAAAGCCTCGTAGCGGCGCAGCGCGCTAGAGTCCAGCAGCCGCCAGCGCTCGCCGTTGGTCAGCACAACCCAATGCAGGTTTTTGCATCCGGCGCGGCGGGCCAGGCTCACTGCCCGGATCATCCAATGCTGACCCTTTGGGAGTTTCCCCTCGGCGTCGTAACCGTTCAGATCGGCGCCATGCGGCGCCACGTAGCACAACGCCAGGGGCTTTTCGCGCTCCCAGGGCGCCACGATGGTCCAGGCGTTCTCATCGCCCAAATTGGCCGGCACAAGGTCCAACGACTGTTGGTTGAGCAGTGGCTGGATCCAGGTATCCACCATCGCGGCGGGACTGGACAGATCGGCGCTGCAGAACCAATCCCGCGCGCTGCCGTGCACCAGGTAACGCGCATCCGCCAGCTCCTCAGCGGCGGGCCGGAGGTTCTTGAGGAAGACGTTGTTGAACAGCAGATTGTTGGTGTAGGCCATGCCTATCGTTGCCCATGAGGTGCCCGGATGTCCTCCGCAGCCCCCATCACGTCATATTGTACTTGCGCGACCGCAGCTTATACGGCTCCGGCCCGCCCTCGAGGTGCCTAATCACGGCTTCGCGCACGTCCTCGCGATCAATAGCGCCGGCGAAAACGACCTGCCCGGAAGTGGCGCCTGCCCGCAGAACGATGAATTGATCAGAATCGGCCGACACGGCAACTGTGGAATCATGGGTTGTTAGAATGAACTGCCGGGAGTTCTTCCCCCGACGGAGCTTCTTCGCGATGTCTTCCCAGACAGAAATGACATCCAGGGCATCCTCGGGCTGGTCAATCACGATTGGCATCGTCCCGTCACACAGCGCAATAATCAGAAGCGCCGTACACTTCTGGCCCACGGAGAGTTCATTGAGCGGGCCGTATTGATTGCCCTCTTTCCGGAATTTGATCGTCGGCACATCGGCTGGGTAGCAGTTGTGTTGTAGAGCTAGAACCTCAGAGAGGTCGGGGTAGGACCATAGCTTTTCGATAGTCCGATCAGCCCAGAGGTCCGTTATCTCCGCCTCGGTAGCCAGTCGGTGCGCGTCTTGGTTCAGGACAAGCTCGACAAAACGTCTCGGCGCCACACCTTTTACGATTTGCCTTCGGTCTGCGACACTCGGTGCGTTTGGCCCTCCCTTGACCAGATCGCTCAGCTTCTCTTCGTAGGACTGCCGGTCTACGGCGTGATCGAGGATAAGTTGAAGCTTTCCGTCGGACAAAGTGGTGAGTTGATCGAACTTGGCCTTCCGAACATCGTAGAAGCCGCGGTAAGCTCGCTCAAGTTCATCAAGGAGCTGGCTTCTTGTCTTGAGGAGTTCGGGTAAGGCCTGGGTGAGTTCTCGAAAGCCCTTGGCCTCATCCTCCAAGTCTTCTTTCTCGTCTTGGAGCCGTTTGCGTTCTGCTTCCTTGGAAGCTCGGTCACCTCCAATAGTGGCTAACAACGTGTCGTATTCTTCTTTGACTTTGGTGAAGGTGGGCATCCACGTGTTCAACGCAGCTTCAATGACCTGATTGTCAGCCGCCAAATCGACGAGCAGGCTCTTGAGGGATCCGAGGACGCGAGTGCGAGCGCCTTCTGCGGTAGTCTGTACCTCTTTGAGCTCCGCATCTTGAGCCAGACTCTCAGGCATGGCCTCGGCGTTTAGCGAGGCCATCTTTGACTGCCACCTGCGCACTTCTGTCGCCAGGCCACGAACATAGGTCTGCCGCGCTTCGAGGGCTCTCTTTTTAGTCTCAACCGCTTGCCAGGCGTCAAACACGGGATCCGCTAGCGACCTATTG
>CAYRFV010000215.1:0-9906 GCA_964423545.1 uncultured Anaerolineales bacterium | reverse complement strand
GGCTCGATCAAGATCGGCGGGACGGCGCTCAATCGGAAGTCCGTCTGGAAGGTGGAAGGCGAGCTGGAGCGCGAGAAGGAGCTGCTGACGCGCGACCTCCTGGATCCCGCATCGGTCTATGGCACCAGCCATCGCGCTGTGATCGCGGACATGATCGAGGCGGTCCGGCACGACCGTCCGCCCAGAACCGATGGCCCGGAAGCGCGACGCTCGGTGGCGTTGGTGCTGGCGATGTACGAATCCGCGCAGACGGGTCGACCGGTGGACATGACAGGCGGCCTCTGGAGCACAGCGGCTTGACGCTTTTTCGGCGTCTATCCCATGATCTCGTCTGCCACGCGATCCACGTCCTCGTCGCGCAACTCCGGATAGATGGGGAGGCTCAGAATCTCGCACACCGCGGCTTCGGTGTGGGGCAGACCCTGTCCGATGGACAGCCGTCCTGCGTAAGCCGGCTGCGCATGAACCGGCGTCGGATAATGAATCAGTGTGCCGATGCCATGCTCGCGTAGGCGCGCCCGCAACGCGTCCCGCCGACCTGACCGAACGACGTACTGGTGATAGACGTGCGTCACGCCGGGCCGGATCTGTGGCAGGCGCACTTCGGCGCCTGCAAGCGCTTTTCCATACCGTTGCGCCAGTTGTCTGCGCCGCGTGTTTTCTGCGTCCAGATAACGCAGCTTGACTCGCAGGATGGCGGCCTGAAGCTCATCCAGCCGGCTGTTCAGGCCAGGGATCGCGCTGACATAGCGCTCGCGCCAGCCATACTCACGCAGCAGCCGGGCCTGCTCAGCCAAGGCCGGATCAATCGTGACGACTGCTCCGCCGTCACCCAACGCCCCGAGGTTCTTCGTCGGGTAGAAGCTGAAGGCGGCGATGTCGCCCAGCGCCCCCGTCTTGTGTGCTCCAATGGCGGCGCCGTGAGACTGCGCACAGTCCTCGATGACCCAGAGGTCATGTTGTCGCGCAATCTCCAGGATGGCCGCCATATCCGCGGGGTGGCCATAGAGGTGGACGGGGAGCACAGCGGAACGGGGGGCCGCTCGCGATGTGCGACCGCTCGCACGCCGCAGGTGCGGTCCGGCAGATGCCGAACCGATCGTTCCGCTCTTGGTGCGTTCTGCTCGCCGCACCGTCTCTTCGAGCCGGCTCGGATCCATGGTGAAGCTTCCCGGGTCGATGTCGACCAGCACCGGCGCAGCGCCAGCCAACTCGATGGCGGCGATGGTGGCGACGGCAGTGTGCGATACCGTGTAGACGCAACTGCCCGGGCCGATGCCGCATGCACGCAGAGCCACGTGCAGCGCATCGGTGCCGCTTCCTACGCCGATTGCCTGGCTTGTGCCCAGGTAGGCCGCGAACTCGCGTTCGAACGCGGCGACCTGCTCGCCCAGGATGTAGCGGCCACCGGTGAGGACAGCCGTGATGGCCGCGTCGATTTCTTCCTGGTGCGCCAGGTAGTTGGCGCGCGGGTCAGTCTGGGGAATCGTCGGGGGCATACCCTCTCCTCGGCAGCAGCAACCAGGGGCCCGGGTGCGCAGCGTGCAGCAGCACCACTACAGGTAGCACGGTAGGTGCTCACGATAGAACGCCACCGTCCGCGCTAACCCCTCGCGCAGCGACACACGCGGCTGCCAGCCCAGTTGCTGCCGGATGAGACGATCATCGGCATAGTAATCGCCAATGTCGATGCGTTTGCGGTCGGCGGGGAAGGCGCGCACCACATATTCTCCACCGCCGACTTCCACCAGCAACCGCGCCAGTGCTTCCAGGCTGATCACTTCGTCGCCGCCCAGGTTGAAGATGCGACCATCGGCTTTGTCGGATGCTGCGGCAAGCAGCAGCGCATCGACCGCATCTTCGACGAAAGTGAAATCGCGCAGTTGCTGGCCCTCCCACACCTCGAACGGTCGGCCCTCGACCAGCAGCCGGATCCAGATACCGAGGAAGGTCTGGCGCGCGTCCTTCACGCGCATCCGGGGCCCGTAGGTGTTGGTCAGTCGCAGCGCGCTCGCCCGAACGCCGTAGGCGTTATTGTAGAGGATGTGATACCACTCGCCTGCCATCTTGTTGATGCCGTTGACATCCACCGGTCGAAGCAGATGCTTCTCATCTACCGGCAAGTAGTCGGGACGGCCGTAAATCTGGCGCGTGCTTGCGAACACGATCTTGACGCCGGGGTTGTGTCTGCGGCAGGCTTCCAGGATCGAGAGCTGCGCCCGGCAGTTGATCTCCAGATCGGTGTAGGGGTCCTGCATCGAGTCAAGGTGACTGGTCTGGCCCGCCAGGTTGAAGAGATAGTGCTGGCCCTGGACCAGGTAGGCCATGCTGTGCTCGTCTCTCACGTCGGAGATATTGATGCGCACCCGATCCTCAAGCCCAGCAATGTTGCATAGATTACCGCCGTACTCCGGGATCAAGCTGTCAACCAATGTGATCTGAGCTGCGCTTCCCGCCAGGCGGCGCGCCAGGTTCGAGCCAATGAAACCGAGGCCGCCGGTGATCAGGATGCGGCGCTCCGCAAAAGCCTGGGCAAGGTCCATGCGCCAATGATAGCGCGACCTGCCAGCGCAGCCAAATTGCCGTTCTACCGGGTTTGGGCGCTTTGTATTACAATGGCCCGCATGCGCGTGCCCTGGAAACGGCTGGCCCGGATCGCGGCGCTTGTCGCTGCCGCGGGCTTCCTGATTGCGCTGGTTGCCAGCCAGTGGTCGGCGCTGCAGGCCTACGAGTGGCGGCTTGCACCGGGCTGGGCGCTGCTGGCAGTTGCCGGCCTGGAATTGACGTGGCTGTTGGAACTCGACACCTGGCGGCTGATACTGGCGAGCCTGGGTGGGCGCTTGTCTTTTCGCACTGCCGCGCCGATCTGGTTCCTCAGCAACATTCTGCGCTACATCCCTGGCAATGTCTGGCAGTTCCTGGGGATGGCCGAGCTCGCACATGACGCGGGGGTGCCACGGCTGGTCACGTTGACGAGCATCGTGCTCCACCAGGCGATTTCAACTGCGGTTGGCATCGTCATCGCGGCGGTCTACTTCGCCGTGCGAGGGGAAGGAGTGTGGCTGAGCAGGCTGCGCCCGCTCTTGTGGCTCGTTCCCTTGGGACTGTTGCTGCTTCAGCCGCGCATCCTGGAGCGGCTGCTCAATTGGATCTTTCGCAAGCTGGGCCGGCCAGCCATCCGCGTCACATTGACTTGGGGGCAAATCTGGATTCTGATCGCCCGCTATTTCGTCGTCTGGATGGCGATGGGGCTGAACTTCGCGATGTTGGTGCGCGCCCTGACGCCGATCGCCTGGCGCGATGCGCCTTATCTGGTAGCGGCATGGGCGACCGCATACGTGGTCGGTTATCTGTCGCTGCTCACGCCCGCCGGCCTCGGCGTGCGCGAAGGCGTGATGGCGGTGTTGCTGTTCCCACTGATGCCCCTGCCCGTCGCAGCCGTGATCGCAATCATGGCCAGGCTATGGATGGTGGTCGGCGAGGCGCTGGGAGCAGGAGTCTCGCTGGTAGCCTGGCGACGCATGAAGTCGCATGATAGACGATAGCTCGCACACCACAGAACGCCTGCGGACAACCATGGATGGGCGATCGGCGTCAGGACACGCGCCATCCGCGTCCGGTCGTCTGCCGTCGGTCGTCGTCATCATGGCGATGCTCGTGTTTACGGCCTGGTTCTCCGCCTATAGTATCCGCCTGCATCAGGCGCATCGCACGCATAAGGCCGACCTGGGCCAGATCGATTTGGCGATCTGGAATACGGCGCATGGCCGGATTCTCCAGGAGATCAAGGACGACCAGGTGAGCACGCGGCTCACGGATCATGTTGAGCCGCTCTTCTTGCTGGTCGCGCCGGTCTTTTGGCTCTGGGACGATGTGCGTGCGCTGTTGGCGCTGCAGGCGGCTGTGCTGGCGCTCGGCGCGTGGCCGATCTTTTTACTGGCGAAACGGAAAATCGCGGCGCTCGGCGCTCGGATCTCGGATTCTCCTGATGACCGCCCAGCGCTCCCTGCATGGGGCGCGGTCGTCTTTGCGCTCGCTTATCTCCTTACGCCGGCGCTGCAAGCGGCCGCCGTTGCCGAGTTTCACGCGCTGGCGTTGGCGCCGGTCTTCATCGCGTGGGCGTTGTGGGCAGGTGAGGATCGCCGCTGGTTTCAATTCGCCATTGCTGCGCTCTTGCTGATGTGCGTGCAGGAGGGCATGGCGCTGCTGACTGCACTGCTGGGCGTGTACGCGCTGATCGTAGCGAGGCAGGGGACGGCGCTGCAATCATCCGCTGTGGCAGGCAGGCGCCGCGGCGAGGTGGTCGGCGCTGTGCTGGTGTTGATCGGACTGGCATGGTTCGGCGTCGCGACGTTTGTGATCATTCCACACTATGCCGAGCAGGCCTACGGCCTGGCACAGACGCCGTACGCCGCGCGCTACGGTGCGCTGGGAGACAGCGTCACCGATATCCTCCGGTCGTTTGTCTCGCGTCCGCTCGTGGTGTTAGGGGTTGCGACGGAGCCTGGGCGCGTGCGCTATCTGATCGGCCTGCTCATGCCTACGGCGTTCCTGGCGCTGCTCGGGCCTGAGATCTTGCTTCTGAGCCTGCCACTTCTCCTGGCGAACCTGTTCAGCTCGTTTCCGATGCAGTATGCGGGTGAGCTGCACTACTCCGCGCCGCTGGCGCCCTACTTCACCGTGGCCGCGTTGGCTGGCCTGCACCGCTTCGATGCGCAGGTTCGGCCGATCGCAGGGACGCGCGCCTCGCTGCCGATGAGCCTTGCGCTGGTGGGAGCCGGGGCGCTCGCAGCGCAGGTATTGGCCGGCTACACGGTCATAGGACGCGAGTTTGCCCGGCTCGCGCCCGGCGGCTGGCCACAGGTGACCGCTCACGAGCGCCGGTTGGATCGCTTCATCGCGCAGATTCCGCCTGACGCGCCGTTGAGTGTGACGACCGATCTCTACCCGCACCTTAGCCATCGCAGGCTGATCTACCAGTTCCCGTGGCTCGGCCAGGCGGACTGGGTTCTGGTCGATGTCTCAGGCACAACCGACCGCCATCCTGCCGATATCCGCCGGGAGATCGACCGCCTCCTGACGACAGGATGGGGCGTGGCCGATGCCGCGGACGGCTACATCCTGCTGGAAAAGGGTCGCGACCGGTCGGCCGTGCCGGATGCGTTCTACGATTTTGCGCGCGCGCCAGCCGTCCGCCCGGAGTACCAACTCGACATAACGTTTGGAGAGCGCCTGAAGCTCGTTGGCTACGACGTGATCGATGACGCAAAGTGGCGGCGCACGGCGTTACGCTTCTACTGGCAGCCGTTGGCTCCACTGAACGAGGATGTGGCGCTGTCCATGCAGTTTACTGCACCTGACGGGTCAGTGGTTGGGGAGGCGGCTGCAGAGGCGACGCCGGCTTTGCTATGGTATCCCCCTGCGCGCTGGCAGCCGGGCGAGACAATCGCGGTCGAGACGCTGCCGATGCATCTGCCCATGATTTGGGCGCCGGCGATTGCAGTGAGCGCCGGCGGGCGGACCTGGTCGCCCCAGATCGGCGCAAGCGCACAGGGAACGGCGACCGCCGACGGCCGCGTGATCCTGGCTCCGCTGGAGCGACAAGATGGATGGCTTGTTCCGTTCATTGGGCCGCGCGAGAAGTATCCCATGGAAGCGCGCTTTGCTGGCGACAACTGGTCGGTGCGGCTGACCGATATCGCGTTCCGACCGGCGGTCGCTCCAGGTCGCGATCTCTCGGTGATGCTCCGTTGGGCGCCGGAGATGGGTGCAACGACGCGCGACTACCGGGTTTTCGTGCACCTGCGGGATGCGGCGGGCGACACGGTCGCCACGGGCGATGCGACGCCGACATGGTTTGCACAGCTGCCTACCCATCGCTGGCCGGGCGGGCAGGCGGTTTGGGGGGCGCACGCCGTGGCGATCCCCGCCGACCTGGCGCCGGGCGAATACAAGCTCGTGATCGGTTGGTACGATCCGCAAACCGGGAAGCGGCTGGGCAGCATCAGCGGGAACGCGAACGGCAACGAATTCGTCCTGGGGAGAGTAGCGGTGAAACCGCTGGCCGGACCGCGGCCTGACCTGGCCTGCCTCATGGCGCCGGCGGCTTGTTTGTCGCAGGAATGAACGCGATCCACTCAACCGATGAAGCAGGTAGCCCGGCGGCACGCCTGGCGTTCGACGCGTCGCGGCTCGCGCTTGTGATCGTCCTGCTGCTGGCCTTTGCCTTACGCGTGCACCGGCTCGACAGACAGAGCCTGTGGTACGACGAAGCGGTGACGGCGTACGTTGCGGCGCAAGGAATTCCCGAGCTGACCCGGTGGACTGCGGACGACATCCAGCCGCCGCTCTACTATTACCTGGTTTCAGGCTGGACGCGGCTGGAGGGTCGCGGCGAGTGGGCGTTGCGCTTCCCGTCGGTCTGCTTTAGCTTGCTGACGGTTGGGGTGCTGTGGTCGCTGGCCCGCCAGCTGTTCGGGGCAGGGCGTGTAGGTCGCATCTCCGGGCTGGCGGCTGCGCTGCTAGGGGCAGTTTTCCCGCTCTACGTCTACTTTGCCCAAGAAGCGCGCATGTATGCGCAGCTCACGTTCCTGGGCGCGCTGGCCGGATATGCGCTATTGAGAGCGACCGGGAATGAAAGGCGAGGGACGAAACCGGGGTCGCCCGCTCTGTCCTGGGGGTCCAGGCCGTCATCCGCCAAGTGGTGGCTGGTCTTCATCCTGGTCTCGGTTGCTGCGCTCTACACCCACTACTTCGCTGCGTTTCTGTTGCTGGCCTACGGCGTGTGCGTGATTCTGGCATGCATCCGGGGGTTCGCTCGCGCCGATTCGCGCATCCTGGCGGTGCAACGGCTGCTCACCTGGTGCGGCGCGGTCCTCGCCATCGTGTGTCTGTATTTGCCATGGGTTCCCGCGATGTTGACGCGGTATCGCGTCGATCGTTCGTATTGGCAAGGCACGCTGAAGCTCGGCGAGGCGGTGCGCCACGTGGCCGTGAGTTTCGCCGCGGGCGCGCCGGAGATGATGTTGGAGATTGACGCCACGCGTCTGTTGCCGTGGTTTGGATTGGCGTTTGGGCTGGCGACTGCGTCATTGCTGTGGCAGGGCGTGCGGGAGACGAAGGCAGGGGGAGAGAGGGGGAGCGCAGCGCCGAGTTCGCTTTGGACGCTGGTCTACCTCCTCGTCTGTCTGTTCGTCCCGATCCTAACCGTTCTGGCGCTCGCTTCGCGCACGCCGAAGTTCAATGCGCGCTACCTGATGATGGCATCCCCGGCTTACCTGCTCGTCCTGGCCGGAGGACTTGGGACGCTGACCGGCGGGCGCTGGTCGGCGGCAGCTCGGCGGCAGACCACGCGCTCCGCTGGAGGTGCGCCAGGCGGCGAGTTCGGTCGGGGCTATGGCGCTGCACGAGTTGCGGCTCACGTCTCGCAACTACTTGCCGCCATTCTGGTCGTATTCCTCGTCGTTGTCTCGCTGCGAAGCCTGCGCAACTGGTTCACCGATGCCGCGTTTACGAAGGCGCAGTGGCGTGAGGCAGCCGCCGCCGTGCGGGCGCGGATCGCACCGGACGAGGCGGTGGTGCTGGTGTCGGGCCACGCGTGGTCCGCGTGGGACTATTACGCGCCTGATATCGCGGCCATACGCCTCCCTGACATCGACATCCTGGACGTGAATGCGGCGCTCGGCTACGACGCCGGGCAAATCCTGGCCGCGTCGCTCGCCGGCAGGACGGGGGTCTGGCTGGTGAACTGGCAGGACGAGACGGTCGACCCGATCGGCATCGTGCCCCATCTCTTCGATCGCGCTGGCCGCGAGGAGCGGGTCTCGGGCCAGTTCTGGCAGCTCGGGCTGCGACGCTGGCGTTTGCCACCGGAAGCAGCTTTTCCCACCGAACCGGAACCGGCCCATGCCACCACAGCCAACTTCGACCACAAGCTTGCGCTGCTTGGCTGGGACGATCCGGTCAACGGGCAGATCACGGTCTACTGGCGCGGATTGAACGCCCTTGCGCGCGACTACCGCGTTTCGCTGATCCTGGAGAATCCAGCAGGCCGCGAAGTGGGCCGCTGGGACGGCCGGCCGGCCGGCTACAACTATCCTGCTCCACGATGGCGGCCCGGCCAGGCGCTCTTCGGCGTGTATCCGCTGCCGCTCCCTGCTGAACGTCCATCCGGCGACTACTATGTGACCCTGGCGGTCTATGATGCCGCAGACCCATCGGGCCTGGACATCCGAGATGTGGCTGACAATCCAGGGGGAAAGCGCGTCCGCCTCGGCCCGATCCGTCTGCCGGCGGGATGAACAAGGGGTTTTGACGCGCCGCTCACCATCTGCTAGACTGCTTCGCGGGCTGCAAATCGGCGGCCCGGTGATTTGGTGACCTGTTCAATGCTGGAGGTTCTCTGTGCGGGTGCTTGCCCGATCCGTTCCGGTCATCCTCTTGACTGCGGTCGCTCTCGTGCTGGGAAGTTGTGCGTTCGGGCCGCTGCTTTCCGAGGTCAAGGTGGCGCCGGCGGCGATCTCGCCCAACGCTGACGGAAGCGACGATGTCACGCACATCAACTACCGCATCAGCCGGCCCGCGAACGTGTCGATCTACTTCGTGGATGCCCAGGGCAGCCACTATTATTTCCGCAATGCGCAGCGGCGTTCTCCGGGCCGGTACGATGTCTTCTGGGGTGGCGCGATCAACGATCCGGAGATGCAGCCGGTGGCCGGCGGGCGGATGCTGGTAGCCAGCCGGGTGCTGCCGGACGGCGAGTATACCTGGGTGGTGGAAGCGACCGACGACACCGGGCGCACTGAGAAGGTCCAGGGACAGATCAGCCTCTCGGGCGCAGACACGGTGCTGCCTGAGCTGCGCAACTTCACCGTCGTTCCGCAGGAATTCACACCCAACCAGGACAGCATCCGGGATCGCGTTTCGATCGCCTATTACTTGAGCAAACAGGCCGAGCGCGTCCAGGTCTACCTGGAGCCGGCAGAGACGGCGCCGGGCCAGCCCAGGCTGAAGTACCCCGTCGAGGAGAAGGAGTCGCGGGCCAAGGTGGCGCCCGGCGAGATCGGCTATCACGGATACGATTATGACGGCGGCGTCGACCTCTTTGCCGAGCCGCCGCCGGACGGCGACTATGTGGTCTACGGTGAAGCCGAGGACAAGGTCGGCAACCGCGTCATAGTCTCGTCCACCCTGACCATTCGAGAGGGGGGCAAGCCGCGCGCCGACGTGGCTGGCGGGGAGATCGACTGGCGCGGCGACGTCAATCGGGTGGTCAGCGTACCGTTGGGGCAAACCCTTTGTTTCACTGCGACGGTTGAGAATATCGGACCGGTGCCGATCCGGACCGCCGGTCCGTGGCCGGGCCAGACGTTCAAGTTCAGCGAAAACTACAACACCCTGGCGAAGCGCGCCAACGAGGATTCCTGGTACCAGCAGGCCGGGGTCTGGCGCTTCGGCGTCAACTTCGATACGACCGGCGTCGATTTTCCTTTTCGATGGGCGATCGGACGCAAAGAGGACCTGGAAGAGCGCATCATCGACGGCAGACCGCAGTACTACCTGCTGCCGGGAAAACGAAGCCAGGTCGATGGCTGCATTGAGGTCGATCAGAAGCCGCCGGTGGGCACCCAGTTTTGGTGGGGCGGGCTGATCCATGAATTCGTCGAGGTGGCGAACAACTACATCGACCGGATCAGTGTGGCGGTCGGCGCGCCGTGAGCCGGTCAGAGACGTGAGCAGGCAGTGGGCGAGGATGGGGGGAAGATGGGGCCGGCGTGGACAGCGCCTGCTCCCGCGGCAGCCAACGACGCTGCCCATCGTGCGAACGGTGACGCACTGGCGGTCGTCATTGTTAGCTACAATGTGCGCGATCTGCTGCGCGCCTGTCTGCATGCCACCTTCGCCAGC
>CAYRFV010000214.1:0-9919 GCA_964423545.1 uncultured Anaerolineales bacterium | reverse complement strand
CGCCAGACTCCCGCTGGCATCCGGCTGCATGAGCACTGCGACTACACGCCCTACGAAGGCTTTCGTCTGGCCGGGTGGCCTGTCGTGACGATATCGCGCGGGGAAGTGATCGCCCGGGATGGCGAATTCACCGGCCGGTCGGGGCGCGGGCGATTCCTGCGCCGCCGGGCCCGTGGCATGTGACACCGCAGGAGGCAGTCGATGACCGGCGTCCTTATTCTGCCCGACTGGCTGATCGACATCCCCGGCGCTGCGCCGAAACCGGGCTGGGGCGTGCGCGTAGTCGGCGACACCGTAGCTGCGGTCGCGCCGAACGACGAGCTGCGACGGCTGTATCCGTCCGATGTCCAGCTTGCGGCGCAAGAGCAGGCGCTCGCGCCCGGCTTTGTCGATGCGCACACCCACCTTTACGGAATGCTGGCCCACGGCATCCCTCTCGATAGAGCCCCTTCCGGCTTCTGGCCTTTTCTTGTCGATTTCTGGTGGCCGCTGGTGGAAGACCGGCTGGATGCGGAGATGATCTGCGCCGCGACCGATCTCAACCTGACCCACATGCTGCGCAGCGGCATCACCAGCTTCTATGACTGCACCGAAGGACCGCATGCCATCCCTGGCTGTCTCGCGGCGCAGGCGGAGGTTGTGCGGGCGCGCGGCGTCCGCGGCATCCTTTCGTTCGAAGCGACTGAGCGCCTGAGCCGCGAGAACGGGCAGTTGGGCCTGGCTGAGAACCTGGAATTCATGCGCGTCTGCGAGCGACTCAGTCGAGAGAGCAACGGTCTCGTCTCTGGCCTGATGTGCTACCATACCACCTTCACCTGTAACTCGGCTTTCATCCGGCAGGCGTTCGAGATGGCCGCCGCTGAAGGCGCGTTGGTCCACATGCACGTCTCCGAGGGGGTCTATGAGCCGGAGCAGGCGCTGAGGCGCTATGGGCTGCGTCCGTTCGAATACTATGAGTGGCTGGGGGTGGCAGGACCGGCCATGCTGGCCTCGCAGTGCGTGCAGCTTACGCCCGCCGAGATCGATATCATCGCACGCCGGGGCGTCCGCGTGACTCACATGCCGCTCTCTAACTGTGAGGTTGGCGGCGGCGTCGCACCGGCGCCCGATCTGGTGGCCGCAGGCGTGACCGTAGGCCTGGGCAGCGATGGGTATATCACCGATTTCTTCGAAGTGATGCGCGGGGCGTTCCTGATCCATAAGGCGCACCGGCAGGACCCGCGAGTGATGCCCGCTCGTGAGGTCTGGCGCCTGGCAACGGAAGGCGGCGCGCGTGCGCTCGGCCTGGCGCGCGTCGGCCGGCTGGCGCCGGGCTGGCAGGCCGACTTGCAGCTCATCGACGCCAGTTTCCCTACCCCGGCCAGCGCCGGCAACCTCTACGACCAACTGCTGCTCTATCGCAACCATGCTCATGTGCGAATGGTGATGGTCGCAGGTCAGGTGCGGGTGCGAGAAGGCTGCGTGCTGGGAGTCGATGAGGCGGCGCAGCGCGCCAGGGTGCATCAGGCGACCGAACGCCTGTGGTGAAGAGGGCGCGGCGCTATCGAGCGGGCGCCGGCCGCGGCGCGAACCGAGGAGAATCCATTGGCTGAACTGACAACTACGCTCTTCAACGTCGAGATGCCGTCTCCCTTCATCCTGGCGTCAGGACCGCTGTCATACGATGCCACGGGTCTGTGGGAGGCGTATCGCGCCGGCGCGGGAGGCGTCACAACCAAGACGCTGCGGCTGGAGCCGGCCATCAACCCAACGCCGCACATGGTGGTCCCGAGGTCGTCCAACCTGCGGGCCACGCTGTTCAACACGGAGAAGTGGGCCGACCTGTCGTGGGAGCAGTGGGTCGCGCGGGAGCTGCCGGCCATGGCTGGCCACCCCGGCGCACTCATCGCCAGCATCGGCCATACGCCCGCCGAGGGTGAGGTGATCGCCGGCCCGGTGGCGGCCACTGGGGTTGTGGATGCGATCGAATGTGTGGCGTACACCAAGGACACCATTGTCGGGCTGGTGCGCGCCGTGCGCGAGCGGACCGATCTGCCCATCCTGGCCAAGCTCACCTTCAACTGGGGAGACGACTTGTATCCCGCTGCCGAAGCCGCGCTGCGGGCCGGCGCGAACGGCTTCACGGCCATCGATTCTATCGGACCGACACTGCAGATCGATATCGAGACGGGCCAACCCACTATCGGGGGCGCGGGAAACCGGGCATGGATGTCGGGTGCGGCGATCCGGCCTGTCGCCCAGGCCGTCGTCTCAGAGCTGGCGATCCGTTTCGGCGCGCCGATCGTGGGCACTGGCGGCATCATCCAGGCCGAGGATGCGGTCGAGATGACGATGGTCGGCGCGAATGCGCTCGGGGTGTGCACCGGTCCGCTGCTGCGCGGCCTCGAATGGTTCGAGCGCACGCACAAGGCGTTGGGCGCCTGGCTGGATGCCCACCAGCATGCGCGCCTGGCGGATTTGCGGGGTGCGGCGCT
The DNA here is from genome assembly GCA_964423545.1 of uncultured Anaerolineales bacterium. Taxonomy (GTDB): domain Bacteria; phylum Chloroflexota; class Anaerolineae; order CG2-30-64-16; family CG2-30-64-16; genus JALOOE01. Next base: position 7,445 of record CAYRFV010000214.1, on the reverse strand, counting down.
CAAGCATCTGCACGCTCAGGAGGATACGGCGCCGCTCACGTTCGAGTTCGAGCCGCGGAAGTGCACGAAGTGCGACCTCTGCGTCGTGCTCTGTCCGTATGATGCGCGAGAAATGGAAGGCGATAAACCGAAGTCGCCCGATCTGAAGCAGATCCTGCTCGAAGACCGCTGCCGGTATTGCGGATTGTGCGTCGAAGTGTGCAAGCCGGAGGCGCTGACCTATGGGAACTGGCCGCGGTGATGCCCCAAGCGGCGTACACCGCTCGGGGGGGGCCTGTGATGAAAGCAACGACATGGCGAACGACGATCTCATCTCCTTCACTCGTTCTCTGATCCGCTGCCCCAGCCGCTACGGAGAAGAGAGGGCGGTGGTCAGTCTGATTCTGGCGCAGATGGTCGCCCTGGGATTCGACCGGGCCTGGCGCGACAAGAACGGCAGCGCCATCGGTCTGATCGAGGGCCGGCTGCCCGGACCGACCCTCCTGCTCGACGGCCACTGCGACACGGTGGGGATTGCGCCTGGCGTGACCTGGTCGCACGATCCGTTCGGGGGCGACGTCGAGGACGGCTTCCTCTATGGTCGCGGCGCAGCCGACATGAAGGCGGCCATCGCTGCCATGATCGTGGCGGCGGCGAGCCTCGATCGGAGCCGGCTCAGGGGCCGCGTGGCGGTCAGCGCCACCGTGATGGAGGAGAACCTGGAAGGCGCGGCGCTCAAGACGGTCATGGATGCCGTGGCGCCCGACTTCGTCGTTATCGGAGAGGCGACCAACCTGAAGCTCAACCGGGGCGGCCGCGGCCGCGCAGAGCTCCACCTGGAGACCATCGGCCGGCCGGCCCATTCATCGACGCCGCACCTCGGCCGGAACGCCGTGCACGATATGCTGCGCGTGGTGGCAGCGGTGGAGCGAATCCCGGTGCCGAGCGAGCCGTTCCTCGGCGCAGGCATCATGGCGCTGACGGACATCATCTCCGACCCCTACCCCGCGTACTCCGTGATCCCCAGCCGCTGTCGGGTGACCTACGACCGGCGCCTGATGCCTGGCGAGACCGAGCGCAGCGTGCTGGCAGCAATCACTAGCCTGCCCGAGCTGGCAGGGATCGAGCTGACTGCGACCGTCGCTCAGGGCGAGCACACGACCTATACGGGATCCCTCTTGCGCGGCCCCAAGTTCCTGCCGGCTTTCCTCTTCCCTCCGGACCATCCTTTTGTGCTCACGGCCGCGCAGGGTCTGCGCAGCGCGGGGCTCGAGCCCCAGATGGGCGCCTACCGCTTCTGTACGAATGCCGCCTACAGCGCCGGCCTCGCAGGTGTGCCCACCGTCGGATTCGGTCCCGGTCGGGAGGAAGATGCGCACATCGTCGATGAGCGGGTCTCAGTGGCGGACTTGCTGGCGGCCGAGCGCGGCTACCGGGGCATCATCGGCGCCGTCTCGATGCCGTAGATGCTGCCGGAGGCCAATGAGCCTTGAGCCGGCTGCGAGGCCCTGCGTTCGCACCGGCGGGCATTCCGGCAGGGGGGTGACTTTATATGCCTGATGGGATCGTCGGCATCGATATCGGCACTGCCTCCACGAAGGCGATCCTTTTTGCCCTCGATGGCGCCGAGGTGGCCGCTGCCAGCCGATCGTATCCGTTGCTGACGCCGCATCCTGGCTGGGTCGAACAGGATCCGGAGCAGGTTTGGCTTGCGCTAATCGAATCTTTACAGGATTTGGTGAACCGGGCGCAGGGCTGGCGCATCCTGGCCTTGGCGTTGGCCGCCCAGGCCGGCTCGATCATCCCGGCGCTGGAGAACGGTGATCCGGCGTACCCCATGATCACCTGGCTGGACAGCCGCAGCGCAGGGATCGTTGACCAATGGCAGCGAGACGGCGTCGCCGCGCTAATTCATCGACTGAGCGGGTGGCATCCGTTTCCCGGCCTTCCCCTGCCGACGATCGCCTGGCTGCGCCGGGAGCGACCGGAGGTTCACGCACGGGCCAGGCGCTACCTCGGCGCCGCCGACTTCCTGATCCACCGCCTGACCGGGCGGTTCAGCACCGACCTCTCCGCGGCGGCCGAGATGCTTCTGGTGGATGTGGACACGGGCCGCTGGTGCGCCGAGCTTTGTGCGCTGGGCGGCGTCGATCCGACTGCCCAGGCAGCGTTAGGATGGTCGGGCCGGCCGCTGGGCGGGATCACTCCAGAGGTAGCCAGGCGCACCGGTTTGCCGACCGGGACGCCCGTCATGGCCGGTGGCGCCGACCAGCCCTGCGCCACCCTGGCGATGGGCGTCACGGGGCCGGGGAGAGTGACGCTGGCAACCGGCACTGCCTGGGTCATTACTGGGGTGGTCGCATCACCCCAGCGCGCCGGCGTTCCGCCTCGCATGGATCTGAGCTTTCATGCCATGCCTGCACGGTGGACCCTCTCGCAGTTCCTGGGTGGCTTTGGCGCCACGGTGGACTGGTGGCTGGCCCAGGCGTGGCAGTCGCCGGACCCTGTTGAGCGACGGGAGACGAAGGCGCTCTATCGCTGCCTGGATGCAGCGCTTTCCGGCGGCGATAGCCCGGCAGGCAGTCGAGGCCTGCGTTTCCTTCCGCTGAGCGGACCGTCGCAGGTGGCGCACGCCGGGGCGGGCGGCGCGTTCGTCGGCCTGCAGTTGGTGCACACGCGGGCTGATCTGGCGCGGGCCATCCTGGAGGGATGTGCTTACGAAGTGCGGTGGGCGCTCGAGCGGTTGGCCGTTTCCGGGCTGCCGGTCGTCGAGCTGTGGGTTTCGGGCGGCGCCACGGCCAGCCCCGTCTGGCCTCAGATCTTGGCCGATGTGACCGGCGCACCGATCGTGCTCGCCGACTATGCCAACTGGGCTGCGCTGGGTGCGGCCGCGCTGGCGGGGTGGGGGGCCGGCGTTTTCCCTACGCTTGAGGCGGGCCTCGCTCAGCTTCAGCCGCCGGTGCGCCACCTTGCACCCGACCCATCGTGCGCCGGTCTCTACGCCGAGGGATTTGCTGCCTATCAACGCAGCGCCCTGGCACTTTTCGGGGGTTGAACATGACCAAACGCCGTATGCGCCGCATCTTCCGGCCTGACGGGCGGACGCTCATCGTTGCCTGCGATCACGGCATGATCTCAGGCCCGGATCGCGGCATCGAGGTGATGGCGCAGACTCTGCGCAAGGTCATCGCGGGCGGCGTGGATGCCGTGATGGCCAGCTACGGCACGGCACGGCGCTTCGAGGAGCTGCTGGCCGATGTAGGCCTGGTGCTGCGAATCGACGGAGCGGGGACGGTGCTCGGTTCGATGGATGGGCCGGGCGCGCAGTTCTACAGCATCGAAGACGCGCTGCGCCTTGGCGCGGATGCGCTCTGTGTCACTGCCTTTCCTGGGTCGCGCCATGAGGAGGCGACCCTGGAGGTGCTGGCGCGCGTGATCCGCGCGGCGCATCCCTGGGGCATTCCGGTGATGGCCGAGATGGTGCCTGGCGGCTTCGACAGTGGGCCGGAGTATCGGACGCTGAAGAGCGTTAGCATTGCGGCTCGAGTCGCAGCAGAGTTGGGCGCCGACTGGGTCAAGACGTCGTACGCGCCGGGCTTCGAGCACGTAATCGCAACCTGTTATGTCCCGGTGGTTGTGCTCGGCGGCCCCCAGCGCGAGGATGCCGGCGGCACGCTCGAGATGGTCAGGGCCGCGATGGATGCCGGCGCAGCCGGCGCCACCATCGGCCGCAATATCTGGAAGGCGGATGACCCGACCCGCATGGCAAGTGCGTTGGCTGCCATCATTCACGGCGGCGCCAGCGTGGAGCAGGCGCGGCTGGGGCTGTAGCGCCGATGGGGTTTCGTTTGCCGGAGGCCGGCGTGCTCCGATCGATCCGGGCAGTTGTCAGCGACCTCGATGGAACGCTGGTGACCGGCAATCGGCCGCTGCCGGGCTTGCTTCCGTTCTTCAATCTCCTGCAGCAGCGGCGGGTTGCGCTCACCGTGGTCACGAACAACACGGTCAGAACGCCCGAGCAGTATTGGAGAAAGCTCTCCGGCTTCGGCGCGCCCGTTGAACCGGAGCAGATACTGACCGCCGCGCTGGCCACGGCAGCGCACCTCCGAGACCGGCTGCCGCCATCGGCGCCGCTCTTCGTGATCGGCGAGGTGGGCTTGCGGTCGGCGCTGCTGGACGCGGGATTCACCCTGCTCGACGATGGGCGGGGCCCGGTCGCCGCCGTGGTCGTGGGGGGAGACCGCGGCCTGGACTATGCCAAGCTCAAGCACGCGATCCGCCACGTGCGCGAAGGGGCGCGCTTCGTCGGCGCGAACCCGGACCTGTTGGTGCCCACCGAGGAGGGCCTGGCGCCTGAGGCGGGCGTGACGCTCGCAGCGATCGAGGCGGCAACGGGCGTCGCGGCGGTGGTGATCGGCAAGCCTGAGCGTCCGCTGCTCGACCGGGCGCTGGCGCGCATGGGAGCATCCGCCGCGACCACCGCCATCCTGGGGGATCGGCTGGACACAGACATCCTGGGGGGGAAACGGCTGGGCCTCTTCACGATCCTCGTCACCACGGGCGCGGACAACGAGGCGGCGATCGCCGCAAAGGGGATCCGACCCGACCTGGTCGTCGCCGGGCTCGACGAACTGACTGCCAGGCTGGCGAGCGATGCCGGCCTTTGATGCCGTCGTCGTCGGCGCAGGCTACATCGGCTGCGCGGCCGCCGCCGAGTTGAGCGCCGCAGGGTTGCGCACAGCCCTCCTCGATCGCGGGCCCGTGCCGGGTGGAGCCTCGCGAGCCAACTACGGCAACGTCCAGGTGCAAGATGCGGAGCTGGCGTACAGCCTGCCGATGGTTATGGCCGGTTATCGCCGCTTCGCCAGCCTGGAGGATGAACTCGGTTGCTCGGTCAGCTATCGGCGTCTCGGCAGCCTGCTGCTGATCGAGACGGAGGCCCAGTGGCGGATCATGGCCGCTCGCATCCCGCGCTTGCGCGCCGCCGGGATCGAGGCCGAGCTCGTGCCAGCCGAGCGGTTGGGTGAACTGGAGCCCTTGCTCGATCATTGCGGCCTGTTGGGCGCGTGCTATCATGCCGAGGAAGGCCAGGTCTCGCCGTTTGCCTTCATGCAAGCCTATCTCCGGCGTGGACGACGCCGCGGGCTGAGCGTCCACCCTGACACCGAAGTCATCGGATTCGAGCTTCAGGGGGGACGGATGGTGGGGGTTAGGGCACGCAGTGAGCACTATAGCGCCGGCGCGGTCGTCCTGACAACAGGCGCATGGACGCGGGCACTCGGCCGGCTGCTGGGCCGGCACTGGTCCGTGCCGCACGTCCGCGGCCAGGCGTTGGTGACCGAGCGTTCTGATCTGCGCCTGCATAATCATCTTTCGTCGGCAGCATTCTTCGAGACGATGCACGAAGGTGGCGGGGGGACGCCCTCTGAGGCGGTCCTTGCGGTCGCTCAGACGGAGGACGGGCATTTCCTGTTGGGCGAAGCCGGGGTGATCACGGACGATCTCGACTCCACCGCGACCCTTGCCGGACAGGCCGCGATCGCGCGCGAAGTCAGCCGGCGCCTGCCTGCCATCCGGGGGCTGCGCGTACTGCGAGGCTGGGCTGCGCCGGTCGCGTTCACGGCCGATGGGCTTCCGTTCCTGGGCCCGGTGGCTGACTATCCGGGGCTGATCCTGGCGACTGCTTTCAAGTCGACTGTGATCGTCACGCCGCTGGTCGGCGCCTTGGTGGCGCAGTGGGTCACACGGGGACAGGCCGACTTGGACCTTACCCCGTTCTCGCCGGATCGCGAGATCGGGCATTCGGCCTACGCTTGACGGACTGGTGGAGGCAGGGCAGAGGATGACAGGCGCATGACCTCTGGTGAGAGCACCCCGATCGAATCCATTCGCGGCGCGCCGGTGACGGTTTTCGTCGATGGCCGGCCGGTCACGGCCTTCGCCGGCGAATCGGTGGCGGCCGTGCTCTTGGCCCTCGGCACGCGAGGGTTCCGGTACACGGCGACGCGGGGCGAGCCGCGCGGGATGTTTTGCGGCATCGGCGTCTGCTACGAATGCCTGGTGACGGTCGACGAGGAACCGAATGTGCGGGCATGCGTCACGGAGGTCGCGCCGGGGATGGCCATCGAGACCGGCCCGGCGAGGTCGGGACGCGATGGCTCGCGCTGAGCCGGCCGCGGGGCCGGTTGCGACGCTCGGGGCGGAGTTGGTGGTCGTGGGCGCGGGTCCGGCGGGCATGGCCGCCGCCGTGGCCGCCGCGCAAGTCGGCGTCGACACGGTGCTGGTCGACGCCCAACAGCAGCCCGGCGGCCGCTATTTCCGGCACGGTCCGCCCGCAGCCGGCGTGAGCCGGTCGCTCCGCAGGCTGCGATCCGCGCAGCAGGCCGCCTTGCAGCAGCTTGCCGACAGCCCGGTGCGCGTCGTCCGTGGCGCTCTGGTCTGGGGCGCATTCCCTGCGGGAGACCGACGGGGTTGGGAGCTTGCGCTGCATGGCTGCCAGGCGCTCGGACGTCTGGCCGCCAGCTCCCTGATCCTGGCGCCGGGCGCTTTCGACCGGCCCATCGCTTTCCCGGGCTGGACGCTTCCGGGCGTCATGACGGCAGGCGGTGTGCAGGCGTTCCTTAAGGGCCAACGGATGCCGCCGGGCCGGCGCTTCCTGCTGTCGGGGACCGGTCCCTTGCAGATCGCCGTAGCCGCAGCGCTCGTGGCGTCCGGCGCCCGGGTGGTTGCCGTCCTGGAGGGCGCCAGGCTGGGATGGCGCACGCTGCACGCGGCGGCCGCGCTCTGGGGACAGTGGAGCCGGCTGGTGGAGGGCTGGGACACCCTGCGCACCCTGCGGCGCGCCGGCGTTCCGATCCGCACGGGCATGGCGGTCGTGGAGGCACGCGGCGCTGGCCAGGTGGAGGAGGCGACGATCTGCCGGCTGGATGACGACTGGCGGCCACGGCCGCATACTGCGGAGACCGTGGCGGTCGACACCCTTGCGCTCGGCTATGGACTGCTCCCCCGCACGGAGCTATCCCGGCTGCTGGGGTGTGCGCACGAGTTCCGACCGAAGCAGGGCGGCTTCGTGCCCTGCCGCGATGCCCGCATGCGGACCAGCTTGCCCGGCGTCTTCGCGGCGGGCGACGGAGCGGGCATCGGCGGTGCGGCGATGGCGCAGATCGAGGGCCGGATCGCCGGCGTCGCCGCGGCGCATTACCTGGGCAAGCTGTCGGAGGCTGCGGTCGGGGATGTGATACGGAGGGAGCAGCGCGCGTTGTCGGGGCAGCGCCGATTCGCAGCCACGTTGAGCCGCCATTTCACGCCGGGACCTGGAACGGTCGCGCTGGCAGACGACGATACAATTATCTGTCGCTGCGAGGAGGTGACGCTGGGCGAGATTCGCCGCGCAGTTGCCGAGGGCGCCTCGGATGCCAATGCCGTGAAGGGCCTGACGCGAGCCGGAATGGGCAACTGCCAGGGGA
>CAYRFV010000213.1:0-9933 GCA_964423545.1 uncultured Anaerolineales bacterium | reverse complement strand
CATACCGCGCGTCTATCTGCCGCTGGTGCACCGCGGGTGATGCGTCGGGCGAAGCGGTCAAGGGCGGGCTGCGCTTCGACGATCCAGGCAGTGGGCGCCAATTCCGGCGCCGCGAGGGCGCCCACTGCAATGGGCGTTGCGTGTCCGCGACAAGGGACCAAGGTGAATCGGGAGGATGAGATGACCCGAGCGTCACAGCGACGCGTCAGAATCGTGATCGCGTCGGTATGGATGGCAATCCTGGCGTTGGGGCTGAGCGCGTCGCTCAGTGCAGGCGCCGGGGCGGCCCTGCCGGGGAGCGCGGATCGCGAGCCGGTCGCGCTGGTCTTCTGGCACATTTACGCCGGCGCCTCCGCGACCGCATTGGATCAGTTGGTCGCTGAGTTCAACGCCACCAATACTTACAGCATCACGGTGCAGGCCACACGGGCCGAAGCCAGCTACAACGCGCTGTCCGCCAAGGTAGTAGACGCCATCCGAGACGCGGAGACGCTGCCTAACCTTGTCCTGGCCTATCCGAATGCGGTTGCCAGTTTTGCGCGCTACGGCGCAGTGCGCTTTCTGGATGACTTCCTGGCAGAGCCGGACCTGGGGATCGACGCCGGCGACTTCGAGCCGGGCATTCTTGACAATTACCGCCTGGCCGACTATGGGGGGCGGATGGCCGGGTTGCAGTACGGCCGCTCGATCGAGGTGATGTACTATAACGCCGATCTACTGGCAAGCCGGGGGCTGACCGTGCCGCAGACCTGGGACGCGTATCGAACTGCCGTCGTGTCGCTCACGACGGCAACGATCTCTGGCACGCTGTTGCGACAGGATGCTTCGACCTTCGCCGGCTGGCTTTGGTCGCGCGGGGGCGACGTGCTGGCGGCGGATGGCCGGCATTCCCGCTTCGGGGAGCCTCCCGGGCTGGAGAGCCTGCTCTTTTTTAGGGAGTTGGTTCAGGGTGGCTACGCGCGCTACGCGGCCGTCACCAACGAAGAGATTGGCGTCTGGGGACGCGGCCAGGTCGGCTTCGTCTCCGCCTCGTCGACGGGCATCCCCTACTACCGCATGGCGATGGACCAGGGGGCGAAGCATGCCTGGGGCGTGGCGCGCATGCCGGCCATTCCGGGCCACGAGGCGGTGAACTCCTATGGCGCAGGCGCCGCGATCCTGCGCCATTCCGAGACGGAGGATCTCGCGGCATGGCGCTTTCTGCGCTGGCTGGCCGAGCCAGCACAGACCGCCCGGTGGGCGGCCGCCGCGAGCTACTTCCCGGTGCGCATCTCGGCCGGCGGTCATCCCAGCATGGTGGCGAAGCTGGCCGGTGATCCGCAATATGCGCAGGCCTATGCGCTGTTGCCCCTCGGCCGGACAGAGCCTGGCGTGCGAGGATATGACGCCGTTCGAACGATCATCAGCACGATGAGTTATGACGTGATCGAGAAAGGCCAGGATGCAGCGACGGCGCTGTCAGCGGCCGTCAGTCAGGCGGATGCGGTGTTGGCCGATTCGGCGGGCGTGTCGGCTCAGGTCGGGCCCGCCGGCGGCGCGTTGGCCCTGACGAACGCTCGGGGGAGCACCATCACGCTGACGTTTCCGCCCGCGGCGCTGCCGGAGACGCGCACTGTCACCTGTGTTCCGATCAACGACTTGCCCACCGCCGGTCTGGACGCTCGCGACGACGCACTCGGCTTCGCCCTGCTTCCCGACCTGACCTTCAAGGAACCGGTCACGCTCGTCGTTCGCTACAGCGACGCGCAGATCGCCGGCATGGATGAAAGCGCCCTTCGGCTGTATCTCTACGATTGGCCGGCCGCGCGCTGGCATGATGCTGCGCCCTGCGGCGGTTACTCGGCTGACCCGGCCAACAACACGCTCCAGGCAGAGCTTTGCCACTTCAGCGACTATGCGCTGTTGAGCCGTCCGCTGCGCGTGTATCTCCCGCTCGTGCTGCGTTAGCCGCATGCTCATCGTGTGACTTGCGCACGACTGCCTTGCACGTCACCGCGTCATGCCCGAGCACACGGGCATCTAGCCGTCACGGTTTGCGCACGACCGCCTCCACCTCCTGCGCGCCGGCCTTTTCGAAATGAAGCTTAAGCCTGATCTTCTCGTCCGGCTTGAGCTCGCGCTTCAGCCCGATCAGCATCACGTGCAGGCCGCCCGGTTTGAGCTCTGCCTGCCCCTGCGCCGGGATCTCGATGTTCTCCACCGGCGCCATCTTCATCATGTTGCCTTCCATAGTCGTCTTGTGCAGCTCGACCGCTGCTGCCACATCGCTTTCCGCCCGAATGAGCCGATCGACGGTCTGACCGCCGTTCCGCAGCAGCATGTAGGCGGCGCTGTTGCCCGATGCCGCCGCCCGCGCCCACACATCGGCAGCCTGGATGGCGCCGCCGCCACCCGCGGGCGCAGGTACGCCCGCGGGCGCACCTGCGCCCGGAGGAGAGACGCAGGCGCTCGCAAGCACAACGATCATGCCAACGACGAGAATCGCCTTCAGCTTCATGGTTCTGCACCTTTCCGGATAAGATATCGTACATCCCACAAGATGTTATCCACTGACGCGCCGTACGGAAACCATTCGACGAGGTTGCCCGCCGCATCGATGACGTAGGTGGATGCCGTATGCTCCACCGTATAGTCGACTGCCGAACCCGGCTGCGGCCGCTTCACGGCCTGCACGCCGTAGGCCGCCATGATGGGGTCGAGCTCGGCCGGCGTCCCTCGCAAGCCGATGAAGCTGAGCCCCTGATCATCCCCCAGCCCACGCTCGAACGCGCTCAGATAGCGGGCGATCACCGCCTCCGTGTCACGCGCGGGATCAACCGTCACGAAGATCGGCTGGAAAAACTGCGCCTGCTCCGGACTGAGCTGCGCCCACACCTGGGCAAGCACGGCCAGTGTGATCGGGTAGATGTCAGGGCACGAGGTGTAGCCGAAATAGACGATCACCACTTTGCCCTTCTGGGTGCTGAGCGAGAAGGGCCGGCCATACTGATCGGTGAGCAGCAAATCGGGCGCCGGTTCGGCCTTGTCATAGGGCACGCCGTGGAGCTTGCGCGGGGCCGGCTGGCAGGCATTCAGCAGCAAAGCAACTATCAGCAGCGCCAGGGAGAGCGGAAGCCGGCGGCGGAGCATGGAGGTCACATCACCTCGACCACTAACACGGCCATATCGTCGAACTGCTCGGCGCCGCCCTGGAATGCGGTGAGCTCGGCGAACACGGCATCGCCGAGCTCGCGCGGCGGCTGATCGCCGTGAGCGGCGAGAAAAGCCTTGAGTCGCGCTTCGCCGAACGCCTCTCCGGCAGGCGATAGACTGTCCACAACGCCGTCTGTGTAAAGCACCAGCCGGTCGCCCGCCGCCAGGCCGATCCACTCCTCTGACAGCTGAAGCAGGTCCCCTTCGAACAGGCCGAGCAGCGCGCCCTGCCCACTGAGCTCCTGAACAGAGCCGACGCGCGCCAGCAGCGGGCGGTCGTGCCCGGCCCGCGCGTAGGTCAGCCGCCGCGTCGCGCGATCGACCACGCCGTAGAAGGCCGTGACAAACATGCTCGGCTCTCCCAGCTCCGACATGCCCGGCCCGCCCAACTCCAGGAGGATCTGGTTAACGTTCGCCAGCACCGCAGCCGGCGACCGTTCACGCCGCGCCTCGGCCAGGATCAGGCTGCGCGTCAGCGCCATGTAGAGCGCGGCCGGCATCCCCTTGTCCGACACGTCGGCGATCACCAGGCCGAAGCGGTCGCCGTCCAACGGAATCACGTCGTAGAAATCGCCGCCCACCTGGCGGGCCGGCTCATTTCTGGCGGCAAAGCGATAGCCGGGGATATCCGGGAAGGTGCGCGGCAGCACACTCTGCTGCACCTGGCGCGCCAGGGCCAGCTCCTGCTCCATCCGCTCCTTGATGACCAGCTCGACCTGGGCTGCCTCCAACTGATCGATCTTCTCCTCAAGCTCGTCGATCAGCGAGGCATTGCGCACCGCGATCGCCACCTGGTTGGCGTAGATCATGGTGAGATCGGCCTGGTCGGGCGTGAAATTGCGCTGCCCGTCCTCGCAGTAGATGTTGAGCAGTCCGATCAGGCGACCGGAGGTGAGCAGCGGTGCGCACACGGCGGCACGCAGCGCACTGGGCTCGCCCGTAGCCGCGCCTGCGGCGGGGGCCGGCTGGAGGTCGGGCATAAACACAGGCTGGTAGCCGCCGCGGCGCTGCACCTCGGCCAGGATTGCGTCTTTCGGAATCCCCGGCTGATCCACGCCGCCGGGCAATCCATAGCTGGCCTTCACGACCAGGTTCTCCTCGGCGTCGTCCCACAGCATGACGCTGGCCGCCGGCGCCCGGAAGACGGCCGCGGCCTGGCGGCTGATCATCGGCAGCAGCCGTTCGAGCTCAAACTCCGCGCTGACCGCAGTGGAGGTGCGATGGACGCTCTGAAGCTCCTGCGTATGTCGCTCACCCACACGCGCGCCGATGGCGACCAGCTCGATGATGTTGTCGAGCACGCGACCGTCGGATGCCAGGTACGGCCCGGCTTCGGCGTCCCGCTTGTTGCAGATGCCGACGACGCGGCTGCCGGTGACTCCCTGGGCGCGGACAAGGATTGCTTCCGTGGCGCCGAAGAGCTCCAGTCCGGGGATGAGATCGGGTGTTTCTTCGCCCAGCGGATCGATCACGCGCGGCCGGCTGTCCTCGATCAATCGCGCGAAGAGCTCGCGCCACGGCAGGCGGCGGCCGCGCAGTTCGGCCGCGGGATGGGCCGCGGTGATCTCGAGATAGTTGCCGAGAGAGGTCTCGCGCGCCGCAGCGACGAAGCCCTGCCGGGCGTTCAGCGCATTGGTGAGGTCGGGCAACAAGCGGCCAAGCACCTCATCCATGTCTGGCCGGCCCCGGTCCTCCATCTCCTTGACTTCGTCGGTGGCGCGTTCGAGCGCCAGCAGCAGCCGGTGATAGCGTTCGGCGTCGCGGCGCGAGTCGCTCAGGCTCCACATGTCGCGGCCAGGCGGCGGCATCAGCCCTACTCCTTCACCAGCGTGCGAATGCGCATGACCAGGTCATGCAGGCGAAACGGCTTCTCCACATAACCGTTGACACGGATCGCTTTGCCCAGCTCGTCGGTGACCGAGTAGCCGGCGACAGCCGAAAGGATGAGCACCGGCACATCGGGCGACGTGCCCGTATCGCCCACAAACTCGCCGCGGCGCAGGCGACGCAGGAACTCCAGGCCGGTCTTCACCCACGGGACGCCTACGAAGTGCACATTCTCGACCTGGCGACCGTCTGCATCGAAGCTGGTGGGGTGGATCATCAGATCGACAACGACCACGTCGAAGCGTTCGTGCTTCAGCCGATCCAGGATGTCGGTCTGTGCGGAGAGCAGCACCTCCCAGTGGAGCTCCTCCTCGATGTATTCTTTCAGATCCTGCATGCTCTCATAGTCGTCTTCGAAAAGCAAAAGTCTGCGCGGTTTCGGAGGCATAAGGTCCTCGCTTTCCTCCCCTCATCCGGCTTTGGGAAAGGGGCCTCGGTCACGGTGCTACTCGTTCCGTCTCTGCCGCAGCGGCACCCTGACGGAGAATATCACGTGATATGCCAGGCCCTGGGAACGCATGATCGTCGTCGGCTCGCAGGTGACGCCGATCTCACCACCGTGCGCGTCGATCACGGCGCGAGCCTCCCAGAGGCCCAGGCCCGTGCCGGGGATGCGCCCCATTTTTGCGCCGATCAACCCGCGCTGGCCCTGTTCGAAGATGCGCTCGCGGTCCTCCAGGCGGATCTCGCCGCCGATGTCGTCCACCTCGATCAGTGCGCTTGCGGTGTCAGCGTTGCCGGTCGAAAAGACGCTGGCGCGCACGTAGATGGCCGTGTTCGGGTAGGAGTATTTCAGCGCGTTCTCCAACAGGTTGCTGAACGCGATCGTCAGGCGTGCGACGTCGATGTCGGCCTCAGGCAGCAGCTCGACGCTGCGGTCAAGCACGAGATGCCGGTGCTTCTGCTCAGCGTCAGCCGCAAAGCCTTCGGCACAGTTCGCCAACAGCACCGAAAGCGGATAGCGCTCGAAGTCCATGTCCTCCGGCTCGACGTGGAGCACATGGCCTTCAAGCGTCTGCCGCGCGCTTTCTGCGAGCCACAGGCTGATGTCCTCCGCGCGGCGCAGCAGGTCGACCACCCGCGGGCCCACATCGTCCCGGTGGATCTTGCCGGCCAGAAACTTCGCGCGGCCCACTTGCGCCGTGATCGGTGTCAACGCGGTGCGCAGTTGATGTGTCAGCAGCATCGCGGTGGAGCGCCAGCGCTTGCGCTCCTGCTCCAGATAGTGGAGCTCCAGATCGGTCAGGGCCGAGGAGCCGACGATGTCTGCGACCTCGATCAAGAAGCGTTTCTCCTCCTCCAGATCGACCGGTTCGGCGAAAGGTCCCAGCACGAGCACCCCGCGATAACGGTTGCCGAGCGAAGTCGGGAGGATGCAGCCGGCTCCTCCGAAATAGTCGCTGTTGTCCCCGCGAATGCTGCCTGCGGTGGCCTTCTGGCGCCATTCGGTGATGCTCCAGCGTTTGGCATCGAACCCTTCGAGCGGCAGGCCGGCCTTCTTCCAGTTGAAGTGAGGCAGGTTGCGGGCAATGCCAACCGGCACGCCGACCGAAGCGAGCGGCGCGAGCACCGTGTTGCCCTCCTGGATGCTGGCGAAAAAGACCGCGTACTGGCAGCGGCAGAACCGCTGGATACGTGCGAGCAGATCGGTGACGGCCTGGCGAAGCTGCTCCAGGCTGGTGGTCGTATTGTGTTCAGCAGGCTCGCGCAATTCGTCGAGGAACGCCTGCTGCCACAGATAGCGGCGCTGCTCGTACTCGACCTCGGCGATGCGCTGGATGTGCTCCGCCTCGCGGCGCAAGGTGGCCGCGAAGTCGGTCGGCGCCGGCGCGAGCTCGGTGGCGAGCGCAATCAACGCCATGCGGATCGGTTCGTCGACCACGCGCATGTGCGCAAAACGCCCGGCGCCCAAAGCCTGCACGTTGTCGATGACAGCATCGATCCCATCGGGCGGACGATGCTGGCCGGAGATCAGCAGCGCCACCGGCCGTCCCCGCACGCGCACGACGTGCGTCATCCCGTAGAGGCCCATGTGGCAGGGACACGATCGGCTCAAGCCGCCCGATCGCCGGAATTCGGCCAGCGAGATGCGCGCCTCGCGCAGATCGCAGTCCTGACAGGCCCGGTCGCCGCCCGCGACCACCTTCGGATTGCGCAGCAGCGCGCAGAACTTCTCCCAGTGCTGCTGCGGATTGATGGACTCGATGCGGTAGCCGAAGCTGTCCTGGTCGGGCGCATAGTCGAGGACCGTGAGGGCCCGCCCCAGCCGCGACGAACACCCTGCCTCGACCACCGCAAGGGTCTCGCTGTCGACGATCTCACTCAGCCGCGTGGGGGTGAACGGCCACTTGTCGCGTTGGAACATGCGCTTCCTCGTCACCGGCGCTCGAAACAGACGGAACGCTGGCTCGTTCGCTCCAGCGATGCCGCGCCGCTCACTAGGATAGCACACTCGACGACTAATGCCAAGCCTTTGGCAGGCCTGCCGTTGCACTGCGCCGCCGCAGTGAGCGCTACAACACGAGTCGTGGGCGGGGAGAATGTGAAGGAAATCCGTAATGGGCGTTGTAACCATCGCATGGTGTAATGACCTTGGATGCTGGCCAGCATTACCAAGACCATTACAGAAGTGTCGGGAGAGTCATCCGACGGGGACAAAGAAGGAGGGGATGTATCGGCAGCGCATGAGCCGGAGCAGGCGTCTGCCTCGTGCAGGCGCAGGTCGGCGCTCAGCGCCGGATATCCGCCCCTGGGTTGTGGGACACAATGGGACGCATCGGAGTGTTGAGGAGAGTCACGCATGCGACGGCGAGTTATGCAACTGAAGCTTTCGGGGATGCTCAGCGCCATCCTCGTCCTGGCGTTCACCGGTCTGGCGCTGGCCGGCAGTTTAGCTAACCTGGCAGGTTATCAGATCGACTTCCTGGGCTTCGTCAATAACGGGAACGGCTCCAGCACCTGGACCTATGCCATCACGGCAGACGGAGATGAAGACTACGCACTGAGCCACTGGGCGCTGCAGATCGGCGCCTGCTACAATATCGTCTCTCCGATCGACGGAAGCGACTACACCACCGTGACGACGAGGCCCGAGTGCGGCAGCGGCCTCAACTGCCAGGCCAGCACCTGCAAAGTGGTGCTTGGGACGGATCCCGCCACCGGGATCTCCGGCATCAAGTTCGAGGACTGCTCGCCCCAGCTCGACAGCGAGCCGCCGCTGCCGCGCACGCACATCTTCCAGGTGACCCTGGACCGCGAGGCGAGCCAGGGTTGGGATGTGAAGGTGGGCGTGAAGGCGGCCACGCAGGCTCCGACCGGCGAGATCACGGGGCCTGCCTGCCCATCGACCGCGGTTGCTCTGCGCGATTTCGCCGCCTCCGGTCAGCCGGCGTCCGCCGGGTGGTCGTTGGCAGCAGCGCTCATCACAATGAGCCTGGTCGGCGCTACGATCATCTCTCGCCGCACGCGACCGAGCCCGAAAGGAGTCAAATGAAACCATTCACTGCTCATGCAAGCGGCCGCGCAGCCCAGTGGGGTTGCCGGAGCTGCTCGGACCGGAGGTGCGACGGCGCGTGAAGTGCGACGCCCCCCGTCCGTGAACCAACCGATCTCGGAGCCGGATCCGGCTCTGAGATCGATGGCCACACCGCCCCGGGCAAAGGGGAGATTCAACAGCAATTCGCAGCGGCTGCCGGCGAGCACCCGAAATGGGCGCCGGCAGCCGCTGCGTCTGCTCACCTGGCTTGAATCCGTAGATATCCCAAAACATATCCCAAATCGCGTGGGAAAAGGGGATATGGTTTGGTTTATTTTGCAAGCGCACAGAGCTGGCCGTCAGGCGTCCAGGCTGCCGTACAGACGGCAGCATCGAGACCCAGGAGGTTGCGCAGCGCCAGGCCGAAGCGTGTGGGCTCGCCCGTCGTATAGAAGCGGTGAAGGTTGACGGATTCCGGAGCGCTCGATGGCGTGACGCTCTGCCGCTCCAGCCACCCACGCTGCTCCAGCACGCGCGCCGTCTGCCGCGCCACAGCAGGCGCCGGATCGATCACATCGACTCGCGGCCCCACCGCCTCCTCGATCAGCGGTCGCAAGAAGGGGTAGTGCGTGCAGCCCAGCACCAGCTCATCGATCCCCGCCGCCATCAGCGGCGCCAGATAGCCCCGGACCGCGGCGCATGCGGCCGGCGTGTTCAGCTCGCCCGCTTCCACCAACAGCACCAAATCCGGGCAGACCTGGGTGTGGACCACCACGTCGGACGCGTAGCGCTCCAACAGGCTGGCGAACAGCTCACCCTGGAAGGTCGCCGCGGTGGCGATCACCCCAACATGATGCGTGCGCGTGCGCTCTGCCGCCGGTTTCACCGCCGGCTCCATGCCGACGAACGGCACCTCAGGGAACTCGCAGCGCAGCCAACGCAGCGCTGCGGCCGAGGCGGTGTTGCAGGCGACGACGATCACCCGGCAGCCCTGCCCCAGCAGAAAACGCGTGATCGCGCCGGCGAAGTCGCGAATTTCGGCTAACGGCCGCTGCCCGTACGGGGCGTGGCCCTGGTCGGCCAGATAGATCAGCGAGTGGGCGGGTAACTGCCGCATGACCTCGCGCGCGACCGACAGCCCCCCCACGCCCGAATCGAACAGCCCAATCGACCAGCTCACATTTCCTGCTGAAAGATGATGTGATACTTTTTCCGCGCCGCGAGCATGGCGCGGCGGAGGATCTCATAGACCTGCTCGGGGCCGGGGTCGGGAAGGTCCGCACCCCAGAAGACCACCCCGGTCTCACCGGGCACGAACGCCATGGCGAGGCGTCCCGCATCACCTTCGAAATGCACCATCCGCTGCGCGAGGTTCGCGG
>CAYRFV010000212.1:0-9941 GCA_964423545.1 uncultured Anaerolineales bacterium | reverse complement strand
GGCAGTAGCTGGCGCATTGCGTCGTGACCAGCATCAACACCCGGTCAGGATAACGGTGCACCAGGCCGGGCGTCGGGCTGTGGGCGTCCTCGCTGAGCGAGTCAGCCACCATCCCGGCGAAAGCGACCAACTCCTTGCCGGTCGGTATCACCTGACGGCGAATCGGGCAGTTCGGATCATCAGGGTCGATCAACGAAGCGAAGTAGGGGGTGATGTCAACTCGGAAGTGATAGCTGCGACAGCCCTCGACTTCCTCGTCCGTCAAGTGGATGATCTGGCTCAGTTCTTCGAGCGTGTTCAGCCGGTGACTGAGCTGCCAGCGCCAGTCGTTCCACTGGGCGTCGGGGACGTTCGCCCAAATGGCCGCGCGGCGCGATGACGCGGAGCTGCGACGGTGGGGAGGTTCTTCAGTCACGCTCCGGTGGGGAGGCTCTTCGCTGCGTTCCATCAATTCGGCCACTTCAAACATGGATCACTCTCCGGTGGTTGGGTTTCTGACAAACGACACCCCCACAACCGTACTGCTGTGTGGTCGCAGGGGTGACCATGAGACGTCATCCGCCTCAAATCTGTTCAATTCCCAGCGGGCCGCATGGGCCTGGTCCGGCGCCGGTGCGGGCGAGAGCAGATGGTTACGTCGCGCGCGCTTCGTACTCTTCAGCGTCGAAGTCATCATCGTCGTCCGCTCCTTCTTCCCAGGCCTCACCTGGAAAGAATTCCAATGCCCTGGCTGAAGCGCCGCAGTCGTGGCACTGGGACGGCCGCCGAGACTCGACACCCTGCTCGATATAGCCGCACTCCATGCATTCCCACTCGCCGCTGACCGATCGCTCATGTTTGGGCAGCATGCTCTTTCCTCTCAGTAGAACCGGACTAGATGCGGCTTAAACCCATTGTTACCCTACCACGCCTGCAACGGCGTGTCGGTGAGCCAATACCCAAAGGCCTGAGATAATCGGCTGTATGTTGCACGGAAGGTCAGAAGCGCGCTCGATTCGGGGAAAGCCGGAACGAGATTGGCGTTGGCATTATTCTAGCAGTTTGCTCCGTGCTGTCAATATTGGAGAGCACAGCTTCCGCGTTGGGTTTGTTTGACAGGCTTCCTGCTCTGTGGCATACTGTCCGCAAACAGAGAAGCAACGACTGTGAACCGGACTAGTAACCGGCTGACCGGGATTCAGAGAGCCTCCGACGGTGCAAGCGAGGCATCCACGGCGTCGGCGAATGGGCCGGGGAGTCGGGCACCGAATGCGTTCTGGTGTGGCGGTGACCCGCGGCATCAAAAAGCGAGTAGGCTGCTCCGGAGACGCCACCGTTAGCTGGGCGCGCGATATGTGACGACGCGGCTCCATCGCTGTTCGGGGTTGCGCGATAGTATCGGCAGAGCTGGGCCACAGTTCAGGTGGCCAAGCAGGGTGGCACCGCGAGGCTGGCGCGGCGCGTGCCTGGCGTTGTGCGGGGGCGAGGCGCTTTTGTTTGGGAGATCAGGAGAAGCCAACATGGAAAAGAAACGCATCCTTACCGGGGACCGGCCGACCGGCCGCATGCACCTGGGGCACTATGTCGGCAGCCTTCGCAATCGTGTGCGCCTGCAGTACGAGTACGAATGCTACTTCATCATCGCCGACCTGCACGTGCTCACCACCAGGAACAGCAAAGAGGACATCGGGCACGTCACCGACTACGCGCGCGGGATGGTGCTCGATTACCTGGGTGCAGGCATCGATCCGACTATCGCGACGATCTTTCTGCAATCGGCGATCCACGAGACCTATGAGCTCGCGTTGCTGCTGGGGAACCTGGTGACGGTGCCGCGACTGGCGCGACTGCCAAGCATCAAGGACATGGCGCGGGCCGCACTTATCGATGAGGATACCATCCCCTTCGGATTGCTGGGATACCCGGTGCTTCAAGCGGCCGATATTCTGCTGCCGAAGGCGCACCTCGTGCCTGTCGGGAAAGACAACCAGGCGCATGTTGAGATCACGCGAGAGCTGGCGCGTCGCTTCAACAACCAGTATGGCGAGGTCTTTCCGATCCCCGATGACCTGGTGGAAGGCGATTCATTGCCGGGCACCGATGGCCAGGGGAAGATGAGCAAGTCACTGGGCAATGTGATCTTTCTCAGTGACGACGCCGCTACGGTGCGCAAGCGGGTTCACAGCATGTACACGGACCCTAACCGCATTCGTGCGGATATTCCAGGCACGGTGGAAGGCAACCCGGTTTTTACTTACCTGGACCAGTTCGACCCCGACAAGGCGACCGTAGAAGAGATTAAGGCGCGCTATCGGGCCGGCAAAGTGGGCGACGTGGAGGTCAAGGAACGGCTGGCGAACGTGCTGAACGCGTTCCTCGAACCTATGCGCGAACGTTCGGCCTACTACGCTTCACAGGCCGGGCTGCTGGACGAGATCATCTATGAGGGCACCATGCGCTATCGCGAGCTGGCGGCCGCCACGTTGCGCGAGGTCAAGAAGGCGATGGGACTCACGAGCACGTTCAACCGTATTGCGCGCAGAGCCGAAGAACGGAAGAAGAAGCTGGGACAACAGGGATGATGGGGGCGGAGGCTGGCGCAGGGAGCTGCCAGACCGGTGAATGCTGTAGGGGACCGGTAGACTCCCCTCTGGAGCGATGATGTCACGATTTGAGGCCGTCCTTTTCGACCTCGGCGACACCCTTGTCGACCTGGGCGAGGGACGCGGAGATTATGAGGCGCGAGTGGCCGTGCGCGCCATGCACGTAGCGGATGCCCTGACGGCGCTGGGCGCGCCGATAGCGGATCGCCAACGCTTTGCCGAGGAATTGGCGCATAGCAGCGAGGCGCGCTATCGGGCCGCCGTCACCGCACAGCGCGGCATCGATATCTACGATGTGGTCCGCTGGTTTCTGCCACGGATGGGCATTCCACCCCTCGATGCGTGGGTGGAGGCCGGCGGCAACGCCTTCTACCAGGCCGCACCGACTGCGGCAGGGCTGAGAATCGGCGCGCGCGCGGTGTTGGAAGCGCTCAGCGCCCGTGGCTACCGGCTCGGCGTGATCTCGAACACCCTCCAGCCTGGCGTGCTCATGGATCGGACGCTGGCCGGCCGGGGGCTGCTCGACTTCTTCCCGGTGCGCGTTTACTCGTCGGATGCACGCGTGGCGAAGCCGCACCCGGGCATCTTTCGCGCTGCGCTGGAGGCGCTGGGTCTGCCGCCGGAGCGCACGGTCTATGTGGGTGATCGGCTCGATGCAGATGTCGCGGGCGCGCAGGCCGCCGGCATGAAGGGTGTGCTGATCGAAGTGGCGCACCGGCCCGAGCGCAACCCCGCGATCGCGCCCGATGGACGCATCGCCGAACTGCCGGAGCTCCCCGACGTGCTGGCGCGCATGGAGGCAGCGTCGTGCTCTGAGCGCTGACGATAGACGGATGATCACTCCGCCCCAAGCGGCGGTGTGGGTCAGTCTGTCACGCGCGGTTCGAGGCGTCCGTCGCCGGATTCCTATCCTCCGCCTCCGGCACGGGTACGGTCCGCAGAATCTCGGCTGCATCCTCGGGTGTCACCGGATTGATGTAGAAGCCGGAACCCTCCTCGAAGCCAGCGACCCGAGTGATGCGCGGAAACACCTCCAGGTGCCAATGATAATCGTGTTGGATGGTAGCCCAGTAGCCGGGCCGCGGCCGGCGGAACGGCGCCGTGTGAATCAGGTAGTTCAGCGGCGGATCATGCAGCGTGGCGCGCAGGCGCAGCAAGATGAACTTCAGCGCCTGCGCCAACCCGTTGCACTCTGACTCGCGGATCGTTGTGAAGTCGCAGCTATGATTCTTGGGGACGATCCACGTTTCAAACGGCGCCCGCGCCGCGAAGGGCGAGATGACCGCAAAGGTCTCGTTCTCGAAGACCAGGCGCTCTCGGGTCAACTGCGTCTCTTGCTTGATGATGTCGCAGAACACACAGCGACGCTTGAAGTCGTAATACCTGGCTGCGCCGGACAGCTCCTCCTTCACGCGCTTGGGCGTAACGGGAGTGGCAATGAGCTGCGAGTGAGGGTGTGAGATGCTGGCGCCCGCCAGGTAGCCCTGATTCTTGAAGATCAACACGTACTTGAACCGGTCATCACCGCCCAGGTCGCGCATGCGCTCTCGATAGATACGGGCCACGTTGGCAATGTGCGCTTCGGGCAGATCGGCCAGCTCGATCTCATGATCGGGAGTCTCGACAATGACCTCGTGCGCGCCGATGCCGCTCATCACATCGAACATCCCCACGCCTTCGCGCGACAGCTTGCCTTCGATGCGCAGCACGGGATATTTGTTCGGCAGCACGCGCACCTGCCAGCCGGGCGTGTTTGCGACAGTGCCGGGCGATCGGATCGCGCTGATCTCGTTGGGGTCCAGCGCCTCTTGGCCGGAGCAAAAGACGCAGGGAGCCGGCTGGCGCTCGATCTGCTGCCACAGGTTCGGATCGGGCCGGGCGGCCCGTTCAGGGGCAATGATAACCCAGCGCCCGATGACCGGGTCGCGTCGAATACTAGACATAAACCGCTCCTTCGTGACGAAAGCTCCGTGATGCGCGCGGTGCAATGAGTGCGCAAACAGATGTCCGAAAAGCCAACGTCGATGGGTCAGCTGCGCATCACCCTCGTATCTTACCCGTTCTGCATTACGGACCGCGTTTCACGCTTCCCGCAATGGATATCGTCCCTCACGCTGCGCCGTCTCCTCCAGTGCAGCCAGGTTCTCCGGCGGAAAAGCCAGCGGCTGATCCGGCGCCAGGATCAGCCCGCCCGCGCGCCCCAGGGATGCCATTGCGCGGCGCGCCGCCTCGCGCACCTGATCGGGCCCGCCGCGCAGCATCAGATCGCTCGGCACACCGCCGAAGAACGCAATGCGACGGCCGAAGTGCGCCTTCAGGCCAGCCAGGTCACAGAGATCGCTCTGCAGGTTGAATGCTGTGACGCCGGCTTCTACGAGATCCGGGATGAGCGCTTCGGCGCGGCCGCAGGTGTGAAAGAAGACCGGCGCGGCCGCTTCCCGATACACCGCCACGATCCTGGCGAGCGATGGAAGAATCAGCCGCCGCCACAATGCCGGGTTGATGAGCGGACCGCGATCGCCTGCATAGTCGTCAGCCAACCAGCCCGCTTCCACGCCCACAGCCAGATAGCCGGCCGCAACCCCGACATGGTAGTCGGCGATGCGACTAATGACGCTGCCACTGGCCTCCGGTTCCACCCCCAACGCCATCAGCGCCGCCGGCATGCCCAGGAGCTGTACGAAACGATCCAGCGGCCCGGCGCCGTGCTGGCCTACAATGAGCGCCTCGTCTCGATCGATGCGGTCGAGGAGTCCCTCGAACAACCCTGTCGCCGGATCCGGAAAACGGAGCGCCAACGCCTCGCCGGCCGTGCGCGCCGGATGCGCCGACGGAAACGATTCCGCCGGCTCACCTGTTCCCGCCCGGTAGGATGGCGGCAGCGGCATCCAGGTGACGCCCCAATCGTCTGCACCGGAGCGCGGGGGCTTGCGTCCGGCGTAGTCGACCAGGCGGAGTGAACCCTCGCCAGCCCATGGCACATGGTCGGGCTTCGCATGGTGCAGCGCACGGATCAGATTGGCCTTGCGCGTCAGGCTCATCGTGAGGTCAGCCTTTCGACGAGGCATGAGCGGCGACCGGGGAGCGGTGTGGACACGGCGCTTCTCGATTCACTGTCAAGACGCTGCCCACGGCAACGTATTCTGGTATATCCACGCCATCGTATGCAGTGCCTGCGCCGCGATCAGCGCCCAACCAGCGCCACGCAGCGCATCGCGTTCCGGCAGCACGCGCGCGAGCACGTACCCCAGGAGGATCGCGGCGGGCGCCGCAGCCGGGGCAAACAGATCCCAGTCGCGCTGGCCGCCATAGTCGGGATTCCAGACCAGCGTCAGCAGCAGGTAGAGCAGCGCCATCATGAGCAGCAGGCGGAATGCGCCGTCACGATGGGGAATGCGGCGCCAGGCAAACACGCCAGAAAGCAGCAATCCCGGCCAGAGTGCCGGCGCAATGAGCGCCTGTTCGTTGGCGATATCCAGCAGATGGCCGAAGGAAAACATCGTGTAGTGTTCCCAGCGTGTGCTCGTTTGGAATAGCGGCACGAACCAGGTGCGGTCACCGCCGCCAGGCGCGTCAGTTCCAACCAGCGCATCCAAGCCGTGGCCTCCCGCAGTCATGAACGCCACGACACCAATGAAGACCAATAGATAGGGGCCGGCGATCTGGAGCGCCAGGCTGCCCCAACGTGCGGGGCGGCGTTCACTTTCGGCCCGGGGTTCCGTGGCTGGGCCCTGACGAATCTGCCATGCAAGATAGAGCAGGCTTGGAGCCAGGACGATGGTGGATGGATGGAACGCATGTGTCAGGGCCAGCGCGGTCGCCGGCCAGACCAATGCGATTTCGCCGCGCTGGGCGCGCAACGCCAGCCAGATGGTGATCAGCACGCCGACCGTCATCAGCGTGTAATTCTCGATGTAGCCAAAGAACAACTGCATCAGCCCAAGGCTGCCCACCAGCCCAACCAGCAGGAACCGCTCTGTGCGATCGTGGCCCAGCCAAAGGGCCAGCCCCAGCAACACCCAGACAAAGACCGCTCCGGCCGTCGCACTGATGAGCCAGTACGCCGGCATGGGATCGGGCCAGCCAAACAACTGTTTGCCGAGCACCCAGGCTCTTGCGTGAAGAAAGAGATCGAGCGGCGCCTGCCAGGTGTAGGTGAGACGGGCCGCCGGGTGCGGGATGGCGTGAATCAGGATGTAGGCGTCGCCCCAACGTAGATGTTGGATGCGAAAGATGTAGAATGGCAGGGTCGTCAGGAGCGCAATCGCCACCCGCAGCCAGGGCGAGCCGAAGCGGATGCGACGCAGCCAGCCGATTGGCAGCCGGTCGCCAACGAGCGCCAGCCCGGCCGCCACCAACGCCAGAATCCAACGCCACGCCAGCGGCAGGTAGGTGGCGGGCCAAAGCCCCCAGGCAATCTCCTCGCGAAGCAGAGGCGCTGCGAGCAATGAGGCAATGATCCCCAACGCCAGGACGCGCAGCGCCGACACCAGGCGAAACGAGGCACGAGACATGGCGGGGATTGTACCGCACACCGACAGGGCAGGCAAAGCCTGCAGGCGACGCCCGTCCCGGTCGCCGGTCAGCGCCTGATTCTCCCAATCCCGAACCGCCAGCGAAGCGCGTAGCGGTTAGCTGTTGAGCTTCTGCTTTGTTCTCTCTCATTCGCCTTTCGCCCTTCGTCGATGGTATAATAGCCAGCACCTGTGGAGTAGCTTCGTCGCGATGTCTCTCTTAGTTGCTTCGGGCCTGGCTAAGGCCTATGGCGCGCTCGATGTCTTCGGTGATATCGACCTGCGTGTCGAAGAAGGCGACCGCATCGGCATGGTCGGCCCCAACGGCGCCGGGAAGACCACCCTGCTGCGGATCCTCGCCGGCATCGACGCGTCTACGGCGGGTGATATCTTCCGCAAGCGCGGGTTGACGGTCGGTTACCTGCCCCAGGACCCGCCGCCCGCTCACGATATGACGCTGCACGAGGCGATGCTGTCCGTCTTTGCCGCTTTGCGGGCTCAAGGCGAGATGCTGACCGACCTGGAACACCGGCTGGCCGAAGCGGCCCGACGCGATGATAGTGGCTATGCCGTGCTGCTCGAGGAGTACGGTCACGCGCAGACTGCCTTCGAGGTCGCGGGTGGCTATGCCTATGAAATCCGCATCCGCCAGGTGTTAGGCGGGCTTGGCTTCAATGAGGACGAACACGGCAAGCCCCTCATGCACCTCAGCGGCGGCGAGCGCACGCGCGCGTTGCTCGCACAACTGCTGCTCCAAGAGCCCGACCTGTTGTTGCTCGATGAGCCGACCAACCATTTGGACCTCGAGGCGGTCGAGTGGCTCGAGGACGCATTGGTGCACTGGAAAGGCGCGCTGGTCATCGTCGCTCACGACCGTTATTTCCTGGACAGAGTGGCAACCCGAATCTGGGAGGTCAACTACGGCCGGTTGGGCGCGTATCGCGGCAATTACAGCGCCTATCATCTTCAGCGTGAAATGCGTCGCGAGCGGCAGCGCCGCGAGTGGGAAGAGCAGCAGGAATTCATCGAGAAGACCGAGGAGTTCATTCGGCGTAATCTGGCTGGCCAACGAACGCGCGAGGCGCAGGGCCGTCGCACCCGGTTGGAGCGCTTCCTGCGCAATGAGGCTGTCGAGCGACCGGACAGTGACCCGAACATCCGGCTGGGACTCACCACGTCGATCCGCTCCGGCGACTTGGTGCTGGCGACCAAAGATCTCGTTGTCGGCTACGACCGGCCACTGTTTGCCTGCCCGGATGTCGAAATCCGCCGCGGCGACCGCGTGGCACTGATCGGTCCCAATGGCGCCGGGAAGACGACGCTGCTGAAGACGATCCTGGGCGGCTTGAGGCCACTCGCAGGCCGCGTGCGGATCGGCGCCAGCGTGCAGATGGGTTACTTGGCGCAGGCGCAGGCCGGGCTTGACCCTGACGAAACAGTGCTGGACGCTGTCCTGGACATCAGGAACTTGCCGCTGACGCAGGCGCGTAGCTTTCTGGGCCAGTTCCTCTTTTCAGGCGATGAGGTGTTCCGGGAGATTCGCACCTTGAGCGGCGGGCAGCGCAGCCGCGTGGCTCTGGCGCGGCTGACCCTGCAAGGCGCGAACTTCCTGCTGCTCGATGAGCCGACAAACCACCTCGATCTGGCCTCGCAAGAGATCCTGGAAAACGTCCTGGCCCGGTTTCCCGGCACCGTTCTGCTGGTCAGTCACGATCGCTATCTGGTGCAGGCGCTTGCGACGCACGTCTGGCGGGTGGCTGGAGATGAGCTGCGCGTCTATAAAGGCGACTACGAGGACTACCTGCGGCTGCGTGCGGCTGAGGACGGGGTCAAGGCCGAGGTGAAGGTTGAGCTCGAGTCGCCCGACTACGATCGAGAGCGCGTGCGTGAGGAGCGGCGCCAGCGCAAGGCCGCCGAGAAGCTGGCCGAACAGGCAGCCGCATTGGAAGCGCAGATTCAGGCGCTGGAGGCCGAGCTTACGTCCCTCAGCATGCAGCTTGAGGCGGCCAGCCTGGCGGGGGACGTGCGGCGCATTCAGAGCCTGGGAGTCTCCTACCAGCAGATCGAGGCCGAAATGCACCGGCTGATGGCGGAATGGGCGGAGACAGCGTGACAGCTTCACGGATCAACGCCTTGGGTTGCGAGCCGGCAGTCCCGACTGTAGCCGCACCCAATGGGGGGCGCAAGATGCGAAAACCGTTCGTCATCGGCCTGACCGGCGGCATCGGCAGCGGCAAGAGCGCAGTGCTGGCCGATCTCGTGTCGTTGGGAGCAGAGGGCATCGACGCCGATCGCACAGCGCACGAGTGTATGGCGCCGGGAGGGCCTGCATATGCGCCGCTCATCGCGGCATTCGGCCACGAACTCGTGGCTGCGGACGGGCTGATCGACCGCGCCGCGTTGGGGCGCCTCGTCTTCGCCGACGCAGCACAGCTCGCACGGTTGGAGGCAATCGTCCATCCCGCAGTTGCGGAGATGATAGCCCGGCGCGTGGCCGCATCGTCTGCGCCGGCAGTGGTCATCGAGGCGATCAAGTTGCTCGAGGCGGGGCTAAGCCGGCGGTTGTGCGACGAAATCTGGGTGACGCGATGCTCGCCACAGCAACAGATCGCGCGCTTGCGGGCTGACCGCGGCATGCCCGAAGCGGAGGCGCGGCGGCGCATGGCCGCTCAGATGCCGGTGAAACAGATGATCGCCCAGGCGCATCGCGTGATCGACACCGGCGGCAGCTGCGCAGAGACAGGCGTCCAGGCCCTGATAGCCTGGGTGGCGCTGGGGCTGCCCCTGCCGCCACCGCTGATTCGCGCCGGCTCACTGGCGGATGCTGACGGTATGGCGACCGTGA
>CAYRFV010000211.1:2261-9955 GCA_964423545.1 uncultured Anaerolineales bacterium | reverse complement strand
AAATGATTGTGCCAGAAATCCACCATCAGCTCGAACAACTGCCGTTGGCTGTAGACGGCCCGCAGACAGGTCGCCGCGAACACTTCGTATACTGGCTGCACGCGGTCGCCGCTCTGCGACACGTAGTGATCGGCCCACAACTGCGTGAGCGATTTGGTCAGGGTGGTCAGGTTGGCTGCGTCGATGAGCGCCTGGCAGGCGGTGTCGTCGATCGCGTCGGGCGCAAGCTGCCAGTCGATGAAACTGGCGAGCTTCGCCGCGTCTGTCGCGCCGGGCAGCGCATTGAAGGTGCTGTAATCGAACGTGCCCGGCCGTGGTCCGAAGGTCAGCCTGCCCAGCGCAATCGCGGCGAGGGGCGGAAGCGGCAGCGCAGCCGGCAGCGCAGCCGGCGCGGCCGCTGGTTGTGGTCGCCCCGCCACGTGTGCGGCCGCCTGCTCGCGGCTGCGCCCGGAAGAGGTCGCAGGGGGCAGACCGCCTGCCGGCACGACCTGGCGCCGCTTGAGCGTCTGACGAGTCTTGGGGATGAGCATAGGTTCCCTCCGCACCGAGCCACCGCAGGCCGGCATTTCTCTGCGTCGTCTTGAATCGTTGGCTAGAACGTCACAAGATGCTGAAAGATACGTTCGGTCCGGGCAGTCGGACACTCGATCAGCAGGCCCTCATCAATCGCGCGAATGACGCTTCGATGCTATAATGGCCGCTTATGGAAACGGAACAGTTCGAGGAGTTGGTGGCGCAGGTCGTCAACGATCTGCCCGAGTTCTTTCAGGAGCGGCTCGACAACGTCGATGTGATTGTGGAGGAATTCCCCGACCGTCACACCATGCGGTTGGCTCGGATTCGCTCACCCTATGATCTGCTCGGCTTCTATCATGGCGTTCCACTGACCGAGCGCACCACCCAATACGGCTTGGTGGCGCCTGACAAGATCAGCATCTACCAGCGGCCCATCGAAGCGCAGTGCCGCTCTGAGGCGGAGCTGCGTGAGACCGTGCGTCGCGTGGTGCTGCACGAGATCGCGCATTATTTCGGGATCAGCGATGAGCGGCTGCACGATCTCGGCGCCTATTGATATCGGCGGACAGGAGCGTGGAGGCACGGAGAGCCACGCTGCTCGCTGCCGTACTCTCGCTCCTATTCTCCGTGAGAAGGTCCCATGCCTCAATATAGCCCTGTCACTCCAGCCATCGTGGACCAGCTGCGCGACATCGTCGGCCCCCAACACGTCATTTACGCCGATGCGGAGCGCATGCGTGATTATGCTCACGACGAAAGCTTTGGCCGTGACCATGATCGCCTCCCCGATGTGGTGGTCAAGCCGGCGTGCGCCATCGAGATAGCCGCCATCATGCAACTCGCCAATCGCGAGCGCATCCCCGTCACCCCGCGCGGCGCGGGCTCGGGGCTGTCGGGCGGAGCAGTGGCCGTATGCGGCGGCATCCTGCTCTCGGTGGAGCGGATGAACCGCATCATCGAGATCGATCTGGAGAACCTGGTCGTGGTTGCCGAACCCGGCGTAGTCACGAATGCGCTGAGCGAGGCGGTGCGAGCGCATGGGCTCTTCTATGCCGGCTATCCGATGAGCGTTGAGTTGTGCCAGCTCGGAGGCAATGTCGCCGAGAACGCCGGTGGCGGTCGGGCGGTCAAATATGGCGTGACGAGCCGCTATGTGCTGGGGCTTGAGGTGGTGCTGCCCACAGGCGAGATCGTGCAGTTCGGCGGCAAGCGACTGAAGGATGTCACCGGCTACGACCTGGTGCATCTGCTGGTCGGCTCCGAGGGGACGCTCGGTATCTTCACCCAGATCATCTTGCGGTTGATTCCCTTCCCGGCGGCCCAGGCTGTGCTGCTGGCGCCTTTTTCTGATGCCTATGCTGCGATCCACGCGGTGCCGCGCATCATTCAGAAGGGCGGGTTGGTTCCGTCGGCCGTCGAATTCATGGACGAAGCGGCCATGAAGCTATCGTACGAGTTCATCGGGGAAAAACTTCCGCATCCCGCCGCCAGGGCGCTGCTGCTGGTGGAGGTGGATGGCTACGCGGCGGCTGAGGTGGAAGCTGCGCAGGATGCCGTAGCGAGCCTGCTGATGGAGTGCGGCGCACTCGATATCTATGTGGGCAATACGCCGCCCACCGCACGAAAGATGTGGCGGCCGCGGCAGAAAATCGGCGAGGCGTTCAGCTCGTTGGCAGTCGAGCAGCTCGATGAAGACATGGTCGTGCCGCTCGCTCAAATCCCCCCGTTGTTGCCCCAGCTGGAAACGCTCGCGGCCAGACATCATATGCGCCCCTTCTGCTTCGGCCACGTCGCCGACGGCAACATGCACCTGCATACGATGGCGGAGCCGGGTGTGCCGCATGAGGCATGGCGCACCGCATGCCGCGCGTTCCTCACCGAGTTGTATACGTTAGTGGTCAGCCTGGGCGGCACGATCAGCGGCGAACACGGCATCGGCTCGAAACGCGCACCCTATCTGTCCATCGCGCTCGATCCGGCAGTAATCGCACTGCACCGGCGCATCAAGGCCGCGTTCGACCCGAACGGGATTCTGAATCCGGGGAAGATCCTGCCGGAGGAGTGACCCGGGCTCGCGTCAAGCTCTGGGTCTCGGCGTCGGGGTGGGCGACGGCTTGACGGGCTTACCGATCACCGCGCCGGCCGGCAAGGTCGTGCCCGGACCGTACAGGAACACTGACCGCCACGGCTCGTACTTGCTCACGATCTTTTCTTCCGTGACTTTGCCACTGCCATCGCGAATCGAGCGCTTCACGAGCACGTCCATGCCATCCTTCGCCCAATCTACCTGCTTGATCGCGCCCTTCGGCAACGATGCGTCCTCCTGGTAGAGGGGCGGCTCCGATTTCTGCACGTTGCTGATTTCCGGCTTGCTGAGCTCGACGGTGCGATTGGGTCGCGTGCCGTAGAATGAGAAGGTGATGCGGCCCTTCGCCTTGTCTACCTCCGGCTTAATCAGCAGGAACGCGCCGGTGTCGTTCCTGAAGCGAAAATCCACGTGCGGGGTGAAGATCGTCGCGTCCAATCCTGGCTCGCCGTACCAGCTTACCACATAGCTGTGCGTGTGCCGCTCGATGATGGGAAATCCGCCCTGCACGGCAGCCCGGAACGCGGTCGTCGACACCTGGCACACTCCGCCGCCGACCCCCATCTCGGTGCGATCGCCGCTGATGATCAGCGAGTCCACGAAGCCGTTGGCAGCGCTGACATCCCCCACAATCTTGTTGAACGAAAACTGCTCGCCCGGCGCAATTACGGCGCCCTGGAACTTCTGTGCTGCATTCAGGATGTTGTGGACGCGTTCCGGTGTTGACCCCGCGAAGTAGGTGGTCCCCTGCGTGACCAGTTCGTTGATGCCGAGATCGGCGATGCGCGTGCTATCGACCTTGGGTGGCACGATCCGCGTCGTCAGTGTGATCGCTACGGCGCCTGTCGGCGCCGCCCCCGCAAAGCCAAGTGGGTCGGCCGCCAGGCTCGACAGCGTCTTCGAAATGGCATCAACCGAAGTCTTGACGTCCAGCGCCTGGCCTGTCTGGCTCGACTTGAGGACGACGACTTGCTTGGCTGCCGTATCGTAGTCGATGGCAGCTTCCTGCGCAGGCCGATCGAACGGCTTTGCGAGGCTCTGCACGTAGGCCTTGATCCTGGCTTCGTCTGTCTGCGCCGCGATGTCGAGCGCGCCATCTTTTCCTGGCATGGCGGAGAGCCTTAGCCATGTCCGCAGTATGCCGCGATCGACCGTGAAGCGCTGCACACCCTCAGCCCCGACGGCTACCAGCTCCAGCGAATGGTCAAGAAGCGCATTCGCTTTCGCAACCGCCGCATCTACGGCGATGATGGCTGGCCGGCGCTCCTCCACGGGCAGCGTGACCGCGCCACCCTGGCCCGCGCTGAGCATGTCCAGCAGGGCGGCCCGCGTCGCATCCAGATCGACGATGCGGCCTGACGCCCCCGGCGCGCCCGTGACGACGGCATCATTGAGGTTGAGCGCGCCCTCGCGCGGGGGTTGGTCCACCGCGCGCGCAATCTGCTTCAGGACGATGGCCAGGCGATTCTCGTCGAGCTTAACGATCGGATCGATGGCGCGCCCTGCATCGCGAGCCTGCCACTGCTCCTCCAGGTCGGCGCGAAGACCTGCCAGCCAGCTGCCTGCGACCGGTCCGCGTCGCCCGACAGCAAACGCCTCGGCCGCAGAGGCGCGGCCATCGACGGAGACGCCCAGGTCGGCTGGCGACAGAGTCCAGGTGAACGCCTCGTGGCGAAGCGTGATCGGCGCGCCGGGAAAAGGCGTGAGCCGATCATGGATGGCCTGGGCGGCCTGGTCGAGCGTCAGGCCGCCCAGCGCGATATCGGCGACCTGCACGCCATCGTAGATGCGGTCGGCGTACTGCGCCTGATAGACGATGGGCGCCGCAATCGCGGCCGCAATCGCCAGGCAGATCACCCACCATACGAAGACCAATAGACCCCAGAAGTGCCTCAACTGTCTCTCACTCGCCGCTTCTCTCGTTGTGCCGCATCTCGATCCGGTGCATCGATTCTACCAGACCCAGCCTGGATTGACAAGACAAGTTATCAAGTAATGGTTGCGATTAAATTCAGCCAGGGGAAGCCGTCAGGGCCGGCCGGACTGAGCCAATGCTCCGTCACCCGAAGGCCAGCCTCGTGCAAGGCCGACTCTGCTGTCGCCAGAGTAAAGTAGCGAAAAAAGCGCGGTCCACCGGGACCATCCCGCCAGGCTTCCCCCTCTCCCTCTTTGAGCGCCAGGTATAGGCAGCCGCGTCTCATTATGCGGCTCAGCTCCCTCAGCGCCGGTGTGAGATGGGGCCGCGGCAGGTGGAGGAGCGAGGCGCTGGCCCATACCGCGGCAAAGCTCCCGTCGGCGAACGGGAGCCAGCGCAGATCAGCCTGGATTGCCGGCGCCGACAGCCCGCGACGCCGCCCTTCGAGCAGCATCCCGCGCGAGAGATCGAGCGCCACCGGCCGCAAGCCCAGCCCGGCCAGGTAGGCGCAATCGCGACCGGGGCCGCTGCCCGCATCAAGCACCAGGCTGCCGGGCGGCGCGCATGCGGCAAAGGCCGCCAGCGCACGCTCTGGCCGGAAGCTGGCCGTGCGCTCGGCGAACTCGGCCGCGGCACGGTCGTACGATGCGATGGTCGGTGCAACCTCCTGTTCGGCAACCACCGCTGGCGCCCGCCTCATCTTCTCGAAGCGCGCCTTAGTGCGGCAATCTGCGCCGCGACCGCCGTGCGGGCTGTGCCACCGGCCACGTCTCGCTGCTCGACCGAATGCTCAATGCTCCAGACCGTCGAGACGCCGGCGGTGAAGAGCGGACTGATCGCCTGAAGCTCGGCCAGCGGCAGCGCGCTCAGCATGCAGCGCCGCTCCTCCGCGCGGCGCACGACGCGTCCCACGATGTGATGGCTCTCGCGAAACGGCACGCCGCGGCGCACCAACCAGTCTGCCAGATCGGTCGCCAGGAGTTCGTCGGTCAGCGCCGCAGCCATGCGGTCCGGTCGGATCGTGAGTGTTTCGAGGATGCCTTGCGCCACGGGGAACGCCAACGCCAGCGTATCGCAGGCATCGAAGAGCGGCTCTTTATCTTCTTGCAGGTCCTTGTCGTACGAGCTCGGCAGCCCTTTGAGCGTCACGAGCAACGAGGTCAGTCCGCCGACCAGCCGTCCGGCCTTGCCGCGCAGCAGTTCTGCCGCGTCCGGGTTCTTTTTCTGCGGCATCAGGCTGGAGCCGGTGCTGTAGGCATCGGCCAGCGTGATATAGCCGAATTCGCGACTGCTCCAAAAGACCAGGTCCTCGGCCCAGCGGCTGAGATGCAGGCCCGACAACGCTCCCCAGAACAGGAACTCGGCGATGAAATCGCGATCGCTGACCGCATCGAGGCTGTTGGGGCTGGCGGCGGCGAAACCGAGATCGGCGGCCAGCCGCTCGCGATCGATGGCGAAAGCACAGCCTGCCAGCGCGCCAGCACCCAACGGCATGATATTCACCCGCTTTGCCAGGTCGGCCAGCCGCTCGCGATCGCGCTGCCAGGGCCAGGCATGGCTCAACAACCAGTGGCTCCATCGGATCGGCTGCGCCGGCTGGACGTGGGTGTAGCCCGGCATGAGCACATCGATCTCGGCTTCAGCACGGTCAGCTGCCGAACCAATCAGGTCTGCCAGCGCAACGTCCAGTGCAGCGATCTGCTCGCGCAGCCACAGACGCACATCGGTGGCGACCTGATCGTTGCGACTGCGCCCGGTGTGAAGCTTGCCCGCGGTCGCGCCGATCTGCTCCGTCAGGCGACGCTCTACGTAGCTATGGATGTCCTCGTCGGTTGCACCGGCGAAAGCAGCCGCCGGATCTCGTGCAATCTCAGCCCGCATTGCTTCCAGCCCGGCGATGATCGCGTCGCATTCGTCCGCGAGCAGTAGCCCAGCCCGGCCGATTGCTCGCGCCCAGGCGACCGAACCGGTGATATCCGCATCCCACAGGCGCCAATCGAATGGCAGAGACGCATTCAGCCTGGCCATCAGGGGATCCATTTGGCCGGTGAAGCGGCCGCCCCAAAGCGGTGACACGATGGAACCTCCGTTCAGCACTGACCGATCCGGCGAAACCAGAAAGCCCGGCCGGAATCATGGCTGCGACTCCGCTGCGTCGCCCGGTCGAAGACCTATTCCCACGCGCTGACTTCGTTCAGCGCAGCCATCTCTTCTTCGCTCAGCCGCACGCCTGCCGCACCGAGGCTCTCGCGCAACTGCTCGACGGAGTTCGCGCCGACGATGGGCGCCGTGATGACCGGCTGTGTCAGTAGCCAGGCCAGCGCGGCCTGCGACGGCGTCAGGCCGCGGCTTTGAGCGACGGTTGTCAGCCGGTCCACGATGGCATAGCCGCGTTCGTTGCCGTAGCGCTTCTGGATGCCGTCGGCGCGGGCGCTGACCGGGGCGCTGTTCCGCTGGTACTTGCCCGTCAGGAAGCCGCCCGCCAGCGGGCTATAAGGGATCACGCCGACCCCTTCCGCCTCGCATAGCGGCTTGAGCTCGCGCTCGAATTCGGCGCGGTGCGCCAGATTGTAGTGTGGCTGGAGCGAATCATACCGCACCAGGCTCAGTTTGTCCGCTGTCCAGAGCGCCTTCATCAGTCGCCAGGCGGGACAGTTCGAGCAGCCGACATAGCGCACTTTGCCGGCGCGCAAAAGGTCATCGAGCGCACGCAGCGTTTCGTCGATCGGCGTGTCAGGATCGAACCAGTGCGTCTGGTACAGATCGATCGCGTCCGTTTCGAGCCGGCGCAGCGAGTCTTCACAGGCGCGTATCAGGTGCGCCCGGCTGAGTCCTTCGCCGTTCGGCCCGTCCCACATGCGGCCGCGTGCCTTGGTCGCCAGGACGATCTGCCGGCGGTTGCCGCGCGCCTTCATCCAGCGACCGATGATCTCCTCCGAGACGCCGCCCGGATTTCCCGGCGCCCAGCGTGAATAGACGTCGGCGGTGTCGACAAAGTTGCCGCCGGCTGCAACGAAGGCGTCCATGACGGCGAAGCTGGTTGGCTCATCCGCCGTCCAGCCAAACTGCATGGTTCCAAGACACAACTCGGACACTTTCAAGCCGGTGCGGCCCAGTCTGCGGTGCTCCATGGCTCTTGCTCCCTTTCAGATCGCTTGGCTTCGGTTGCAAGGGCAA
>CAYRFV010000211.1:0-2251 GCA_964423545.1 uncultured Anaerolineales bacterium | reverse complement strand
CAAAGTGCAACCGAAGCCGATTGTACTACACGCGCCGGGCTGGCGCAACGGGCGAGGAGCGGGGAACTTCGTGCGCATGCCGCGCAAAAAGATCGCCCGCCTTCCCTACTGCGAAGACGGGCTCGAAATAAGCCATCGGTCCGCCTGGGCCGGCGCTGTTGCGCTTCCCAGGCGACGAGGCCGCAGTGTCAGCGCGGTCCCGGGCCGGGCCAAGGCCATGCCCAGATCCAAGCAGCGGTTACGACCGCATCGGCCCCCAAGATGCCGCCGACCTCCACCAGGGCGCCGACTCTGACGTGCCGCGCATCGATGATACGCGTTGCTTCCGTCACCTTCACGGTGCGCCCGTCGACCTTCCATAGTCCGACCAAGCCGCCCTCCGGCAGCTCCTGGACCGGTCCGCGGAAGCGCACCCACCGTCCGCCCGGAGCCGGGCTGGATAGCACGACAACCTGGAGCGCCATGATTCGATCGCCGATCTGCCAGCCGACGACATGCACGCGGGCGCCGACAACTACCAGGCCCTGTTCCTGGTGGATGGCCGTGTTGGCTGAAACGATCACCTGTCTGCCAGATACCGTCCATTCGCCCACCAGGCCGCGATCGGGCAGCTTCTCGACAATGCCGTCGAACTCCAGCGGGGTGCGCCATCCGCCTGGCTGGTTAATGGCCACCCTCAACCGCAGCGCCAGCAGCGAGTTGTCATCCCGGAGCGACGCTGCAGCATGCGCCAAGAGGCCTACCGCTGGCGCTCCCAAGATCAGAGTGTCTTCAGTAAGAGCGAGCTCGATCCCGCTCAGAGTCCAACGGGTGTCGCCGATGGCCTCGATCGCGCCGAAGATCTTGACGTCTGGCTGTGTCTCGATGCCGCGTAGGCGCACAGCCACGAGCTTCCCTGCGATTCTGAGCGCATGCACCTCGACCCAGTCATTCACCTCCAGGGGGCCGCCGCGCGGGCTGATCCGGGTGTCGGCGGTGACCTCCACGGTCAAGCCCGCAATGTTCCAGTCACCGATGCTGTCCTCAGCGTCCGGTTTGCCCTGGATCGGGCCTGTGATGCGTATCTCCGGCGGCATGACGATGATCTTTAGGGCGAGCAGGGCGCCGTCGGCCTGGCGTATTGCCATCACGTCGGCCCACATCCCTGCTGCAACCTCGGATGTTCCCGGCAACAGCCGCGTCGCAGCGGTCACGACGACATCCTTACCGGCGATCTTCCACGTGCCGATCAGGGTGTCGGATGCCGCAGGTATTTCTGTGATGACTCCAGCGAACTTGACGCCGAAATCCAGTGGCCCCGAATCGGCCTGCGCTGGCAGAGCGGGGAAGAAGGCGACAGCCGCCAGCACCAGTGCGATAAGCCAGGCGCTCCATCGGTATATCGAATGGCGATTCATAGTATCTCCTCCGACTGAGAAGCAGCAGATGGCCCCATGTCCGTCAGGGCGCCATGCCGGTCAAGGCGCAGACCCTACCGCAAGACGGCCGGCAGATAAAGACGCAGAGCAGCAGATCGGACCGCGATACTGACGTCGTCCACATAGAAGTCGGTCGGACTGCTGCCGTTCGTGATCGCCCGAAGGCGCAACGTGACCGTCTGCCCGGCATACGGCGTCAGGTCGGCCTCTGCCAGGTCCCACTGGTTGGCTGCCGCACTGCTGTCCACGATCCACAGGTCGCGCAACAGGGCGCCGTCTGGCCGGAGCGCCGAGAGTGTCAAGCGATCGAAGCCGACCCCCGGTTCTTCTGTTGCGACGGCCCACCAAGCTAACACCGTGATGATCTTGTCTGCTGGCAAGTCGATCTGCTGACTCAAGCCATCCTCCGCATCGTTGGCGCCGCCGAGCAATGCGCCCCATTGCCCCGTGCGAGGGTAGTAGCGATGGATCAACGTATGACCGTGTGCGCTGCGTTGGGTCCAGCCGAGGCCCTGGGCTTCGAAGCAGCCGTCCGAGATCACGCCGCCGCAGGCCACGGGGCCGAAGCCCTGCGCGGCATCGATGCTCCCGGTTGAGGCTGCTGCCGGCGGATCACCGGACCCGGCAAACAGCAACATGGCGATGAGGGGAGCCAGGAGCGCGATCGATCGGCCTGGCTTGAAAGCATGTGACACCCGGTTTTGTCCTGACATTTGGCGCCTCCCTGTTTTCTATGATCCCAGACGTCCGCCGCGCGTTGGCCTCGGTCCCGGGTCAGGCCCTGGAGCGGTCGGTTGAGGACCGCCGCCAGGGGTGGGCTGTGGTGCGCCCGT
>CAYRFV010000210.1:0-10017 GCA_964423545.1 uncultured Anaerolineales bacterium | reverse complement strand
TAAGCCAAATGGCTTATAAGCCATTTGGCTTAGTTGAGTATGCCACAAGCTATCAAGTCGTGTCAAGTCGGCGCACGGGCGGGGCTTGCTGTGCACGATCCAGCTTGGAGCGGGAACTCCTCACCGGGCGTAGGTCTGTCGATGTCGTACTGATCGGGATCCGTCACAAGTCTAGCGCGGCTCCGCAACTGCCTGATATCGGGCACGCGGGGCCGTCTTGTTCGCTTGCAACCAGAGGAAGCCGTACAGGCAGCCTCATGTCACCGATTCTGGTGAGCGGAAGGAGCAACACATATCAGGGAAAGGGCCAGAGCGGGTAACCGGATTCGAACCGGTGACATTCAGCTTGGGAAGCTGACGTTCTACCGCTGAACTATACCCGCATGTGGATGCCATTATAGGCATCTCCGGCACGATGTCAAATGCCGCGAGGCCGCAGCCGGCCAGCCGCAGCCGGCCAGCCGCAGCCGGCCAGGGCCGGGCGCAGCCGGCCGTCAGAAGCGGCCCAGCGCCAGACGAGCGACCCCGCGGCCCGGCAGGGTCGCCACCGGACGGCCGCCCTTGCTGAGGACGGCCAGCAGCTCGATCTCCTGCCCCAGGCTCCACTCCAATGTCGCCAGCGAGAGAGCGACCTCGAGGACTTTGTCGCCGCACGCGGCGTGCACGGGACCGTGCGCCAGCCAGCCGCCGCGGCCGTCGGCGCGCGCCAGCAGCGGCGCAACCTGTCCCGGCAGACGCCGGATCTCCCAGTCGAGGCGGGGCGGAGCGCCGCCGGGCGGCGCTCCGCCCCGCGTGTCGGCGGCCGGCCCAGCCGTCGCGGCTCCCAGGTGGATCGCAACCTCGTACTCGTCCAGCCGGCCGCGCAGCTCCAGCCGCAGCGAGAGGGTCTGCGCATCGTGGCCTACCAGCAGCCGCTCGAGCGCGGCGTCGGCGCGCTGCATCGCGCCCGTCGCAGCCTCCGGGAGCACGATGGCCGCGCCGGCCCACCGCTCCCCGGCAACCGGCGCGGCGGCCAGCGTGGGTGAGACCGAGCGCGTCGCGGGCTGGCCCGCAGGCGCCGGCTCCGCGGCGCTGATGGCCGCGGCCAGCCAGGCCGGCGCCGGCTGGCCCAACGCCTCGAAGATGGCCGCGAGCGCGTGGCGGAAAAGCTGGTCAAAGACCGCGTTCTGGTCCGAGTTGTTGCGGTGCGAGTACCACCAGAACCAGTCGCTGCCCTCAGCGGCGTAGAGCGCCTGCCAGGCCGCCGGCAGGCCGGGATGCTCCGGCTGGGCAGCCTGAACCCGCTGCAGGGCCGCGCGGCCGGCCATCAGCGCATCCCACGCCCGGTTGTGCTCCGGATCGCCGATCCAGGTGGTCAGGTCGCCGCCGATCCACGATCCGGTGGCCAGCCGCGCCAGCGTCGCCGCGGGTCGCGGGCCGATCTCAGCCAGGTACTGTCCCACGGTGACCATCTTCAGCTCGCTGCGCCGGCTCAGCCCGCCGTAGAGCGCATGCAGAAACGGCGTGCCGTTCCGCTCGTAGTGCTCCCAGGCGTTCTCCCCGTCCAGGATGACGCTGACCAGGTAGGGGGTGGCCGGATCGTTGAGGCGTCCCCTGATCTCGAGCAGCCGGTAGACGAAGTCCTCGGCGGCCTGCTCCGGCGGGAAGTTCTGATAGAGGAAACCGATGCGGTCAGACAGCTCGTGGTCGCGGAAGATGATGGTGGGGCCCAGCTCCGAGCCGGCGAGCACTCGATAGGGGCGGTAGAGCGCGTGCGGCCGGGTGACCAGGTTGCGGCCGTCGCGCTCGAACGAGCGGCCCGGGCCGCTGCCGAGGCCGGCGCCCAGGCTGCGGGCCAGGATCGCCTCATCGGTCGCCAGCCAGGTGAAGCCTGCGGCTTTCACCAGCGGCAGGATCTCCGGCGAGACGGCCCCTTCGGCGGGCCACAGCCCCTGCGGCGCTGCGCCGAACCAGGCGGTGTGCGCTTCCACGGCCAGCCGCAGCTGCGATGCGACGTCCTCCGGCGCGCGCAGGCGGCCGGCGGGCAGCGGCAGGTCCGGACTGGGCCGTCGCGCCGCTTCGGTGTCGGCCAGCAGCGGCAGAATGGCATGGTAGTAGGGGCTTGTGGTCAGCTCGAGCTGGCCGCGCTGCGCCAGCCGCCGGTAGGCCGGCAGCACATCCGCCGCGATCCGGCGCTGTTTGGCGTGGATCAAGCGCAGGTCGGCGGCCGTGAAGTCGCGGCCAGCCGCCAGCAGCGCGGCCAGCTCGCGGTCGCGCGCCAGCCAATCGGGGTCGAACCAGACCAGGTTGAACCAGCCGAGCAGGTCGCGGTAGTCCGCGTCGCTGAACGCGGCCGGGTCGGCCAGCGCCTGCGGCCGCCGCTCCAGCAGCTCAGCATAGCGGCGATGGCGCCGGATGATCTTGTCCCAACTGATGCTGAAGCAGAGATTGAGCAGGATGCGGCGATCGGTCTCGGTCCAGCACTCGGCTTCGGCCAGCCGCGCAAGTTGGTCCATCTCGCGGCCGCCGGCCCACGCGAGCATCTGCTCGACCATCGCCGGCACCACGTTGAGGGTGACACGCGCGTCGGGGTGAGCGGCCAGCACGTCGGCCATGTGCAGGTAGTCCTTGGTCGCGTGCAGCCGCAGCCAGGGCAGGCGAATCTCCCCGGTGCGCAGGTCCCGGTAGAACGGCTGGTGCATGTGCCAGATGATGGCGACGTAGAGGGGATGGTCGGGCATGGGTTGGAGCACGGTGAGTGGAGACCGGAGCGTGGAGGCCGGAGGTTGGCGGTCTCCGTTCCCTGATCTCCGGTCTCCGATCTCTAGACTGACCGCAGGTGCGGAAAGAGGATGACCTCCCGGATCGACTGCTGGTCGGCAAAGAGCATGGTGAGCCGATCGATGCCGGTGCCGAAGCCGCCGGTGGGCGGCATCCCGAAGCAGAGGGAGGCGAGAAAATCCTCGTCCAGCGGATGGACATTCTCGTCCGGTCCGGCGACGGCGTCGCGCAGCTCGACGAAACGCGCGCGCTGGTCGATGGGGTCGTTCAGCTCGGTGAAGGCGTTGCCCATCTCCAGGCCGCCGATGAAATACTCGAACCGCTCGACCGTGGTCGGATCGTCGGCCTTCTTCTTCGCCAGCGGGCTGATCTCCACCGGGTAGTCGGTGATGAAGGTCGGCTGGATCAGCGCCGGCTCGACATGCGTGCCGAAGAGGGAGTCGATCAGTTTGCCGCGCGTCGATCCCGGCTCCGGGCGGTGGCCGATGGCGCGCATCGCCTCGGCCAGGCCGCGCGCGTCGGGATGCGCCTGGTAGTCGATGCCGGTGGCCTCGCGGATGGCGTCGCGCAGGGTGATGCGCCGCCAGGGCGGAGCCAGGTCGATCTCGTGGCCGTTGTAGCGGATCGTCGCGCTGTGGCCGAGCTCCTGGGCGATGGCCGTCACCAGCTCCTCAACGCGGCGCATCACACCGTTGTAGTCGGTGTACGCCTCGTACCACTCGAGCTGCGTGAACTCCGGGTTATGCTTGAAGCTGATCCCTTCGTTGCGGAAGTCGCGGCCGATCTCATAGACGCGCTCATAGCCGCCCACGAGCAGGCGCTTCAGATAGAGCTCGAAGCTGATGCGCAGGAAAAGGTCCTGGTCGAGCTGATTGTGGTGGGTGACGAAAGGCCGCGCGGCCGCGCCGCCATAGATCGGCTGCAGCACCGGCGTCTCGACCTCCAGGAAGTCATGGTCGTCCAGGTAGCGCCGGATTGCCTTGACGATCCGGGCGCGCGTGACGAAGATCTTGCGCACGTCGGGATTGGCGAGCAGGTCGACATAACGCTGGCGGTAGCGCGTCTCGATATCGCGCAGGCCGTGCCACTTGTCGGGCAGCGGATTGAGCGTCTTGCTGATCAGCGCCAGCTGCTGCACCTCGCAGCTCACTTCGCCCGTGCGCGTGGTGAACATGGCCCCGCGCACCATGATGAAATCACCCAGGTCGACCTGTCGCTTGAAGAGCTCATCGTAGGCGGCTGCGCCGACGACATCGCGCTTGACGTAGATCTGGATCCGGCCGCTGCCGTCCTCGATGTGCGCAAAGGACGCCTTGCCCATGATCCGCACCGTCATCAGGCGGCCCACCAGCCCGACCTGTTCGTCCGCTGCCAGCTTGCCGCCGGTGTAGGCAGCGATGGCGGCCGCAGCGCTGTGCGTGCGCTCCCAGGGGAGGCGTCGCACGTAAGGGTCGCTGCCACTTGCCTGCATCTCGGCCAGCTTCTGCCGGCGAACTAACTGCTGCTCGTTGAGATCGTTGTCGTCCACAGAGCCTCTTCTTGATGGCGGACATCAGGCGTCGGGTGAGACCGATCGAAGGCCGAATCACGCCTCGCGGCCTGCGCCTCGCCTGCGGCGGTCCCATGCGGGAGCGGAGCGATCCGCAGCTCGCGCGCCGAGATCCCCGCGGCGATCACCGCGCCCGGCCGCGGCGCCCCGATTACGCAATCGTGACGATTTCGTACTCGATCACCCCGCTTGGCGTCTGCACCTGTACCTGGTCGCTCACGCGGCGGCCCATCAGCGCCCGGCCGATCGGTGATTTGAGCGAGATCCGGCCGTTGCCGGGATCGACTTCGGTCGAGCCGACGATCGTGTAGGTCTCCTCATCGCCGTAGGCGATGTCGCGAATGGTCACCTTGCAGCCGAGATCGACCGTCTCCTTGGAACCATTCTCTCGGATCACCACGACATTGGCGAGGATATTCTTGAGGGTGAGGATGCGCCCTTCGTTGAACGCCTGGGCGTTCTTGGCTTCGTCGTAGCCGGCGTTCTCGGAGAGGTCACCGTCCGCTTTGGCATCGGCAATCTGGCGAGCAATCTCGGGCCGGCGAATGGTGATCAGGTAATCGTACTCTTCTTGCAGCTTCTGCAGGCCGTCGGCGGTCAGGTAGGTAGTGTTCGTTTCGTGCATCAACGCGATCCTTCGAGCTCCCTGCATGCTTCGGGT
Source organism: uncultured Anaerolineales bacterium (assembly GCA_964423545.1). Classification (GTDB taxonomy): domain Bacteria; phylum Chloroflexota; class Anaerolineae; order CG2-30-64-16; family CG2-30-64-16; genus JALOOE01. Next base: position 5,047 of record CAYRFV010000210.1, on the reverse strand, counting down.
GCTGGCCGTCCGCTGGATGCAATCCTGCTGGCAAAAAAAGAAGCGCCAGCGGCGCCTGGATACAGCCAGAAATATCCGGTTACAGCCATAAATAAACGTAGCCGTCGGTGACGGACGGCTGGAACGCCTCGCAGTATAGCGGATGTTCCTCTGTAATGCAAATCAGCCGCGGCGGTCTGACCGGGCGGAGCAGGCCCTTTGACGCCGCGCCGAGATCGTGCTACCATCCGTGACCGGCAGAAAGGCATGGAGATGATCCGCACCGCGCTCCTCGCGCTTGTCGTTGGACTGGGCAGTCTGGCTCCCGCCGCCTGTGGCTCACCGTCGGGGTCCGGCGCGCCTGCCCGCACCCCGACGCCGCAGCCCGCCGCCCCCGAGGAGGCGATCCGCCAGCTCATCCTGTTGGAGGGCCAGGGGGTGGTCAGCCAGGACATCGGCGGGCTGATGGATCTGTGGGCGCCGGATGGTGTGATCGCGGACGCTCGGCACACCGCGGGCGACCCCGACGACGACGCCCGTTGGCGCGGTCGCGACGCGATCCGCGAGCGCTATGTCGTTCTGGTCTTCCCCGGCAATCCGAGCCGCGCCAGCCCGGCCGACATCGAGATCGTCCTCGATGGCGATCGGGCGACCGCGTCCAGCACCACGCGGATCGGCGCCGAAGTGTCGCCCCGCGGCGACCGGTGGGAGTTCGTCCGGCGGGACGGTCGGTGGTGGATCGTGGGATTGACCTACAACCTGGAGCCATAGTAGCGGTGCGCATCGCGTTCGTCGCCCCGTTCGGTCTGCGCGCCAAGGGCACCACCCGCGCCCGGGCGCTGCCGCTCGGCCGTGCGCTGGTGCAGCGTGGGCATGCCGTGGCGCTCTTCATCCCGCCGTACGACAGCCCGGAGGATGCGGGCCAGTGCTGGGTCGACGCGGGGGTCGAGGTGACCAACGCGCCGCTGCCTGGGGCCGCGGCCGCCGGTCCGCTGCGCTATTTTGCCCTTGCCCGTCATCTGTTGGCGGCGGTCGCAGCGTGGCGGCCGGCGGTCGTCCACGTTTTCAAGCCGAAGGGCCCTTCGGGACTGGTGGGAAGTGCGCTGTGGGCGCGGCGGCCGCGGGCCGCGGCGGCATGCGCTCTGGTCGTCGACGCAGACGATTGGGAGGGGCCCGGCGGCTGGAACGACGATCCGCGCACGGGCTACTCGGCGCTGCAGAAACGCTTCTTCGCCTGGCAGGAGCGCTCGGGCCTCTCCCGTGCGGACGCCTGGACCGTGACGAGCGAGTGTCTGCGGCAGCGCGCCCTGGCGTTCGGCGCGGCGCCGGACCGGCTCTTCGTCCTGCATAACGGGGTCGCCGGGGTGATGGTGGGGCGGCCGGGGCCAGCATCCCTCGATCACCGGCCGCCGGCCGTCGATGCCCCCTGTGCGATCCTCTACACTCGCTTTGCGGGCGTGCGGCCGGAGGATGTCATCGCGATCTGGACGCGGGTGCGGGCGACGCTGCCGGACGCGCGGCTGGTCGTTGCGGGCCGCGGGGTCGGCGGCGAGGAGCGCCGGCTGGCCGGTGAGCCGGGAATCGATCCGGTCGGTTGGGTCGAATCGGAGCGGTTGTCCGCGCTGTTCGCGCGCGCGCAGGTGGCGGTGGCGCCGTGGGCCGACACCCCGTCGAACCGCGCGCGGCACAGCGCCAAGGTGCTGGAGCTGATGGCTGCCGGACTGCCGCTGGTGGCGTATGCGGTCGGCGAGCTGCCCGTGACGCTGGGCGAAGCGGGGGTCTGCGTCCCTCCCGGCGACGCAGCGGCATGCGCCCGGGCAGTCGTCGAGCTGCTGACGGACGCGGATCGGGCGCGGCGTTTGGGCGCGGCGGCCCAGCGTCGCGTGGCTGAGCAGTTCGCGTGGTCGCGCCTGGTCGATGTCGCGTTGGCGGCCTATGAAGCAGCCCGCGGGGCCGAAAAGGAGTGAAGGATGGCCGCGAGAGTGCGGAGCAGCGTCGCCGTGCGTTGGGCGGCAGTGCTTGCGTGGATGGGACTGATCTTTCTGCTGTCATCGCGCCCCGATCTGCCCACGTTCGAGTCGGGGCTGCCGGGCTTGGAGCAGGTCGTCGGTCACCTGACCGAGTACGGCGTCCTGGCTGTGCTGCTGTGGTGGGCGCTGCGCGGGGTGGGGGTGAGACATCCGACTGCATGGGCGTTGGCGGTCGCGACGCTATACGGCGCGACCGATGAGTTCCACCAAAGCTGGGTGCCGGGCCGCACCATGTCCGGAATCGACCTGATGATCGACCTGGCCGGCGCCAGCGCGGCGCTGCTCGTCGCCAACCTGGTGGATGGCCGGCGGCTGCCTGGTCGGGCCGAACGCCGGCCATCCTGAGCCGCGCCTCAGCGATCCCCGTTGGGCTCGGTGGCTGCCTCGTCGTCGTCGATCACTGCGCCGGGCGCCGGCGCAATGGCGATCTCTCCGAACATCTCGTCCTGCACGGCGTTGATCTGGCGGCGCTTGATCAGTTCGAGCACGGCGAGCAGGGTGACGATCACCTCGACGCGCTGCCGGGCGTGCTGCAGCAGCGCGCGGAAGGTGACGGTGCGGCCGCCGGCCGTCTCGCGGCGGATCAGGCCGATCTGGTCGCGGATGGTGAGGGTAAAGGGCACCACAATGCCTTCCGGCACGGGCGGCGTCGGCGGGAGGCTCAAGAAGGCCCGCTGCGCCGCCGCTAACAGCCCGTCGAGCGTGACGCTGCCCGCTTCGAGCCGCGTATCGAGCTCCGGGGGCGGCGCGACGCGCGAATAGGTGTGACAGCCCCGATCCTCGATCGCCCTCAAGGCCAGCGCGGCCTCCTTGTAGCGCTTGTATTCCTTCAACTGGCGCGCGAGCGTCTCGGCGGGGTCTTCCTCCGCTTCATCCTCGGGCTGTTCCGGCTGCGGCAGCAGGATGCGCGACTTGATCCACACCAGGCGCGCGGCCAGCACCAGGAAATCGGCCAGCGTATCGGGCTGCAGATCCTCGATCTGCCGGACATAGCCCAGGAACTGCTCGGTGACCGCTGCGATGGAGACGACGCTGATATCGAGGCGCTCGCGCTCGATGAGCTGGAGCAGCAGGTCGAGCGGCCCCTCGAAGACGGGCAGGCGCACCTGATAGCCATCGTCACGGAGTGCGGCGAACATGATGGCTCCACTATACGTCGAAGGTTTGGAAGCGCTTGCCGCGCTGCGCCAGATCATCGAGCAGCCGCTTCGTCTCAGCGAAGTCGGCGCCGGCAAGGCGTTCGACCTTGCACCCGGCAGCGCGCAGCGTCTGTTCCGCCGCGGGCGAGACGCCGGCGGGCCCGCCGACGATGGTGACGTATTCGGCGTTGCCAGCGTCTTCCACGGAGAAGCCATGCGTTGGCCGGAAGCGCGCCACGTAGTTCACGGCCGCCGCATAGTCCTCTTTGGCCCAGTCATCGGCGCGCTGCCAGAATAACACATAGTGGCCGATCGTCTTGGTCGCCGGCGCAAGCGCGCCGGCCAGGATCGCCTCCACACGTCTGTGCACCATCGATTTCCAGTTCTGGCCGGAGGACCAGTCATCGCCCGGGCACTCGGTGGCATTCTGCGGGTACTCCTGGTGCCCCTGGATATGATCGACCGGTATCTTGAGCTTCTGCGAGAGCCACGCCGACAGATGCGCCGAGCTCTCGATCTGCTTGGGCGTCGGGATCAGGCCGTTGCGGAAGTCGCCCTCTACGCAGATGCCGATCGTGTAGCTGTTGACCACGCCCGCATGGTAGGAGATCGTCTCGAGCTGGTTGACCTGGAAGATGGCGCCGTCCGGCCCGATGCAGTAGTGATAGCCGATGCCGGGCCAGTTGTTGGTGTTCACATGATACGATGCGATCGTCTCGATGGCAACATTGGCCGGCGCCGCGCTGTGATGGATCGCGATGTGCGTGATCTTGTCGAGGGTGCGCGAGGCATAGCGATTCGTCGGGTGTTTGGGAAGGTCGTCCGTGATGTCCCGGATGGTCGGCAGGGGCACGGCGCCCGAGCCGCCGGCAAGCTGGCGGCGCAGCTCCTCGATGGTCTGATTGAGCGCCGCGATCTGCTGCGTCAGGCGGGCCTTCTCCGCGTTCAGCGCCTGCACCTGCGCGTTCAAAGCGGCGTTGTCCGCGTTTAGCGCCTGCGTCTGCCGCGCCAGCGCATCCCTTTCCGCTGTGACGGCCCGAAGCTGCTGGGTCAGCTCCTGGATCTGCTGGTTGAGCCGGGTTACATCAGGCATCTGACTGAGCTGCGCCTTCAGTTGATCGCGCTCCGCGGTCAGCGCCGCGATCGCGGCCTGCGCCTGGGCCAGCGACTGCTGCAGCTGGCTGATCTGGCCGCGCAGCGCCTGCAAGGTGGCTTGGTCCACGGGCGCGCCTCCGGCGGCCCGCTGGACATCGGCGATCTGCGCCAACAGCATCCCCTTCCAATTCTGGCCCTGAAGCCATTGCAGCCCCGGCGACTGCGTCGGAATCAGCTCGCTCGCGCCTTTCACGGCGTCGTCGGGCAGCTTCAGCTCCTGCAGCAGCCACGCGGTCAGGTGCGCCGCGGCCGCAAGCTGCGCTTCGGTCGGCGTCCGGCTGGTGAAGTCGCCGGCGACAGCCAGGTTGACGGCCTGCCCCGGCCATGGCTGGGTCAGATCGACGCTCTCGTCAAGCGAATTCGTCTGCAGAATCTTGCCATCTGCGGCGATGAAGTAGTGGTAGAGGATCGCGCCCCAACGCTTCTGATGCGCCGCAGCCAAGCGGTCCACGCCCACGCTAGGGTCGACCGCCGTGTGGTTCAGCACGACGAACCTGACCTGGTCGCGGGCGCGCGGCTTCAGGCTGCCCGGATTGCGCGGCAGTTGTCCCGACACATCGGTCATCGCCGGCTGAGCGATCCTGGCGCTCACCTGCCGCCTGAGTTCCTCGAGCTGCGCCAGCAGCTCGGCGTTGCGCGCTTGCAGGCCGGTGATCTGGGCGTTCAGGGCCTGCACCTGGGCCTGCAGCGCCGCCGCCGGGTCGCGCAGCGCCAGCAGCTCGGCCGGATCGGGCGGTCTGCCGC
>CAYRFV010000209.1:0-10111 GCA_964423545.1 uncultured Anaerolineales bacterium | reverse complement strand
CCATTGCCACCGGTCGGGCAAGAAGAGAGCGTTATGGCGCCGTCACCCATTGTCGATCAGAACGACACCGTCCCCGTCCATACCATCGGCTACGGCAGCCGATCGCTGGATGACTTCGTGTCCCTCCTGAAGGCGCATCAGATCGACTACCTGATCGATGTGCGATCGGCGCCCTATTCGCGCTTCAAGCCGGAGTTCTCCCGCACCGCACTGGAACGACATCTCAACACCCATTCAATCCGCTATGTGTACCTGGGCGACAAGCTGGGCGGGCAGCCGGATGATCCCACCTGCTATCTGGACGGCAAGGTGGTCTACGAAGAGGTTCGACAGCGCCCCACCTTCATCGAAGGGCTGGCGCGGGTGGAGACGGCGTTCAGGCGACGGCTGCGCGTGGCGCTGATGTGCAGCGAGGGCAAGCCGGAGCAATGCCATCGCAGCAAATTGATCGGCCAAGCGCTGGCCGAACGCGGGGTGCCGGTCGTACACATCGATGAAGAGAATGCGCTGGTCTCGCAAGCCGATATCGTGTACGAACTCACCGATGGACAGTTGAGCCTGTTCGGCGATCCCGATTTCCAGTCTCGGAAGCGCTACCACCAGGGAGAGCCCGATGCATCATCCTGAGTTCGTCACCATTGGCGTCTACGGTTGGGATGCCGAGCGTTTCTTTGCCGCGCTGAAGGACGCGGCGGTAGACACCTTCTGCGACATTCGGGAGCGTCGCGGGGTGCGCGGGGCGGAGTACGCCTTTGCGAACAGCGCACGGCTGCAAGCACGGCTGGCTGAACTGGGGATCCATTACCTGCACCGTCGCGATCTGGCGCCGAGCCGGGCCACGCGCAGCCGGCAGCACGCGATCGACGAGGTCACGCACACGGCGCGGCGGCAGCGCACCGCGTTGAGCTCCGATTTCATGGATGCTTACGCACGCGAGAGGCTCCAGGGCTTCGATAGCGCGGCCTTTGTCGCCGATCTGGGGCCCGAAGCACGCGTAGTCGCCCTCTGCTGCGTGGAACGAATGCCGGCCGCCTGCCATCGCTCGTTGTTGGCAGCAAGGCTGGCCCAAGACCTCGGCGTGCGCGTCCGGCACCTGACCCCGCCGGGGTAACGCCTCGCCCTTCGGCGCCTGCGGCGCCGGTCGCTGGGGAGGGTCGAGAACGCTTGTCAGCGCAGCGCGACAGGGTGCAGGGACCCAGGGAGCAGGGATGAAGGTCCTGATCGTTGCCAAAACCCGCCAGGGGAGCGGCGCGTGCATCGGGGGCATCACCTTCGAGGGGCAGAGCGTGCGCCTGATCGCTGCGGACGCCGCAACGAATGAGCGCGCCGGTCTGGAGTACCAGGTAGGCGAAGTATGGGAGGTGAGTGCGACTCCCGCCAGCCAGCGCATCGCACCCCATGTCGAGAACATCATCGTCACCGCGAAGCGCCGTCTCGGGCCCATGCCGGGCTGTGCGGCGTTCATCGAGCAGCGCATGCCGCCGAAGACCGGCAGCCCCGAGGCGCTGTATGAAGGCCTGCTCCAGACTACCCCAGGCGGTGCGCTCTTCATCGGCGAGCATGCCGGCGGACAGGGCGGCGTCCCACCCTACAGCACCACCTTCTGGAAGCCCGATCAGCCGCTGGTGCGCGTGGAGGACGGCAAACGCATCCGCTATCGGTACCCCACGCCCGAGGGCGGCCGGACGCTGGTCTTTGTGGGCTTTCAGGAGCCGCTCGAGGTCATCCCTGCAGGAGCGCTGCTGCGCGTTTCACTGGCGCACTGGTGGCGACCCCCCGACGCCGCCGACGCGGTGCTGCGGTGCTATGCTCAGCTTTCGGGCTGGTTCCTGTCGGATGAGAGGCCAACGACCGCTGCGGCCACGCACCCGTTTGCTGCGCGGCGCATTGGATCGCGGCAGAAGCCGGACGACGGCCTGGACGGATGCGATGCGACCCGCGCTGCGGCGTCGGGAGCGTCTTCGGCGGAACGCAGCGAGGCCGGTGGAGCGGTTGAGTCGGGCGCCCGGTTCGCCTACGACCGGCTGCCTTGCGCGAGCCAGCGCGAGCCGGCCCTCGACCCTGGTCGACCCGTGCAGGAGGGCGCACCCGGCGCACCTCGCTCCGAGGCCGCCGCCCTCTTGAAACGGGTGTTCGGATATGACGCCTTCCGCCCACTCCAGGCGGAGATCATCGACCATCTCATGGCCGGGCGCGATGCACTGGTCGTGATGCCCACGGGAAGCGGCAAGTCTCTCTGCTACCAGTTGCCCGCACTGCTCTGGGACGGCCTGACGGTCGTCATCTCTCCCTTGATCTCTCTGATGCAAGACCAGGTGATGCAGCTTCGTGCGCTCGGCGTGCCCGCGGCTTATCTCAACAGCACCGTGGCGTACGCGGACTATGTGGCGACGGCCGGTCGGGTGCGCGCCGGGACGATCAAGCTCCTCTACACCTCTCCGGAGACGCTGCTGCGGCCGGAGACGCTGGTGCTGCTCGACCGCTCGCACGTGCGCTGTCTGGCCATCGACGAGGCGCACTGCATCTCGGAGTGGGGGCATGACTTCCGGCCGGAGTACCGGCAGCTCTTGCCGGTGCGCCATCGCTACCGGGACGCCGTCTGCATGGCGCTTACCGCCACCGCCACCGAGCGCGTGCGTCGCGACATTCAGCAGCGCCTCGGCATACAGGACGGGAGCACCTTCATCGCCAGCTTCGACCGGCCCAACCTGTTCCTCGAAGCCCGGCTGCGCACCGGCGGTCTGGCGCAGCTGCTCTCGTTCCTGGATCGTCATCGTGACCAGTCGGGCATCATCTACTGCAGCACGCGGGAAGGGGTGGAGCGACTCGCGAGCCAGCTGGCGGCCAAGGGCTGGCCCGTGGCGCCCTACCACGCAGGGCTGGATGACCGCACGCGGCGCCACAACCAGGAGCTCTTTTCACGCGATCGCGTACCGATCATCGTGGCAACGATCGCTTTCGGCATGGGGATCAACAAGTCGAATGTGCGCTTTGTGGTTCACCATAACCTGCCCAAGGACATCGAGAGCTACTACCAGGAGATCGGCCGCGCCGGACGCGACGGGCTGCGCGCGGACTGCCTCTTGCTGTTCAGCCGGGCCGACATGCAGACCCTCTATCGGTTCATTGAGGAAGGTGCGGCATCCGAGCGGGCGGGGCGGCATGCCCGGCTGCAAGCTATGTCCCGCTATGCCGAAGCCGCCGGGTGCCGTCGCGCACGCCTGCTGGCCTACTTCGACGAAGAGAGCGCAGATTGCGGCTTCTGCGACAACTGCCTGGCAGGGTGGCGCGAGACCGCGCAGGCGGATGTGACCGACGCGGCGCTGAAATTCCTCGGCACCGTTCAGCGGACAGAAGAGTTATTCGGAGCCGGCCACATCATCGACGTGCTGCGCGGCTCACGCAGCCAGCGCGTCCTGCGTTATCGCCACGATCGGCTGCCCACCTACGAGACGGGCAAGGAGCATTCCGCCGCGGAGTGGCGCCGGCTGGCGGAGGCGTTCATCCGCCAGGGACTGGTGGAGCAAGAAATGGAGCATGGCAGCCTGCGTTTGACCGGCCAGGGGCGAGCTGTCCTCGGCGGGGCCAGGGCCATGATCCCCGTGGAGGCGCAGCCGCCAGAGACGGCGGCCTCGGCCGAGACTGCGCACGATCTCGCGCTCTTCGAGCAGTTGCGCGCGCTGCGCCGGGAGATGGCCGACGCCGCCGATCTGCCGCCCTATGTGGTGTTCTCCGACCGGTCGCTCGTCGAGATGGCGACCTACTTCCCGCAGACGCCGCAGCGTTTCCTGGAAATGCATGGCGTGGGGCAGCGCAAGCTGGCGGCGTACGGCGATCGCTTCCTCGAAACGATCCGCGCCTATTGCACCGAGAGGGGATGGGGCGAGCGAGAGAAACAGCGCGCCGGAACAACGGGCCAGCAGACTGTCACCGGCGTGGGGCGGGAGCACCGGCCGCGCTGGCAGGAGGTGGGCGAGGCGTTTGCGGCCGGCCAGACGAGCGAGCAGCTCATGGCGCTCTACAGCGTCAAGCTGAGCACAATCGCTGCGCACCTGGGCCGATACGTGCAGTCGGGCGGCGCCCTCGACCCGGCGCGCCTCCTGGCGCTATCGAAGCTGTCAGAGGAGGACCGGACGCGAGTGCTCGAGGCCATCGCCGAAGCCGGTCCCGAGCGGCTGAGTCCCGTTTTCGAGGCGTTAGGCGGCGCGATCTCGTACGATGAGCTGCACGTGATACGCGCCTACTACCTGAGTGCGCACCCCGAGTTGAAGGAGCGCCCACCGTAAGGAGCGCTCACGCCAGATCGATCCATTCCGCCGCGGTGACGCGCAGCAGCTCCGCGGGGGCGATGCGCAACAGCGTGTGATCGTCTCCGCCGCCGCCGTAGATCGTCTCCCAGCGCTGCACGGCAGCGTCCAGCAACACCGGCACGCGCGCGGCGTGCCCGAAGGGCGGCACGCCGCCCACCGGGTAGCCGGTGAGACGCAGCACCGTCTCGGCCTCGGCCAGCCGCACCTGCTTTTTGCCCACTCCGAACCGCGCAGCTAACGCGCCCCGATCGACCCGCGTCTCGCCGCTGGCAATCACCAGCACCGGCTCCTCGCGCACGAGGAACAGCAGCGATTTGATGATCTGGCCCATCGCCACCCCCAACGCTGCAGCCGCCGCAGGCACGGTGGGGGTTTCCACAGCCATCGGCGCAAGCTCGGCGGCGATGCCGTGTGCGGCGATGAAGTGGGCGAGGTCAGCCGGAGTGCGTGTGTCCATGGTCGTTTCCGAGCGACGACGATCAGGCTGAAGAACCGCGGGGCCGCGGGGCCGCTGGTCGCGACCGCCGACCCAGGTCGCAGACCCGGCGCTATGCTTTCACCCGGTACCAGTAGCGGTAGACCTCGCGGAAGCCCACCTTTTCGTACAGCCGCAGCGCGGGCGCGTTGTTCAGCATCACCTGGAGATACGCTGTATGCGCGCCGGCGGACCTTCCCCAAGCCAGCAGGCCCGCCACCAGCTGCTGGCCGCATCCACGGCGTCGCAACTCCGGCGCCACTGCGATGTCGAACAGGCCGATGTGGTCTGCCTGTAGTACGCCGAGCCCGCACGCCGCCACCCGATCCTCCAGCCACAATGTGGCACAGCGCTTCTCCGGCGCGATCAGCCCCAAGAGCTGGCGCATCGTCCCGTGGCGCCGGCGATCCACACCGCTCATCGCGCAGAACGCGGCGAACCAGGGATCGGTGACGGTAGCATCGAGGGTGAGGGCGAAGACGGGAGACGGCGGACGATGGGAGTTTGCGACCGGATTCGGGGTGGCGCCGGCGGCAGGGGCAGCGTCCGGCGCGGTGAGATCCATGAGTTGGACGCTGGTCGGCGCGTCGATCTCGTAGCCGCAGGCTGCCAACAGTGCATCCAGGCCTTCGGGCTGACTGGCCGAGGTCATCTTGAAAACGACCTTCAACCCCCGCTCGCGGTAGAGCCGCTCGCAGGCCAGGCGCTTCACATCGGCGTCTTGCTCTGAGACATATAAGGGGTTCACGGAGTTGGCCCGGCGGGTGTAGCCGTTGGCGAAACGCACCACCCAACCGTCGATGAGCAGAGTCTGCAATGAAGGCCAGGCGTTGAGCGCGAGTTCCTCGATCGTGCGAATCATCGGTTGCTCTTGTCCCTTCGGAGATGTCGCGTCTGGTTGGCCGCTACGCCCGTATCCGGGCATGGGGGCGAATCCGTCCCCTAGTCGCAAGATGGCACGCCAAGGAAGCAAGGCATCTGGTCCAGAATGACCTCGATCCATAGCCCCGCGATGAGGGCCAAGAGCATCAGACCCAGCGAGAGGACGATCGGATGGGCGATGGCCCTCAAACCGGGGCGGACGCTGCGGCGAAGCGATCTGAGGATGAGGACGAAGACCAGGGCCAGGAGCCACAACAAACCGAACAATAGGGCGGGGAACCCTTCGTGGTAGGTCCTCCTGTTGCTCAGCTCGAGGAGCACGAACGGCAGAACGGCCAGCGCGCTGATGATCGCTGGGGCTTTGAGTGCGGAAGCGAGCCGATTCATGGCGTTTGGATGCTCAAGGCCACCGAACAGAAGGAACGGTAGCGCCAGCCCAGGAGTTGAGGGCAAGCTCCTGGAGGAGGCGAGCAGTGAACCTCTTCCGTCGGCCCGCCGGCACGACCCGAATGTCCGTATCTACCGGTTCAACTGCATCGGCATGATCACATGTGTGAACTCCTCGGGGCCGGCGCCCACCGGGCGGAAGACGCCCGGCCGATCGGAACGGGAGGTCTCCAGGACCACCTGCGGTGTGTCGATCACCGAGAGCACCTCGATCAGATAGCGAGCGTTGAAGGCGATGTCGAGGCCGTTGCCCTCGACGAGCGCATCCACTTCGCTCACGTTGTCTCCTGCTTCGGCTGACGTGGCGCGCAGGATCACCTGGCCGGGCGCAGTGTCGCTGCCCGGGGCAATCTGGAACATCACGCGATCGGAGGCATCGCGGGCGAAGAGGGAGGCCACCTTGAGCGCGCGCTGGAAGGCCGCGGTGTCCATCACCGTGCGGGTGGCGAAGCTCTTCGGGACGATCGCGCCGTAATCGGGGAACTTGGCGTCGATGAGCTGCGACACCAAGTCGACCTGGTGAAACGCGCCCTTCTCACCTTCCCCCCTACCTTTCATGCGGAACAAGATCTGGTTGCGCGCTGACGCCACGGCTAGCTCGACCGGCTGATCCGGATCGCATTCACCGCTGATCCGACTGACCTCCTGCAGCGAGCGGGCAGGGATAATGACGCTGTGATCGGCCGGAGAGGGCATCGGCAGGATCGTGCGCCGCACCGACAGGCGATAGCCGTCAGTGGCGGCGAGGGTCAGGCGGTCCCCCTCGAAGCGCGCCAGCACGCCGGTGAGGGAGGGACGGCTGGTGTCCTTGGCGTCGGCAGCCGCAAAGGACACCTGATCGATGATCTTGCGCAGCGTCGCGGGCGGCAGCCCCAGGCTGCGTTCACCGTCCGCGGTGGGGATGAGCGGGAACTCGCTGGCGTCGATCCCCTTGATGTTCGACTCGAACCGGGCGCACTTGAGGTTGACGCTCATCGTGCGCACCACCATCTCCAGGTTAATCTTCTCGGGCGGCACCGAGCCCACCCATTCGGTCAGGAGGCGGGCGGGCAGGGTGATCGCGCCGTCATCTTCGATTTGCGCGCCCAGCCAGCAGCTGACGCCCACCTCCAGGTTGGTGGCGGCGAGCTTCAGGCGGCCGTCGTCCGTGCTGAGCAGGATGTTGCCGAGCACGGGCAGCGTGCTGCGCGACGAGACGGCGCGACCGACGATGGATAAGCCCTTGGCGAGGTTCTCTTGGAGGATGGATAGGCGCACGGTCTACCTCCTGGGAGTTGATGAGCCGCGGATCAGCAGCGTGCAAGCTGGCTGCGTGAGTAAGCAGTATACCATCAACTGACATAAACTCAAACTCGCAGATCGTCGAGTGACCGGGGCATCTCGGCGATTTGCGCCGGGGTGAGCCTCTGGATGGGATGATAGTGCACATGCACCCGCCGCAGCAGATCGATCTCGCGATAGAGAATGTGTTCCACCTGTTCGGAGATCCAGTCGCCGGCAGCCACGGAGAGGGCGCCGTCGATGCCGATCGTGAGGTTGACCACCAGAAAGGGTCCGAAACGATGGGCATAGACTTCCTCGACGCATTCGACGCCGGGCACGTCGGAGAGCGCCGCTCGGATCTGATCGGCAAGCTCGCGACTGGGCACGCTGTCCATCAGGTCCATGGCCGCATCGCGCAGGATGACGATGCCGGTGCGCAGGACGAGCAACGCCACCAGCGCGCCGGCCAGCGGATCGACCCACGGCAGGCCGTTTCGCCCCAAGAAGATGCCGAGCGCTGCACCGGAGGCGGCGAGCACGTCGTTGCGATGGTCGTAGGCCAGCGCCGATACCGCCGCGTTGCGCGTGCGTCGGGCGGCGCGGCGGGTCACGAAGAAGAGCACCAGCTTGAGACCGACCGTGAACAGGGCCACAGCCAACGCAATGAGCGCGGCGCCCTCGAATGTGGCCTGCCCGGCCAGCAGCTCGTACACCTTGTTGATCGCATCCCAGAAAATCGCGACCGCGGTGGTGATCACGAAGGCGCCGACAACGAGCGCGGCGATGCTCTCCAACTGGCTGTGCCCCATCGGATGCTCGCGATCGGCCGGCTTGCGGGCGAGGCTCATGAAGATGCGGACAACGATGTAATAGGCCACGTCGGAGGTGGAATTGATGCCGTCGGCCAGCAACGCAGGGCTATGGCCGAGGATGCCGATGCTGGTTTTCAGGGCTGCCAGGAAGGCGTTGGCGACCAGCCCCAGATTCACGGCCCGCACGCTCACCGCATGGCGCTGCTGTCCCGCTAAGGATCCTGCAATGTCAGCAGTCATCGTGCTCCTGCAGCCAGCCGTTGTCGAGCCCGGCCGCTTCGAACGCGGCCAGCGCGGCCTCGTACTCGTCCGGGGTGATCTTGCGCCCCAGGATCGGGTCGCCGACGGCCTTGTGTGCCGGAAAGTATTGATCCATCAGGCTGACGTGGACGCGCGGCGAGAGCTCCGTTGCGATCCAGCGCAGCACATCGGGCGTGCCGGACAGTCCCTCCGGCAACACCAGGTGGCGGATGATCATACCCCGGCGGGCGATGCCGGCGCCATCCAGGATCAACTCATCGCCCACCTGGCGGAGCATTTCCCGCAGCGCAGACCGGTTGAATGCGACATAGCCGGGGAAGCCGGAGAGACGCCGCGCCACGGCATCGTCGGCGTACTTCGCGTCCGGGAGCCAGATGTCGATCACCCCTTCCAACAGGTGCAACGTCTCGACCGTTTCGTAGCCGCTCGTGTTGTAGACCAACGGCACGCGTAGGCCGAGGCCGGCTGCGTGGTCGACAGCGGCCAGGATCTGCGGCACGAAGTGCGTGGGCGTGACGAAGTTAATGTTGTGGCAGCCGCGACGCTGAAGCTCCAACATCATCTCGCCGAGGCGCTCGACGCTTACACGGTTGCCGTAGCCGAACTGGCTGATCGGATAGTTCTGGCAGAAGCGACATCTCCCCGTACAGCCGGAGAAAAAGATCGTGCCGGAACCGCGCGTGCCGCTGACGGGCGGCTCCTCCCATGGATGGACGTTCCACGAGGCGACGACCGGCGCCGCATCGCTCCTGCACACACCGTGGCGTCCCTGCCGGCGGTCCACGCCGCAGCCGTGCGGACATATGCGGCATGCGGCTAAGGCAGCCATGGCCGCGCGAGCACGCGCGGCCAGCTCACCGGAACGATGGAGCGCCAGGTAGCCAGGCTCCCAGGGCTCCGTGAACTGCGGACGGCGAGAGGCAGATGGATCGCGATCGGCTCGCTGCTGCATGCGACGCGTGGCGTCCTCCATCACAGCGCTACTTCGAAGATCCGGCTGGTGAGCACGCCGTTGTGGACCGTGACGAAGCGATAGTGCGGCGGTTGGAGTGCGACGAGTTCCTCGTGGCTGCTGGCGAACTGGAACGCAGTGGAGCGCAACGTCAGCACCGGGATCCCCTCGACCAACTGCTCATGCGTCCTGTGGACATGGCCGGCCAGCACACCGATGACACGCGTTCCCCGTACAATCTCCCAGAACTGCGACATCTCGGGCGCGATGAACGCGTCCAGCCAGCGCACGCCGACCGGCGCAACCTGGTGATGGGTGAGGATGATTGTCGGCTGGTCGACCTGCAGGGCGCTCGCCAGGAAGTCGAGCGTCTCCGGATAGGCAACGGACATCGCCTCGACCCCCCAATCCAGGCAGACAAACTGCACACCCTGATGCTCGAAGCAGACGTTCATCAAGGCCATGGGCGCGGCGGCCCCAAAGAGAGCACTCCTGAAGCCGTCGCGGTCGTCGTGGTTGCCGGGCATGAAGTAGATTGGAAGATCGCGCAGCCCCTCGCACGCGATCTCCAGTGGCCCCGGCGCGCGTGCCGCACTGCCGCTAATCGACAGCCGATGCATGACAGCACGGTAGGCGTCCGCCGAGGGGGGATCGACGAAGTCGCCCATCGAAACGATAAAATCGACGCTGTCCGCGGTGTGCTGGGCGA
>CAYRFV010000208.1:0-10115 GCA_964423545.1 uncultured Anaerolineales bacterium | reverse complement strand
CGTCGAGCAAATTCAGGTCGGTGACAAACATGCTGGAAAGCGCCTTCCACAGCTCGGGGATGCGCGGCAGGGCGTCGATCTGCAGAACGCGATTGCGGATCGCCCAGATGAGCTGCTGTTGGCGCCTGGCTCGACCGTAGTCGGTCGTGGCATAGCGATAGGTGGCGAACTTCTTGGCCGACTCGCCGTCCAACCACACCGGGCCGGCCGGGAGAGTCCAGTCGACCACGCCATTTGGCGATGAATCGACCGGCGTCCGCTCATACAGCGGGCAGTCGAGGGTCACGGTGACGCCGCCCAGCGCGTCGACCAGCCGGGAAAGGCCATCATACTCGATCCGAACGAAGTGCTGCGTAGGAATGCCGAGCGTCTCCGTCAGCACGCGCCGCAACAGCGCCGGCCCGCCGCCCGGATAGCGGCTTGTCTCGCCGAAGTAGTCGGCCTGATTGATTCGGCCCAGTCCCATGCCGGGGATCTCCACATACAAGTCCCGCGGCACGCTGACGATGCCGACCTGGCCGGCCATCTGATCGACGGCCACGATCACGATGGAATCGGTGCGCCATGCTCCATCGCCTGGCCGCTGATCCTTGCCCATCACGAGGATGTTCTCAGTCCGGTCGAGAGGTGAAGGCGGCCACACCGGCGTGACCGCCGGCGTCCCCACGGTTGCAGTCGGCGCCGCGGGCGACGGTCGTATCAGCACGACCGCGCGCGACGGCGTGACAGTGCGCACCACCGACGGCGTCGGGTTGGGCGACGGCGCGTGGGTGGCGGTGACCTCGGGCGTCCCAGGCGCAGTCGACGCAGTGGTCGCCGAGCTCACGGGTGCGTTCGTAGCGATGTCGGTTGCAGGCAAGAGCGCCCCTGCGGATGTGGCGGTGGGCAAGTCGGGCGCCGGCTTCGGCCCGCAGGCGATCAACCAGGCGGCCAGCAGCAGCGCAAGCCCGGTCATCACCCGGCAAGAAGGATGGTGGCGCAATCGATGGCTCCGGCGGCAGACTACGCTTTGTAGCCGATCATGCGCAGGAAACCTTTGCGCCATGCGACACCTTCCGCGTCCTCGATCCCTTGGGTGTGGATGCCGTCGATGACGCCCAGAATGCCGCGTCCTTGCTCCGACTCGGCAACGATCACCTGCACCGGGTTCGCAGTAGCACAGTAGATGCTCGCGACTTCGGGCACCGCCTTGATCGTATTGAGAATGTTGATCGGATAGGCGTCGCGCAGGAACAAGATGAAGCTGTGTCCGGCGCCGAGCGCGAGCGCGTTGCCCTCGGCGAGCGCCTTCAGCGCTTCATCGGTGCCTGTCGAGCGCACGAGCGCCTTGCCGGACGATTCGCAGAATGCCAGCCCGAACCTGGCATTCGGGATTCCCGCGACCATCGCCTCGTGGATGTCCTCCACCGTCTTGATGAAGTGGCTTTGCCCCAGGATGAAGTTGAGTTGGTCAGGGTTATCGATCTGCACGATCTTGAGCTGAAAGGGGATGTCGGCCATCGGAAGCTCCCAATCCACGTGAAATGTGAGCGGACAGGCTCGAAACGCCGGCGACGAGTCCGGCTTTGTGCGGCAATCAGGTGTCTCTGTTCAGTCTGGACAACGCCTGTCGCCGCACCAGATCAAGCGTGCGATAGGTGATCCAATTGCGCGCCAGGAAGCCGCTGCCAGCATACGGATAGCGACGCACGATCGTGGTGTCGGGAGTGGCCAGCGCCACGTAGGTCTCGCCCGTCTCCTGTCCGTAGACATCGCCTTCCACCGCCATGTCGCCGAGCACCGCCAGCCCCCAGCCGCCCTCGTAGGTATCGATCAGCAGCGCCGCGGCCTCAGCGGCCACCATCTCGCTGATCCAGCCGAAGGCGTCAAGCTTGGCCGGCGACATCTTGAGAAGCGCACTCAGCGCCGCAGGGCTGTCGACCACGTGCGCAGCCGTGACGACCCGGCTCCCTTCGGGCGTAGCTCGCACCAGCCGCGCAACCTCTCCGCCGGTGGCGCTCTCCACCACCGCCAATCTGACATCGGCGCGCGCGAGCAGCTGCCCGGTGACCTCCTCGATCTTGTCGTCGCCAGCGCCGAAGATCCCGTCATCGCCGATCGCGGCGCGCACTTGGGCCTCCATGTCGGCGATCATGGCATCCGCCTCGTCTGTGGTTGCAGCGCGCGCGGCGATGCGGATGTCGACGATGCCGTAGTGAGCAGCCAGCCCAACGGTCGGATTCGATGAACGCATCTGCGCGTCGATCCGCTCGTCGATCCAGCTCTCACCCAGTCCCACCGTCCGGAGGATCCTGGTCTTGATCACCACCTGAGTCTCGCCCAGGCGCTGCTTCAGATAGGGCAGCACCGCGGTCTGCATCAGATGCTGCATTTCACGCGGCACGCCGGGCAGCGCAATGATCGCGCCGTGGCCGGTCTCAACGATGAAGCCGGGCGCAGTACCCACCGGATTGGGGATCGGGATCGAATCAACCGGCAGATAGGCTTGCCGCCGGTTGTTCTCCCCCAACTGGCGCCCCCAGCGCGCGAAAATCGCCTCAATCTGCGCCAGACACTCCGGATAGAGGACCAACTCCCGATCGGTCGCCCGCGCCACCGCCTCCCGCGTCACATCGTCGACCGTGGGCCCCAGGCCTCCGGTCGTGATGATCACATCGGACCGTTGCAGACCCTGGCGCAAGACCAGCGCCATGCGCTCGACATTGTCGCCCACCGAGGTCTTGTAGTACAGGTTGACGCCGATGTCGCGCAGGGCGCGCGCGATGACCGTGGAGTTGGTATCCACGATGTCGCCGAGCAGCAGCTCGGTCCCGGAGGTCACGATCTCGGCATCCATCTCAGACCAACAACATCGCCTGCGCCCGGATGTCCCGGATCCGTTTGGCCGTCGTGGCCGCTTCAGGACCGTCTCGCCCCTCCATCTCGGTCGCCAGGCGCGCCATCAAATCCATGACCTCCGGCGTGATCTCGGATCGGTGCTCCTGAAGCAGCGCCCGAGTGCCATCCGGATAGGGCGTGCGCAGCAGTTCGTTGATCAGCTGCACCTCCGGCGGCATCGACTCGTCCATCATGGCCATGATCTCATCGTAGATCATGGCCATGCGCTCGATGGCGGCCTTCGCCCCGCGCTTCTCGGCCTCCTGCATGTTGGCCGACAGCACGGCGAGGAATACCTCATCGATCTCGGCCGCATGCTCCCGAACTGCGCTGCGCGGCTCCGGCGAGCTCAGCAGCTCCTGCAGCAGGACGGTCGATTCCTGCATGCTCGCCTTGGCGGCTTCGTCCATCTGCTGCGTCAGATCGAGCAGGCGATCGCGCAGCCGGGTCAGGCGATCCTTTTCCGCGCCGGCGCTGGCATCGATGCGTCCGGTCAACCGCTGATAGAAGGCGTAATCGAGCAGCGGCCTGCCTGCCACAGCGATGGCGTCGATCTCATCCGAGTCAGCGCTGACCACCCGCTCGAAGAACTCCTCGGGGCTCTTGATCTCCTTCAGCGACGCCACAGCGGCTTCCTGTTTGGCGACGCGGCGGCCGTACGATGTGATCTTCATCAACCCCTCACGGAGCATTTCAAGCTGCCGGGCCGCCTTCTCGTCGCCCATCGCCTCAGCGCGCTGGAGACTGCTACCGATTAACATGAAAAACTCGTAGTCGATCTGAGCATCCTGGCCCTTCAACAGCATCTCCAAGCCCTTGGCATCGTCCGCCATGATGCGCAATTGATCGATCAGCTTCATCTTCTTGCGCTGGCGGTCGAGCTCCTCCTGGCTGATGCCCATCGTGCCCAACACCGCGTCCGTGAGCGCCTGGCGGCTGACAAACTGGCGCGGACTCAGGAAGTATCCCTTGCGCTGCTCGGGGGGGAGCGACCGCATCAGTCCTTGAGTCAGCTCACCGATCATCTTCTGCTTCTCGACTTCGGGGATGTTGAGCTGCTGCGGGAAGTAGATCGCCAGAAACTCCGCGCCGGGGTCATGGTAGACCAGCGGAACCTCAAGCAGCCCACCGGTCTGGCATTTTGGACAGACGGCCAGGTTGATCTGGCCCGCCAGAAAGGCCTGGCGCAGCTGTGGGTTCTGGCCCACATCGATAACGCTGCGGACGGGCGTTTGGTAACTGTTGCCGCAGTTGGGACAGGTGATCTGGACAGCGTTCGTGTCGGGCATGGGAGCCTTTCGTGGTGCGAAGGGTTGGTGATCAGGCGTTCACTATCGAGACAACCGGTGTATCGAGATCGACCTTGCGGCAGGCGTTGGGGGCGCCAGCCCAGGCATTCGGCGCCGCCATCGACTCTAGCTGTGTCGCTCCCCAGAGATCAATGAACGCAGCGTGCGTTCGTCGATAACGGCGATGCCCAGCTGGACGGCCTTGTCCAGCTTCGAGCCCGCGGCCTCGCCGGCCACCAGGTAGTGGGTGTTCTTGCTCACCGAGTCGGTCACCTTGCCGCCGTGAGCCTTGATCAGGTCGCGCGCCTGCTCGCGACTGAGGCCCGGCAGCGTGCCCGTAATGACAAACGTCAGGCCAGCCAGCGGCAGCGCCTCGTCCCTGGCCGCCACTTTGGCCTGCGCGGTCGTCACTCCCGCTTCCTCCAGCTTGGCAAGCACTCGCTGATTGGACTCATGGCCGAACCAATCGACGATACTCTGGGCAAGCACCGGGCCGATGCCCTGAATTGACTCGAGTTCCGCCAGCGGCGCGGCTGCCAGGGCGGCGAGCGAGTCATAGTGCGACATCAGCGCCTCGGCGACAACCTCGCCGACCCCCTGGATGCCCAAGGCGGTCAGCAGGCGGGCAGGCGGGCGGTTCTTGGCAGCTTCGATCGCCGCCATCAGGTTGGCGACCTTCTTGTCGCCGAAACCCTCCAACGCGAGCAGGCGTGCGGGATCAAGATAAAAGATATCCGCAAGATCCTTGATGAAGCCAAGCTCAACGAAAAGCTCAGCTTGCCGGATGCCGAAGCCGGCAATGTCCATTGCACCCCGGCTGACAAAATGCTCGACCCCCCGCACCAGTTGCGCGGGGCACGCGCTATTGACGCAGTACCATGCCGCCTCGCCGGCCACTCGCACGGCCTGCTCGCCGCACACAGGACAATGTTGCGGCATCTGCCATGTCGGCTCATCACCGGTGCGCAGCTCGATCAGCGGTCGCAGCACCTGTGGAATGACCTCGCCTGCGCGCTTGACTGCGACCATGTCGCCTACCCGGATGTCGTTGCTCCGGATATAGTCCTCGTTGTGCAGCGTGGCGTTGGTGACAGTCACGCCGCCCACCTGCACCGGTTCGAGCACGGCATAGGGATTGAGCGTACCGGTGCGACCTACGTTCACCTTGATATCCAGCAGCCTGGTGACAGCCTCCTCCGCGGGATACTTGTAAGCAACCGCCCAACGCGGGTCCTTGCCGACAAATCCGAGCCGCTCCTGGAGCGCAAAATCGTCGACCTTGATCACCAGTCCGTCTGCCTCGTAAGGCAGGCTGCGCCGCTCGTCTTCGCCCCACGCAATGCAGTGTGCGACGAGGGCGTCAAAATCGTCAAAGCGACGGATGCGCGACTCGACGGGAAAACCTAGCTCGCGCAGGTAGCTTAGCGTTTCCCACTGCGACCGCAACGGCCGGACGCCCTCCCCTTCCAACGAGATGATCTGGTAGAGCCAAAGCCTGATCGGTCTGCCCGCAGTGATGCGGGCATCGAGCTGTCGCAGCGATCCGGCGGCAAAGTTGCGCGGGTTGGCGTAAGTGCGCTCGCCGGTCTCCACCTGCTGCTGATTGAAGCGCTGGAATTCGGCGACTGGCGTGTAGGCTTCTCCGCGCACCACGAGTCGCGCCGGCGGAAGCGGCACAACCGCCGTCTCATCGATCGGGCCAGCTTTCGTGCGGTCTCCTGCGTCGGTCTTCCCCACCGGCACGCGCAACGGCAAAGACTTCACCGTTCGCAGGTTCGCCGTGATATCCTCGCCCACCTCGCCGTCGCCGCGGGTGGCCCCAAGCACAAAGCGACCGTTTTCGTAGTGGAGCACGACACTCAGACCATCGATCTTGGGCTCCACGACGTACACGATGCCGCTCTGCGCCTCCTCCGGCAGCAGCTTCAGAAACCGGTCGCGCCAAGCCACAAGCTCCTGCGGGCTGAATGCATTGCCGAGGCTGAGGATCGGCGCCGGATGGCGCACCTTGGCAAACCGGTCAGCCAGCGCGCCGGGCACGCGCTGCGTCGGACTGTCGGGCGTGATGAGTTCGGGATGCGCGGCCTCGAGCGCTGCCAGCTCACGCCACAGCGCATCATATTCCGCGTCACTGATGGTGGGATCATCGAGCACATAGTAGCGATGGACATGGTAGTGGATCGCTTGGCGCAGGCTCTCCAGCCGCTCGACGACATCACGCACGCGCCCTCCTTACGGGCTGCAGGGTGTGCAACGCGGGATATCCCCACGAATAGGAGATTATACTCCTGTTCGTAGCGCAGCGCAAAGACCGCCGGACACGGCGAACAGGCGCCCAGCAGGGCGATTTCATAGTGCGGGTGCGCCGCGAAGCCGGCCCAATTGACGAACTGTCTGAGCAGTTGTATACTCATGGATGATGCCGTGTGAGCGGATGTCTCCCTGGCAGAGGAGTCGACCGCAAGCGGCGCACGCTCACGAATGGATCTGCCGGAGCCAGCGATATCGCTGACCCCGTCGTCGCCCAATACGGCCCCCTCTATCCGCTACGGGCCTGTGCCTGGTGCAGGCCGGAAGGGAGGTTGCGATGGCGCAACAGCTGGCTGTCCTGTCGACTCTTGTGGTCCTCGCGGTGCTTCCGCTCGATGTGACCGGGGCCGCCCTGACGCCCACTTTTCCGCTGACCGTAGGCATATCCGCTGAGCCTGCCGGGCTCGACCCAGCGCTCTACGATATGTCCGACAACCGCCTCCAGATCACCGCCCAGATCGTTGAGACGCTCGTCACCTATGGTCTGAACGACTCGACGCCTGCGGCCGGTCTGGCCGAAAGCTGGTCGGTGTCCGCCGATGGTCTCACGTGGTTCTTCAGCATCCGGAACGGCGTCACGTTTCATGACGGCACGCCGCTCAGCGCCGCCGCCGTAGCTTTCAACCTACAGCGCCAGTGGGACCCGGGGCACCCCTATCATAACGCTGCTTTCGAGTACTTCGAGGCCATCTTCGGCGGCTTCCGGGGAGATCCGGCTTGCTTGATCACCGACATTGCCTCCCCTGATGTCCAGACGCTCCGGATCACCTTGCGGGAGCCCTTCAGCCCACTGCCCAGCGTGCTGGCGTCACCCTGGCTCGCAATCGCCAGCCCGGCCGCAGTGGTGGCCGGCAGCATGGATCAGCATCCGGTGGGCACCGGGGCGTTCCGATTCACCTCCTGGAGCGCGGGCGACCAGATTCGCCTGGACGCCAACACGAATCACTGGCGCGGCGCGTCTCAGATCGACTCGCTGACCTTCAAGATCATTCCCGATGCCGCCGCTCGGCTGGCCGCTCTCCAAGCCAACGCCATCCAGGTCAACGCCGATGTCGTAGCCAACCAGCTGCCAGCAATTCAATCCGATGCGCGTCTGCGCGCCGTGTTCCGGCCTTCAGCGGTGACCTGGTTCCTCGGCATCAACCGAGACGCCACCGCGCCCCTGGGGAACGCCCTGGCGCGCCAGGCGATGGCCCACGCCTTGAACAAGGCGGGCTTCGTGAGCGGCTACGTCACGCCGGGCGCTCAGCTGGCAACGCAGTTCGTACCGCCGGTGATCTGGGGGCGCGATCCCACGATCATCGATTACAGCTATGACGTCGGTCAGGCGCAGGCGCTGCTGGCGCAGGCAGGCTACCCTACCGGCTTCTCCACCACCCTGGCCACGCGAGCCACAGCGTCCTCAATGCCGGACACCCTCGCCGCGGCCAACGCCATCAAGGCCGACCTGGCCGCGGCAGGCATTCAAGTCGGAGTTCACGTCTACGACAATGCGACCTTCCGTCAGAAGCTCAACAACGGCGAGCTCGAGCTGTTTCTGTTGGGCTGGGGCGCGGACTATCTGCACCCCGCCAACTTCCTGGCCGATGTGCTGTGCATCCTGTATCCGCACTGGTTCGGCCCGCGCGATGATGGGCTGTGCCTGGCCACCGCGCAGGCCCGATATGCCACTTCCTTCACCGAGCAGCTTGCCAGATATCAATGGGCCAGCCGCCGCGTCTTCGACACCCTGCCCCTGATCCCGCTCATGCACAGCCGGTCCATCCGCGCCGAGCGACGGGAGGTGTTGGGCATCATCACCTACCCGGCGGAAGATATCTACCGGACAGCAACCTACGCCGCAGCGTGGGTCTATCTGCCGCTGGTGCTGCGATGACCCCTTGTCCCTTTCCCCCTCCCCGACGATCTTGGTTGTCAGTTGCGGTCACCGCAGCCCTGTGCCTGGGCAGTGTCGCGGCCTGGGCCGCAGCGCCGGTCTTGTCTTTGGAATGGACAGACAACTTCGACGGGCCAGCCCTGGACTCGCGCTGGTGGTGGGTGAACGAACAGCCCGACTGCTGGAGCCTGACGGTACGACCGGGGTTTCTTCGCATCATGACGCTGTCTGCCAGCCGAGCACAAAACCTCCTCTATCAGGATGCGCCACAAGCGGATGACCTGTCAGTGCAAGCGCTGGGTTCATGGCCGCACACCGACACCTATCTGCGCCTGCGCAAGCTCGGCTCCAGCTATACCGATGACCGTCGCGATCGTCCCAGCTGCCGCATGGGTCGATGACTTCAGCCTGGTTCACTTCTCCCCCGTCGGAGCGCCCTTGCGGGCGGATAGGGCGCGCTTCAGCGCCAGATCGATGGAGGCAGCATCCGCGCGTGCGCATGGAGAAGGTCGCGCGCACTTACATGGGCAGTATGGTGGCGTCGGTGATGCTCAGTCATGTGCTGCGGGACCCTTGCAGCTGCCAGCGGAGGCCGCCGTGAACGGAATCACCCATGTCGTGCTGCGCAGCAGCATGCCGCGCAGCGGTGAGAGCTGACGAGCATGTGGGGCTTTGCTTCCGCAGGTCGCATCCTGGCGATCATGCGCAAGGAGTTCATCCACGTTCGGCGCGATCCGCGCACGTTGGGCATCGTGCTGATCCTGCCTATCTTCCAGTTGGTCGTCTTTGGCTATGCAGTAACGAGCGATGTGAAGCATCTGCCACTCGCCGTATTTGACCTCGATCGCTCGGCCGCCAGCCGGGCGCTCATCGACGCGTATCGAGCGTCCGGCTATTTCGACATCGATTACCAGGTCGGCAGCAATGCCGAGATGGCCCGGCTGATCGACGGCGGGCAGGCGCGCGCCGGCCTCACGATTCCGCCCGGCTATGCTGATCGGCTTGCGCGGCGCGAGCGTGCAATGGTCAGCTTCATTATCGACGGCTCCGATCCGACGGTCGCCAACACCGCACTCGCCTCGGCGACCGCCATCGGACAAGCCCACGGAGCCGAACTGGTGGAGGCGGCCGTGCGGCGTGGAAGCGGATCGTCCGGCATCTTGCCCGGCGTCGATGTGCGCACGCGCGTCTGGTACAATCCGAACATGGTCAGCGCGTACTACATGGTGCCGGCCCTGATCGGACTCATTCTTCAGACCCTCACGGCCCTGCTCACCGCCGTGGCAATCGTCCGAGAGCGCGAGCAGGGCACGCTCGAGAGCCTGATCGTCACCCCCGTGCGGTCGACCGAGTTGATCGTCGGCAAGATCGTGCCCTACGTCGTGCTCGCCTTCATGGACATGATCCTGATCTTGATCGTCGGCACCTTCTGGTTCCACGTGCCGATCAACGGCAGCGTGGCGCTGCTGCTCGCGCTGGCGGGTCTCTTTCTGCTGAGCTCGCTGGGCATCGGTCTCTTGGTGTCGTCGGTGGCCCACACGCAGCAGGAAGCCATGATGATGGCGTTCTTCACGATCCTGCCTTCCGTGTTCCTCTCGGGCTTCATGTTTCCCATCGCCTCGATGCCGGTGGTGCTCCAGTGGTTCAGCAAGGTCATCCCGCTGACCTATTTCCTGGTGATCGACCGAGGGATCGTGCTCAAGGGCAACGGGCTCGACATCCTGATGCCCCAGGTGATCACGCTGGCGATCATCGGGGTGGCG
>CAYRFV010000207.1:0-10162 GCA_964423545.1 uncultured Anaerolineales bacterium | reverse complement strand
ACGGCGGGAGCCGCGTCGGCGTCACCGTTGGGGTCGGCGGGGGCGGCGGTATGGCCGTCGGCACTGGGGTCGGCGCAGGAGTCAGGATGGGCACTGCTTCCAGAGGGCCATTGGCGGTGACCAGGTTGGCTGCCACCCACACCGGCTGATTCGCCATGCAACATACCCGCCACCAGTCGCCCGACGGCGTTCGTCCCATGATCATCAGCTCCTCTCCCTTGAGGCCCTGTCCCACCTGCGGGAACGTCACGCCGGGGCCGCGCCGTCCGGTGATGCTGTCGGAGTTTATGACCACGAATGGCGTGGGCAGCGGCCTGGGCCCTGCTGTGCGCGCCGGGCGGTTCGTTTCGCTGTCCAGAGTGGCCTCGGGCGTCGGCGTAGGCGGCGCGGTCGGTCCAGGCGGCGGGCTAAAGGTCGGTGTCTCAGTAGCGAACAACACCACGCTGACCTTCCCGGTGGGGAGATTCGTCGTGAGGGTGACTGCCTGCGCCACGGCCGGCGCTTCAACTGTCACACC
This sequence comes from uncultured Anaerolineales bacterium, assembly GCA_964423545.1. Taxonomy (GTDB): domain Bacteria; phylum Chloroflexota; class Anaerolineae; order CG2-30-64-16; family CG2-30-64-16; genus JALOOE01. The sequence continues at coordinate 9,645 of CAYRFV010000207.1, read as the reverse complement.
CGGCGGCAGCTCGCCGCGGACGGGCGCCGGCGCAGTGGGAGGCGCTGTCGGCAGACCGGGCCACGGCGTGAAAGTCGGCCGCGGCGTCTTGGTTGCGGTGGGCGCGGCGCCCGACGGCGCCTGCCCCACCAGCCTCTCGCCCACCGAGCAGGCCAGGCTTGTGGTCACCAGCGCCAACGCGCTCAGCAGTAAGGCTAAAGGTCGCCGCGAACCCTGCAATGACTTGTTCACTTTCGGCTCGTGAAGACGACGTAGTACCACTTTGAGTTGGCCGGGTTCGTGTTGATGCGCACCGGGGACGACACCGGATTGCCCGCGCGATCGACCACCGTCACTTCCCATGGGCCGGGGCCCAACGGCCTCTGTACACGGTTGCTATCCCATTTCAGATTGCTCTTCACGCACCTCAACCCTTTGCGCGTGGGGCTCGGACATTCGGCGCCGGCGTTCCCGACCGCAAGCCCATCTTCGGGCCATTGCACGACGGTCCAATCCCAGCCAGCCGATTGCGAATCACCGCTCAGCCACTCCTGGCCCGTCGCAACGTCACGGATCCGTAGTCGGTATCCCCAAAGCGGCACCGCGCCGTTGTAGATCACTGCGTCGACTCGGAAGTAATCTTGTCCCAACGGATATTCCTCGACCACCCCTTCGAGCCGGAACGGCCACGCGAAGGTCGGTGTGGGCGAGGGTGTGGGCGGGATCGGCGCCGTGGGTGGCGGTGGTGGTGGTGGCGGCGCGTTGAGAATCTCCGCAACAGACCAAAGCGGCCCTTCGACGCGCACCAACGAGTCCGAAATCCACACATCGCCGCCGTTGACGCAACAGACCTTCCACCAATCGCCGGCCTGGTTGCGCCCGACCACCGTCACGCGCGTCCCCGCCTCTAGTCGCGTGACCACAGGATACGCCACGCCCGGTCCCTGCCGCACATTGGCTTCCTCGTTTGTCACCACGAACACCGGCGGCAAGGGTGTGACCGTGGGCGGCGGCGTAGGAGTGGCCGGACCGGGTGTGAGCGTGAAGGTCGGCTTCGCGGGCGGAACGAAGGGACCTGTCGTCGGAGTCGTGGTCGGCGTCGGTGTGGCCGTTACGACGATCACCACTACCGTTTGGACCGCGGGGCCTCCCGGCTGCGTCTGGGGTGCGAAGATGGGCTGTCCGGATCCCGGCACGAACGGCACAGGCGTGGGCTGCGGGGCAGTCGGCAGCACGACTCCCGGAAAGCGCGTGGCATCCAGGGTCGGGGTTGCGATGCGGACGTTCCCAGCGACAGAGGTCCAGGTGGGACGCGGGGTACGGGTCGGCAAGCCGGTCGCAGACGACTGGCGAGACAGCAACTGCGTCGCAGAACACCCCAGTAAACCGAGCGAAAGCACCAGGAGAGCGCCCAGGAGCGCTCCGAAGGTGCGTTTTTGCATGGGCAGAAACCTCTCAGCGCATCTCTCGTGCGATCCCGATAGATGCTTCGCACGACAATCGACCCTTGCCACTGGCGCGTGCTACGCCTAATCCTGACCGCCGGTCTGTGCTTCTCCTCTGGTTGAGTATAGCACAGATGGCTGCACCACGGCAACCGGCGCATGCAGCCACGTTGCAGACGCCGGAGACGGTCAGTAGGTTGCAAAGATGTGGGCATTTGAGCTTTGAACGCTTCTAGTGTATCATGGCCTTTACTCCATTCTCTGCCCAACAAGGAGAAGGCGTCCTATGCAAGTGCTGCTGATCAAGAATGTCGATGGGCTGGGCCGCGCCGGAGACATCAAGGAAGTTGCTGGCGGTTATGCCCACAACTTCCTGTTCGCGCGAAAACTTGCCGTGCCCGTGACCGAGGGGGCGATCAAACAGGCCGAGATCACCAGGGAAGCTGACAGGCGGCGCAAGGAACGCAAGACCAACGAGGCCAGGAATCTGGCCACCCGCCTGGACGGCCAGACGGTGGTTTTCTATGCGCGGGCCGGCGAGGGTGATCGGCTCTACGGCTCGATCACTAGCGCGGACATTGCCGACAGGCTGAGCCAAGCGGTCGGGCAGGAAGTGGACCGCCGTTTCGTGGAGCTTGAGCACCCGATCAAGACGTTGGGAGAACACCGCGTGGTAGTCAAGACCGGGGCTGGGGCCGCGGCAACGGTGTTCGCACGGGTCGAGCGAGCAGCCGAGGCCTGATCGCCGCGCTGCCGCTTCCCGATTGGCCCGGCCTCACTGGAAGTCGGTCCTAAACGCCTCCTGCACGCGAGATTCGCACCCGCGAGTTGTCGCCCAGGGTGCTTGTTTTGCGGCGCAGGCACTCATTGCCTGCGCCGCCCTTCTCATACTTCTCTCATCTTCGAGCGCGATCCTGGACGCAAGCATCATCAGGCAGGCAAAATGCGTATTCTGATCGTCGAGGACGAGACGGCCCTGGCTGAAACGCTGCGTCGCGGCCTCACGGAAGAGCATCATGTCGTCGATGTAGTCGCCGATGGCCGGGAGGCGGTGGACTACGCCGTCGCTGCGTCGTATGACGTCATCATTCTCGACATTATGCTTCCCAGCCTCGATGGCCTGGCCGTCTGCCGGCGGCTGCGCGAGGCAGGGGTGGACAGCCATGTCCTGATGCTGACCGCGCTCGGCGCGGTCGACGATCGCGTGCGCGGCCTTGACAGCGGAGCCGACGACTATTTGACGAAGCCGTTCGCGTTCAGGGAGCTGCTGGCGCGGCTCCGTGCATTGGGCCGTCGCACGCGCGAGCTCCAGGTCGGGCCGTTGTGCGTGGCTGATCTAGAGCTGGATGAGATCACACACCAGGTGCGGCGCGGCAAACGGACGATCGACCTCAGCCCGTTGGAGTTCCGCCTTCTGCACTGCCTGATGCGCCATCCCGGCCAAGTGCTCTCGCGCGACGCGATCCTTGACCAGGTCTGGAGCTTCGACTACACCGGCGGCTCAAACATCGTCGATGTCTACGTGCGCTACCTGCGCCACAAGATCGAAGCGCCTGGGGAAGAGAAATTGCTGCATACCGTGCGCGGCGTCGGCTACAAGATCGCCGCCTGCGAGTGACAGCGAGCCGGCCATGCTTTCGATCCGCCAACGCCTCACGCTCTGGTATACGCTCGTTCTGATGGTCATGATCCTGGCGTTTGCCGCGGTGATCTTCGTGGGCGGCGCCTGGCAACTGGAACGCACGACCGATCGCGAGCTCCAGTTCACAGCCCGTCAGTTGAGCGGACCGCTGTTGCGCGGGGACGATCCCCTCGTGATCGACACGTCTTTTCGGCTGTTGACGTTGGATGGACAGGTGGTCCGTTCGGCCGGGCTCCCGGTGCGCCGCGTGCCCGTGGCGTCTGCTGCGCTCAGCGCCGCTCAGCAGGGCCAACCGTGGTACGAAACGGTGCGAACCCCACCGATTGCATCGGAGCCGGCGCCGCCGGAACCCGGCGCCCGCCGCCCGTTGCCGCTGGCGCCTGCCGTGCGCGTGCTATCGACGCCCATTGGCCGACCTGCACGCTTCATTCTTCAGGTTGGCAAGGTCGAGGCTGACATTCCTCGGCTGCGTGCCTTGCTGCTTACGACCCTGGCCGCGGCGCTGATCCTGGGGCTGCCGGTCGCCGCACTGGGCGGATGGTGGCTGGCCGGTCGCGCACTGGCCCCGGTGCGCACCATGACGGAATCGGCCAAACGCATCGAGGCTCGGAACCTGGCCGAGCGGCTGCCGCAGCCGGCGCGCAACGACGAGCTTGGGCAACTTGCGCGCACCTTCAACCAGCTTCTTGACCGATTGCAGGCGGCCTTCCAGCGCGAACGCCGCTTCACCGCCGATATCTCACACGATCTGCGCACGCCCCTCGCACTGATGAAAAGCACGATCGGCGTGGCGCTGAACCGGCCGCGCAGCACGGACGAGCTGCAAGGCACGCTGATGGAGATCGACGATCAGATTGACCGGCTCTCCAGCATCCTCGACGCCGCGCTCACGCTTTCCCGCGCAGACAGTGAGCAATTGGATGAGCAATTCGCGCCACTCAATCTGAGCGAACTGCTCTTGGACCTCTCTGAGACCGCGGGGCCGTACGCCGAGGAAGAGCACAACGTGACCCTGGCGTGTGATATCGCCCCTGATCTCTGGGTGAACGGCGACCGTGATTACCTCACGCGGCTGTTTCTGAATCTGCTGGACAATGCGATGCAGTACTCGCCTCCGGGCAAGACGATCCGTCTGGTGCTCGGGTCGCAACCGAACGGAGCGCAGGAAGAGAGGATCATCGCAACGGTGGAAGACAGCGGACCGGGGATCGCGGCCGAGGATTTGCCTCTTGTTTTCGATCGCTTCTATCGCGCAGACAAGGCGCGCACCGGCAACGATCATAAGCACGTCGGCCTTGGTCTGAGCATCGCACAGGCGATCGCACAGGCGCATCGGGGTGGAATCACGGTGGAGAGCGCGCCGGGCGAGGGCAGTAAGTTCACGGTATGGCTGCCGAAAATGGAACATCACGCCTGAAGACGGGAAATCCTCGGAACTCTTTGTGCGGTGGCGGCGTCATGCCAGGTGACTGAAAGATACACCAAGCACAGGAGCATCGTATGGACCTCCCGATCCTCATCGCCATTCTGGCCTTGCTAGCCTGGACACTGCTGCCGCAGCTTGACCGCTTCGCTGAAGCAGAGGTCAAAACCGAAGGTATTCCTGCCTACCTTGCCCGCCTGGCGCGCTGGATGAACAAGTAAGCGCGCACACGGGTCAGCAATTCCGCCAATCCGCCGATACGTCGGAGCGCCGCATGCCGCGGCGCTCCTTCTTTTTCAGGCGGCGCTTCGGCCCGATCGGGCCTGAGCGGGACCGCGGATCGGTGGCGCCGGGAGAGAAAGCTGAGCGCCATCATATGCGCGCCTGCGGCGAAGGCGTATCCTCATACTGTGTACGGCGCCGACATCGTCTTACTGACGACCGGTCCGGTTCGCAATGGAGCCACACCCATGCGTGAATTCATTGATGGCGCCACGGCGGTTGCGCGGGGCGCCCTTGATTCCGGTTGCACCTTCTTTGCCGGCTATCCGATTTCACCGGCTACTCCTCTGCTCCTCCACATGATCCGAGAGCTGCCGAAGACCGGCGGCATCGCCATTCAGGCTGAAGACGAGATCGCCTCGATCAATATGTGCATCGGCGCCGCGATGACCGGCAGCCGCGTTCTCACCGCCACCTCCGGCCCCGGCCTCAGTCTCTACAGCGAAAGCATTGGATTGGCGATCATGGGCGAGACGCCGCTGGTGATCGTCGACGTCCAGCGATTGGGTCCGGCCACGGGCGGCGCGACGACACCCGCCCAAGGCGATGTGCAATTCGTCCGCTGGGGCACATCAGGCGGCTATCCCATCATCGCCTTGGCGCCGAGCAGCGTCGCCGAGTGCTACAGCCTGACGCGTCGCGCTTTCGACCTGGCCGAGCGCTTTCGTTATCCCGTTTTTCTGCTGACTGACAAAGAGATGTTTCTCTCGATGAGCACGGTGGAAGTCGCTGCCTACGAGCATCCGCCGGTGCGCCCACGTGCCGTGGCTTCGGAAACCGATTCATTCCGTCCCTATGCTTTTGAGCCGGCCGGCGCAGTCCCGCCTTTCAGTCCGATCGGCGGTCCGCATGTGGTGCGCTTTACGGGGTCGAGCCACGACGAGCGCGGATTCCTGACCGGGGTCCCGGCAGTCGTCGGACGACTCAACGAGCACTTGTCGCGCAAAATAGAAGACCATGCCGACGAGATCGAGGTCGTCCGCTCCGATCTGCAGGAGGACGCGGAGGCGCTCCTCATTTCCTTCGGCATCACGGCGCGCGCGATGGTGGATGCAGTTCTGCAGGCGAGGCGGGCGGGCCGCGCCGTCTCGGCGCTGACGGTCCACAGCCTGTGGCCCGTGCCCGAGCAGAGCATCATCAGCGCGCTGTGCGGACCAACCTGCGGCGAGCAGGTGCCGCGCGTCGTTGTGGCGGAGCTGAACCTGGGTGAGGTGCGCCGCGAGGTCGAGCGCATCGTCTATCGTTGGGCAGCCGAGACGCGGCGCACTCCTCCAAAGATCGTGGGCGTAAACCGCGTGGACGGCGAGCTGATCACGCCGGAGCAGTTGCTGCAAGCGATGACACGTGACGAGGAAGCGTGATGAGCAACGAGCGCACGGCTCGCTGGTTCCTCGTCACGGCTTCGGAAAGCAGGCCACAATGATGGCGCCACCAACTCCTTCGCCTATCACCTATCGGAATGAGCGCGCCTATCCGTTTTGCCCCGGCTGCGGGCATGGGTTGATCCTGAAGCAGCTTGACCTGGCATTGGTCAAGCTGGGGCTCGATCCGAAACGGGTCGTCATCGTCAGCGACATCGGCTGCCAGGGGTTGGGCGATCAGTATTTCGTCACCAACGCCTTTCATGGGCTGCATGGTCGCAGCATTGCCTGCGCTACGGGCATCAAGCTGGCAGATCCCGAGCTGAAGGTGATTGTGCTGATCGGCGACGGCGGCACGGGAATCGGCGCCGCGCACCTGTTGAACGCTGCGAGGCGCAACGTCGGGCTGACGGTTCTGGTGTTCAACAACTTCAACTTTGGCATGACAGGCGGCGAACACAGCGTCACCACTCCGCCCGGCGGGATAACGGCGACGACGCGCAGCGGCAATCTCGAACAGCCGCTCGATCTGTGCGCGACGGTGGCGGCCAATGGTGCAGGCTTCGCCTGGCGCGGCACTGCGTTCGACCGCAACCTGGCGGATGTCATCGCGGACGCGATGCAGAGAGAGTGCTTCGCCCTGCTTGACATCTGGGAGCTCTGCACGGCGTACTACGTGCCGAACAACGAATTCTCGCGCAAGATGCTTGAGGAGACGCGCGAGGCGCTCGGGGCGCGGCCCGGCATGGTGCACGAGGCGGCCCGACCGGAGTATGCGCGGGCGCTGCGCCGCCTGGCGTCACCGTCCGGCAGGGGAACCGGGGAGCCGCCGCTGCGGCCCCGTCCGCTGCCGGTGAAGTTCGCCTCTTCGTTGGACCGCGCGTTCAGCCTGGTCATTGCGGGATCGGCCGGCGGCAAGGTGCGGTCGACCGCCCGGCTGATCGGCGAGGCGGCGATCCTCTCCGGACTGTGGGCCGCGCAACAGGACGATTACCCGGTGACCGTACAGAGCGGCCACAGCATCAGCGAGCTGATCTTGAGCCCGCACGAGGTCCTTTTCACGGGAGTGGCCCGGCCCGATGTGCTGGTACTGGTCAGCGAGGACGGCCGGAGATTGTCCGGGCGTTACCTGGAGGCGATGGACGCCGAGAGCTGGCTGTTTACCACGCCGTCGTGGGCCGCTCTGGAGACGCGGGCCAACAAGGCCATCGTGGACGTCGAGGCTGCGGGTGTGCGCGACAGCAGGAAGCTCCTGGCCCTGCTCCTGTCCGGCGTGGCGCTGCGGCAACTGGGGCTGTTTCCGATCGAGGCTCTGGCGGAGGCGATTCGGCGCGGCGCGCGCGCTGAGGCTGTGCAAGAGAGCCTTGCCACGCTGGCGCAGAGCGAACAGCTTACGGCTGCAGCGCGTGCCTAGCCGGTGAAGGTCGGCCCGCCGTAGCTGATCGCCTCGCCAGCTCGTCCAGTCGGACTCGCAGCGCCGCCATCCTTCGGTCGGACTCAGCCCAGGGAGTCGTCCATCACAGGTCGAGTGAACGGCCAAGCGGCGACGATGCCTTACGCGGCAGCGCCGTGCGCCTGTACATTCCCCTGTCGCGCCACCAGGTACGCCGTGACTGAACGCCAGCCCACGGTCGCGCCGGTCAGTTTGCGGCGATAGAGCGCTTCGACCGCAGCCAGCTCATCGGCGCTGAGATGAGCCGCCAGTCGTTGGGCATAGCTGGGCCGTTCGCCGGGCGCTGCGGGCGAGAACCAGCGATCCAGCATCGCCGGGCTGATGCGCGCATCTACGAGCGCTGCCACTCCGTCCACGCCGACGTCGACCAGTCCGGCCCGAGTGCACGCCTGCCGCAGATCCTCCTCGGCCCAGTTGACCAGTGGGTCAGCAGGATCGCCATAAATGGTTTCCTCTGCCTCGCGCACCTTGCCCGCCAGTGCATCGCCCAGCTCGGCCAGATCGACGAGCGCATAGAGCCGCTGCGCGTGCCGCGGCACTGGCTCGGCGAGGCTGAGGATGCCGTTGGGCCGCAGCAGGGCGGCAAGGATTGCCACGGAGGCGTGGAGCCCAAGGGGAGGGGCTGGTGGATTCGCCGCATCTGCATGATGCGCCGTTTTTGCGGGAGCCAGCGCGCCTCGCCCCACGATCGCATCGAAGCGTACATCCCCTTCGCCGCGCAACGCCAGCAGCTCCGAAAGCTCAGTCAAGGCGCCTTGCAGCACTACAGGACGCTCGACTTGGGGCAGGCGGTTTGCGATCTCACGCAGCGCTTCAGCCTCAGCGGCGGTGGCAGCCAGCGACCAAACACCCCCTTCGGGCGTCCGGCGCAACGTTTCCCACGTCAGCAGGCCGGAGCCCGCGTTGAGGTCGAGCGCCAGGCTGTGCCGTTGCAGCCGTGCGGCGCCCAGCACGCGGTCGCGCAGCGTCGCCAGCCGTTCGCCTGCTCCGCTGATCGCACGCTGGAGCCAGCGGTCGCGATCGCCGCGCGCCGCGGCGCCGGTGAAGGTGAGCGTCTCGATCGCACCGAAACCTTCGCCGCCTTCCATCATGGCCGCCAGCTGCGCCTCACGCCGGCGCTCAACCTCAGCCTTGACCTTCGCTTCGTGCCCCAACCCCCCGGGCTGATAGAAGACGCGGCCCTGAAGAGCATCGGGCAGGTATTGCTGCGCCACCCAATGATCGCGATATGCGTGTGGATAGAGATATCCTTCACCGTGGCCGAAGCCCTCCTTGTCGCGGTTGCCGTCGCGCAGATGCGCCGGGACCTCGGCTTCCTGCTCCTTCTCCACCGCCTCCAATGCATCGAAGAAAGCCATGCCCGAGTTGCTCTTCGGCGCGGTGGCCAGATAGAGCGCGGCTTCGGCCAGGTGAAAGCGGCCCTCCGGGAGCCCGACATACTCAAAGGCCTGCGCGGCCGCCATCACGACGACCAGCGCCTGCGGATCGGCCTGGCCGACATCCTCGCCCGCAAAGACGATCATGCGACGGAAGATGAAACGCGGCTCCTCTCCGGCATAGACCATGCGCGCCATCCAGTAGAGCGCCGCGTCAGGATCGGAGCCGCGCAGGCTCTTGATGAACGCGCTGATGGTGTCGTAGTGGACGTCGCCCTCCTTGTCGTAGAGCACGGCGCGGCGCTGAATCGACTCCTCGGCCACGGCAAGGTTCACGTGCACCGTCCCGTCGCTGCCAGGCGGCGTGGTCTCAACGGCCAGCTCGAGCGCGTTGAGCACCCCGCGTGCATCCCCGTTGGCCACATCCACCAGGTGCGCCAGCGCGTCATCGTCGATCTGCGTCTTGAGCTTGCCGTAGCCGCGTTGGGGATCGGACAGCGCCTGGCGGGCGACAGCGAAGAGGTCTTGCTGCGTGAGCGGCTTGAGCTGGAAGATGCGGCTGCGGCTGACCAGCGCCTTGTTGACCTCGAAGTAGGGATTCTCGGTGGTGGCGCCGATAAAGGTGACCGTGCCGTTCTCCACCCAGGGTAGCAGCGCATCTTGCTGGGCTTTGTTGAAACGATG
>CAYRFV010000206.1:0-10323 GCA_964423545.1 uncultured Anaerolineales bacterium | reverse complement strand
CCCGCGAGATCCGGCTCTGTCTGCGGCGTGCAGAGGCGCGGGGGATTGACCGCGCCGCGCCTCAAGCCAGCGTCAGATGCACGATGCTGCCGCCGCGTCCGTCGAAGCTGATCCCGCCCGCGGCGGTCAACGCGGCCTCGGCCCCGTTCACCCGCGCCGAACAAAGCCCGGCCCCGCGGCAGATCAGCTTGACCTCTCCGACCGTCGGCGAGATGGCAACGATAAGGTCGGCGCCGCCGGCCGGCCCGGCTTCCTGCTGCCGCCGATAGCCGACCGCGATCTCCGGCCGGTCCTCGTCATAGATGATGCAGTTTCCTTCGGCCCCCGGCGCGTACAGATCGATCGTCAACGGATCCAGCGGCTTCTGATCCACGAAATCCTGCTCCGGCCCCCAGGGCAGGATGGCGCCCCCGCGCACCCAGAGCGGCAGAATGTCGAGCGGAACGGTTCGATTCAGCCACGCCGGGCCGCGCATGACCTCGTGCGTCCAAAAATCCACCCATTCGCCCGCGGGCAGATAGACCTGACAGCGGCCATCGGGCCAGAAGATGGGCGCAACCAGGATCTCATCCCCGAACATGTACTGGAGGTCGAGGCCCCGCGTCGTCGGATCGTCCTGGAACGCCAGAGCCATTGGCCGGACGAGGGGCAATCCCTCGCGTGCCGAGCGGACGGCCTGGGAGTAGATGTAGGGCAACAACCGGTAGCGGAGCTTCAGATAACGGCGGGCAATCGCCTCGGCCTGCGGGCCGTAGGTCCACGGTTCGTGCGGCTGTTTGCCATGCGCGCGCATTTGCGACGAGAAGGCGCCGAATTGCAGCCAGCGCACGTAGACCACCGGGTCTTTGGGATATTCATCACGTTCCGTCTGCTTCAACGTCTGCAGGAAGCTCTCGACGCTCGTATGATCGAAATAGCCCGGCGCGTAGTCGAAGCCGCCAATATCGTGGCTGCAGAAGGGGATGCCCGACATGCCGACGCTGAGCAGTCCGCGCAACTGGCCGGCCATCTGATCGAAGCTGCTGTAGGGATCGCCGCCCCAGTGCACCGGATAGCGCTGCGATCCGGCATAGCCCGAGCGCGCCCACGTCAGCCCGCGGCCGAAGCGTCGTTCGGTCGTCTCGAAGACGGCGCGATTGTAAAGCAACGGGTAGAGGTTGTGTAGCTCCACCCCGTCGCGGCCGTCCGCGTAGCGCGCGTCCACCGGCGCTTGCTCGCCAAAATCGCTCTTGAAAACCGCTACGCCCATGTCCAGCAGCGCGTCGAGCTTCGCCTGAAACCAGGCTGTCGCGTCTGGGTTGGTGAAGTCAATCGCCGCCAGTTCCGCGCCCGAAAACGCCTCCAGCACCGGGCTGATCTCGTCGTCGTGCGGCGGCCGGCGCCGGACGAAATAGCCTTTGGCCTGGCCCTCTGCATAGAGGTCGGTTCCGGTTGGCACGTAGGGGTGGATCCACAAGCAGGTACGGATGCCTTGCTCGCGCAGTGTGCGGATCATCCCTTCCGAGTCGGGGAAGGCCCGCCGATCCCAGCGATAGGTAGACCAGGGCGCGTCTCCCATCCACCACGGATCGAGGCTGATCACGTCGCAGGGGAAGCCGTGCGCGCGCGCGCCGCGCGCGATCGCTTCGACCTCGGTCTGATTGCGATAGCCGGCGCGCGAGAGCCAGAAGCCGAACGACCATTTGGGCGGTAGCGGCGCGAAGCCGGTCAACCCGGCGTAACGACGCAAGATGTGCGCATATTCCGGGCCGTAGATCAGGAAGTAGTCCAGGCACGATTCGGCCACGTGGAACGAATAGGTGATGGCCGAGTGACTCCCCATGCGATAGACGATCGGATGGCTGGAGTGAATGAACAGGCCATAGCCTGCGCTGCTGATGAAGAACGGCACGTTTTTGTAGGAGCGGCCAGAAGTGACGTTGCCACAATCTACTGCCCAAGAGACCAGTTCCTGGCCCCATTTGTTCAGCGGCGTGAACTTCTCCCCGAAGCCATAAAACACCTCGCCGGGGGTCACAGCCACCGCCTCGCGCACCGCCTCGCCGCCGATCCCCGGCTCGAACCCGACCGGCGGCGTTTCGTAGCCGGGGCCGTAGGCGCGGTCATCCACGCGCTCGGCGAAGAAGGGGACATCACCGCCATTTTCATACGCCCGCATCTGCCACGGAAACTGCTGAAACTCCAGCTGCAGCCGCGTCGTGGTCAAAACAACCCGATCTTCGACCTGGCGACACTCGAACGGGATCGCCGGCCAGTCGGCGCGGATGAGCATCTCCGACCGGCGACCGACGAGCTGATCGGCGTCTTCTGGCCGGGCCATCCGCACGCGGACGACATCCGGTTCGATCAGGTCTAGGCGGTAGATCGCGCCGCCAGCGGCGGTCTCGCATTCGAAAAGGATGCCGGTCGGCGTCATCGTGTACCCTGTCCAGCAGCGCAGGTGATTCTCTGCCGTCGGAAAGCTGGCGACATCGAGCGGCGCAGCAATGGCGCGCCAGTTGATCGACGATTGCAAAATAACCTTCCTGCTGGGAGGAGCCTCTAGCTGGTGCGTGTTCGCCGCGGGCGGGTTGGCCGGTACAGACCGATATAACTGCCGCCGGCTGGATCGCGACCGCTCAGGAAATCGATGGCGCGGGCGGCAACCAGCAGGTTCTCGGTATGATAGTCTACCAGCGCGGCGTCCAGACCCCAGGGAACGGCGGCCACCAGATAGGCCAGATCAAGGCGCGTCTGATCGGGCATGCCGAAGCCGGCATTGCCGATGCCCAGAATCGTGCTCATGCCGAGTTCGCCATGGATGGCAGCCAGGGTATCGAGTGTGACCTGAAACGAACCGGACAGGGTGCTGGCAGCCATGCACACCGCGTCGAAGACGACATCGGTGCGCGCGATGCCGGCGTCATCGGTGCGCGCCAGGATGGCCCGCGCCACAGCCAAACGCTCCTGCCAGGTCTGCGGCACATGCACGTCATTCGTCAGCAGCGCGATGACGGCCAGCCGGTATTTGGCGACCAGGGGCAGCAGGGCATCCAGCAGTTCCCGCTCGCCGGTGATCGAGTTGAGCAGGGCTTTGCCCGGGTAACCGTCGAGCGCGCGTTCGATGGCGAGTGGATTGCGCGAGTCAAGCGAGATCGGGCAGCCGACGGCAGCATCCACTGCCTGCACAACTCGTGGCAGCACATCGGCTTCGGTCAGCGCAGGATGATCGATCAGGATATCCACCGCCTGGCAGCCGGCCGCCGCGCCATCACGCGCCAGTTGCACCACCATGTCGCAGCGGCCGGCCATGAGTTCGTCCAGAACTTGCGGCGCCTGGTCGTAGACGCGTAATTGGTCATTGATCAGGAGCACCGGTTTGCCGGGTCCGAAATCGACCGAGGAATGGGAGCCGAACAGATGTGTCATCGTCAGAATGGCCCCCCGAACTTGCCGAAGCCGATCGTAAAGTAGGCGACGACAGCCGCGATCAGCAGCAGCGCGAAGAAGGCGATCATCAGATAGTCCAACGGCCCCAACACCGACTCGTGGAGGTAGGTGCGGTCGGCGCTGCCGGTGAACGCCTTCGACTGCAGCACCACTTCGAGCATCTGCGACTTGACCATCGCGCCCAGGATCAGCGGCACGGCCACCTTGGCGTAAACGCGCACGCGTTTGATCGGCCCCATCTTCTCCACCGCCAGGCCGCGCAGCCGTTGCGCCTCGATAATGGCCTGGATTTCGCTGAACAGCAACGGCACGAAGCGCAATGTGGCCGAGAAGATGAACGCCAGCTTGTAGGGCACCCTGGCCCGCACCATGCCGACGATGAACTTGTCCACATCGGTGGTGAAGATGCCGAGCGGGATGACCAGGGTCAGCGTCAGCGTCTTGAAGATGACGTTCCAGCCGTACTGAAAACCCTCGACTGTCATCCGCCCGCCGCCGATCACCGGCCAGTTCGACGGCAGCATGAACAGGGTGGTCAGCTCCGCCTTGCCCGTCAGCGATTTCACCTGGTCAACGTTGAAGAAGCCATGCGTCAACAAGAGCAGGATATAGAACGGGAACATCACCGTGATGACTAGGCGAATATAGGCTGGCTTGACGCCCGCCAGCAGCGACGCTACGATGACCGCAAGGGCCAGCAAACCGCCGGCCAACGGGCTTTCCCATACGAAGGCGATGATCGTCAACACGGCCATCATTACCAGCTTGGGACGAAAGTCGAGCCGCGTGAAGAAAGAGTCGCGCTCGACCGTTTGGAAACGCATCATGCTCATGCCGTGCCTCCGGCAGGTTGATCGTCGTAATCAGGGACAAAGCAGTCTGCAACTTCCTGGGGCGTCAGCAGGCTGAAGTCGCGGCCATCGCCGCGATCGAGCGCGCGCGCCAGCAACACAGCCTGTGGCGGTGTCAGGTAAGTCGAGCGGAGCAGATCGATCTCATGGTAGGCGCGCCGGATTGACGCATCGAGCAGCACCGTCCCCTTGCCCATCACGATCACACGCTCGGCATATTCCGGCATCAGATACAGGTGATGCGTGATGACGATGACCGTCTTGCCCAGCTCATGCAATTGCCGACTGATCTCGAGGATGTAACTTGCCCCGCGATAGTCCTGGCCCGTCGTCGGTTCGTCGAAGATGATGATCTCCGGCTTCATCGCCAGAATCGCCGCGATCACCACGCGGGCCCGATCTCCTTTCGGCAGGGCCAGCGGGTGCATCTCGCGCGCCTCCCACAGCCCCATCGCCTCCAGGCTCTCCTGCGTGCGCGCCTCCACTTCGGCCTTCGGGAAATCCAGGTTCTTGAGGGCAAAGGCAACCTCTTCGCCGACCGAGGCGTTGAAGATCTGGTTGTCGGGATTCTGCGCCACATATCCGATCCGCCGCGCCAGATCGCTCATGGTCAAGGTGCGCGTATCGGCGCCGCCGACAGCTACGACCCCGGCGGTAGGTTGCAACAGCTTCAGAAAGTGCTTGACCAGCGTGCTCTTGCCCGCGCCGTTCTGGCCGATGATGAGGACGTATTCCCCCTCGCGAATCTCCAGATTGACGCCGAGAAGCGCCTGTGTGCCATCGCTGTAGGTATGTTTGAGATCCTTTACCGCCAGCAGTGGGGGGCCGCGGCGGACGGGCGGTTCTGGCAGGGCGGCCGGCGGCTCAGGCAGGTTGTCAGTCGCCAGCGTTTTGAGATCGGCGATGGCCGGTTCCAGTCGGACAGGAAGGCGCCGGGTCAGGACGCCGCCGCGATTGATGAGATAAAACGTATGCGCCACCTGCGGCGGCCGCAAGGCGTTGGCCTGCAACCGCTCGATATCGCTGTAGATCTCGCCGGGGCGGCCCAGCGCGGTCAGCTCGCCTGCGGCCAAGAGCGCGATACGGTCGGCGTATTCGGCCATTTCCTCGGCTGCGTGGCTCGCCATCACGATCGTGATGCCCAACTCCTTGTTGAGCTCGCGCACGGTCGCGAAGACCTCCTGGGCGCCGATGGGATCGAGTTGCGAGGTCGGTTCGTCGAGCACGAGCAGGTCGGGCTGCACGGCCAGCGCGGCCGCAATCGCCAGGCGCTGCTTCTGCCCGCCCGAGAGTTCGGCCGGGTGCTTCTTCTCGGCGCCTTCCAGACGCACGGCAGCCAGCGCCGGTCCGATGCGCGCCCGGATTTCTGCGCGCGACAATTTGAGATTTTCCAAGGCAAACGCGATCTCGTTCTCGACCGAGGTAGCGATCAGTTGCGTCTCCGGGTCTTCGAAGACCGCGCCGACATGCCGGGCCAGCGCGCTGATCGGATGCTCCAGCGTATCCAGCCCGGCGACGACCACGCGACCAAAGAAGCGGCCGCCGAAGAACTGCGGCACAATCCCGTTCAGCGCCAGGCACAGTGTGCTTTTCCCCGCGCCGGTCGGACCAATAATCCCCAGAAACTCACCTCTGAAGATGTCGAGCGAAATATCCCGTAGCACCGGCTCCGGCGAACGCGGGTACAGATAGGAGATTTGATCGAGGATGGCGATGGGTTCAGTCATTCATCCGCTCGTTTCGTGGTCTGGAAAAGGGCCTTCGAGGTCTCGGAGACCTCGAAGGCCTCAACGCTTGACTAGTAGATCGCCTCACGCGGTCGCACCAGCCCGATCGCGCGCAAGCCGGCGATCACGCCGGTCCCGATTACCGTGCCGGTCAGGCAGCGCATCAGGTTCTCAAACGGGATGATCGGGATCAACGTGACCCACACCTCTTGCGGCCAGTTGAACATAAAGTAGGTAATCACCGATTGGGACACATGGTAGACGCCTGCGACCATCCAGGTGCCGATGAAGAGGCCCAGAGCGGTATAGGCCAGGTTGTTGCTGCCGATGTACTTCGCGGCTAACCTGCGGGTAGGCAGCGCGAAGAGCAGGATGGCGGACCAATCGACGAAGGAGCCAGCGATGCCAGCGTAGAGGCTGACGCCGTTCTGCACCACGGCGCGGCCGGCGAAGAGCAGCCAACAAATCACGAAAACGATCGTCAGCGGCAGCCACCAGGTTCGACGCTTGCCTGCCAGGACCATACTGCCAGCCGCAAAGCTGCCGACGACTGCGCCCAGGATCGAGACAACCGGCACACCGGCGGTGTGGGGGGCGAGGAAGACGCCGATCAGCGTGCCGACGCCGCTGGCGACCGCGCCAGCGATCGGGCCGAGCAACCAGCCGACCAACGGAAAAATGCCCTGGGAGAGCGGGAAGCTGCCGCCGGAGGCCAGGACGACGGAGAAGGGAATGAAGGCCAGTGCAGCTACCACTGCGGCCAACACTACGATGTACGCTACCGGCGCGCCGTCAATCGCCGCGCCGCGAAGAAATTGCAATTGACGCTCTTGACATTTAGTAGCCAGGATACTATCCTCCAACATGATGAGTGATGTGGGCCTGCCCCTCCGGCAGGCAAGGGCGAGAAAGCGGGGATCTCCCCGGGGTCATCAGGCCATAGGCGCTTCCTTTTCTGGTCCAAGCAACGCATTCAACTCGTTCATCAGCCGTTGCCCGGCCATAGACCCCAGCCCGCACGCAGCCGTGGCCTGCTGGTTGGGGTCGGCCCTGCGCGTTGGGGGCGCCGGCCGCGCGGCCGGCGCCCCCAACGCCTCGATCTCGGCAATGAACGGCTGAAAGTCCGGCCCGCTCTGACGCCGGGGAGCGAACAGGAGCGGATAGGCGGCTGCGTTAAGCAACTGGCGTTGATCTACGCAGCCGAGCGCCGCCCCAAAGAGCGCAGTGGTAGGAAAGAGAAGGGGTGATCCGGCCGTGTCGTAGCAAACGGGGGCGTCTGTGCGCATGGCAGGTTATCTCCGCGGCCCTGGCGGCGCGACGGTCTCGCCGACGAGCAACTCCGGTTCCAGCAGAACCTGCGCCGGCGACTGTGCGTCTCCCTCCAACTGCGCCAGCAGCAGCCGGGCCGCTTCGGCTGCCATCTCGCGCGGGCGGATGTCGATGGCAGTCGTCTGGAGAGACATGATGTTGGCGATCATGGTGCGGTCGAAACAGATCACCGATAGATTTTCCGGCACGCGGCGGCCGAGATGATGGACCCCCTGCAGAGCGCCCCACGCCGCCAGATCGTTCCAAACCACCAAAGCGGTGATCTCCGGCCGCCGCGCCAACAGATCAGACGCGACTGCGGCGCCGCTATCGGCGGTCGGCTCACAGGCAGCCAGCTCCACCGTCAGCCCGTGCACCCGGCAGGCCGCAGCATACGCCTGCGTCGCCCGCGCCGCAAAGCTCAAATCGGGATCGTCCAGATGCAGATAGGCCACGTCGCGGTGGCCCAGGCCGACCAGATGATCGACGCACAGGCGCAACGCCAGATCAATGTCCAGGTCCACGAAAGTGAGGCCGGTGTTGTCCTGGCAACGGCCGATCAGCACAAAAGGGATGCCGACCCGCCGCAATGCTTCGACGCGCGCATCATGCAGCCGCGTCTGCATCAGGATCACGCCGTCGAGCAGGCCGCTCTCGACGAAACACGTCAGGTCGTCTCCGCGGCGGTCGGGCGGGGTGAGCAGGACGAACGCGTAATTGGCCTGGTTCACGACACCGGCCGCGCCGGCGATGAACTTCATCTCCAGGCCGCCGAACTCCGGCCCGTAGAGGGGATAGACGAACCCGATGGCGCGACTGCGGCCGGTCGCCAAGCGCTGCGCTACGGGGTGCGGCCGATAGCCAAGAGACGCGATCGCTTGCTCGATGCGGTTACGCGTTTCTGCCGAAACAGGGCGTTTGCCGCTTAGGGCGTGCGACACCGTGCTCTTGGTAACGCCGGCATAGGCTGCGACATCGGAGATGGTCGCTCGTTTCATGGCTGCTCAGGGTGAAGGAACCAAAGCGCAGACAAGTCATACGCAAACCGGTTTGCGTGGCGAAAGGTAGCACAAACCGGTTTGCGTGTCAAATTGCAGATCTTGCTGAGTGGCCTTCTTTGCAGTGCATCCCCTGTTCGCAAAGCGCGGTGTGGCAGCACTGGCCTCCTTTCTGCTCAGTCTCAATCGGCTGGCTTTCTTGTTTCATACGGTTCTGGGTCTGTGTGATGAGGTCCATCAGGCGGTGCGCTGGGGCAGTGATGTAGCTTCCGGCAGACAGAAACAACGCGCCTCACGCCCGCACACGTCCCAGGGCCAGAACAGGGCCGGGCGCAGTATCCTGGTGTATACTCATGCAGGCTCCGCCAGCAAGGCGGCAACCGGCATTTTTTATGAGACCCACCCCAACCGTCATCGTCATCGATTTTGGCTCGCAGACCGCTCAGCTCATCGCCCGCCGTGTGCGCGACCTGGGCGTGTATTGCGAGTTGGCGCCGTGGGACGCCCCGGCCGCCTACCTGACCCAGGCCCGGGCCTTCATCCTCTCCGGCGGCCCCAGCAGCATCTACGAGCCGGACGCCCCCAGCCTGCCGCCGGCCGTGTTGGCCGGCGATCAACCCATCCTGGGCATCTGCTATGGCATGCAAGCCCTGGCCCAAGCCCTGGGCGGGCGCGTGACGCCCGGCGAAACCCGCGAGTTCGGCCAGGCGGATGTCATTCTGACGGCCGAGGCGCCCCTGCTGCAGGGCTTGCCCACGCGCCTGCCGGTTTGGATGAGCCACGGCGACCATGTCGAAGCGCCGCCGCCCGGCTGGTTGGCCCTGGGCCATTCTCAGGCCGGCTTTTTGGCCGCCATGGGAGACAGCGACCGCCGTCGCTACGGCGTCCAGTTCCACCCCGAAGTCCAACACACGCCCCAGGGCCTGGATTTGCTGCGCAACTTTCTCTTCGACGTGGCCGGGTTGCAGGCCGATTGGTCGCCTGGGCGCTTCATCGACGAGACCGTGGTCGAGATCCGCAGGCAGGTGGGGGGAAACCGCGTGCTGTTGGGGTTGAGCGGCGGGGTGGATTCCTCGGTGGCGGCGGCGCTGTTGCGTCGGGCCATCGGCGACCAGCTTACCTGCGTCTTCGTCGACCACGGCCTGTTGCGGCTGGGTGAAGCCGATGAAGTCCTCGACACCTTCCGGCGCGCCCACGGCATCCGTATCGTCGCCGTCAACGCCGCCGAGCAGTTTCTGAGCGATCTGGCCGGCGTCACCGACCCGGAGCTCAAGCGCAAACGCATCGGCCACCGTTTCGTGCGCGTGTTCGAAGACGAAGCCGCCCGGCTGGTGCGCGATGACCCCGGCCCACCCTATCGTTTTCTGGCTCAGGGCACGCTCTACCCCGACGTGATCGAAAGCGCCGTCGGCGACGGCGAGAAATCGGCGCGAACGATCAAGACCCACCACAACGTTGGCGGCCTGCCGTCCGACATCGAATTCAAGCTACTGGAGCCGCTGCGCTACCTGTTCAAGGACGAAGTGCGACGCGTGGGCCTGGCCTTGGGCCTGCCCGAACGCATCATCTGGCGCCACCCCTTCCCCGGCCCCGGCCTGGCCATCCGCATCCTGGGCGAAGTGACCTGGGAACGGCTGGAAACCCTGCGTCAGGCCGATGCCATCGTGCTTCAGGAACTCGAGGCCGCCGGGCTGTATCGCGCCTCGGCCCAGGCCTTTGCTGTGCTTCTGCCGGTGCGCAGCGTCGGCGTCATGGGCGATTACCGCACCTATGCCAACACCGTGGCCGTGCGCGTGGTCACAACCGACGATTTCATGACCGCCGACTGGGCCAGGCTCCCCTACCAGGTCTTGGGCCGCATGGCTACCCGCATTGTCAACGAGGTGGCGGGCGTCAATCGCGTCGTCTATGACATCACCTCCAAGCCCCCGGCCACCATCGACTGGGAATAGCGCCGGCTGAGTAGGTGAATGAAACTCGTTCGCATCTTTTTCGTCCTCATCCTGGCGG
>CAYRFV010000205.1:0-10324 GCA_964423545.1 uncultured Anaerolineales bacterium | reverse complement strand
CATCGTCGCTGTCGGCGCCATCATCGCCGTTCTCCCGATGGTGGATCGGGACGACATCGGCCAGATTCACGACGGAGACTGGGTCGTGGTGCAAGATGACGCAGTCGTCGTGGAGACGCGAACGGAACGGGACTGTCGATGACGGACAGGTGGTTTCAGTCTCTTGATTGCCGGCTCTGGCACACGACCCATGCTTGAACTCGTCTTCGTGAAGCTCGGCGGCTCGCTGTTGACCGACAAGACCCGCCCCCAGGCGTTGCGCGGCACGGTGCTGGCGCGGCTGGCGGATGAAATCGCAGGCGCATTGGCAGATCGCCCCGATCTGCGGCTGCTGATCGGACACGGCAGTGGATCGTTCGGCCATATGGCCGCGCACACGCACAACACGCGCGCCGGTGTCCAGTCGCCGGAGGATTGGCTCGGCTACGCCGAGACGGCACGCGCCGCGGCGCAGCTCAATCGGCTGGTCGTTGATGCGCTGTGGCAGGCAGGCGTGCCGGCGCTCGGCATTCAGCCATCGGCTTCAGCGCACTGCCAGGACGGGGAACTGCTCGCGTTGGAGGAGCGTCCTATCCGGGTCGCATTGGAACACGGACTGGCGCCGGTGATCTACGGCGATGTCGCGCTGGATAGGGTGCGCGGCGGCACCATTGTTTCCACCGAGGAGCTTTTCGCGTGGCTTGCGCCGCGGCTGCGGCCGCGGCGCGTCATCCTTGTGGGGGAAGTGGCCGGTGTGCTGTCGGCAGATCCCGCCAGCGGCGTTGCGGGCGAGCTGGTCCCGCAAATCACACCCGAAACGCTGCCTGGGTTGGCGCAGGCGCTCGGTGGCTCGCGGGGTGTCGATGTCACCGGCGGCATGGTCGCCAAGGTGCGCGACATGCTGGCGCTGGCGCAGCAGTCGCCTGGTCTGTCTTGTGTCCAGATCGTCTCCGGCCTGACGCCGGGACTGGTCCGCTCGGTGTTAGGTGATCCCGCATCGCATGCCGGCACACGCATCTTGCACACAGACACGCGCTCCTGGCGCGGCGCCAGCGGCTGAGCCCGGTTCCGATCGAGCCGGGTGCGCGACCGGTCCGAACAAATCATGCAGATCAGCGCCAGATCGTAAGGCGCGCGCCTTGCGAGACGCCCGATCTGCCGGTATAATAGCAGTTGGCTTGTCGATTGCGATAGCGAGATTCCAGTGACAGCATTTCACGTAGCGTGTATTTAACCCTGGGCGGATGAGGCTTCCATGTTAATAACCATCGTGTCCTTCGTGATTGTGATGAGTATCCTGGTGTTCGTGCATGAGCTCGGGCACTTCCTGGTGGCGAAGCGCAACAAGATCATTGTTGAGGAATTCGCATTCGGCTTTCCGCCGCGGCTCGTCAAGGTCGGTGAGCGGAATGGCACCGTCTATGCTATCAATGCGATTCCATTTGGCGGCTATGTGAAGATGCGTGGGGAGGACGATCCGACAGATCCGGGCAGCTTCGCCGCGGCATCCAGGCGCGCCCGCACCGCAGTGCTGCTGGCCGGCGTCAGCATGAACTTCGTGTTAGCGGTCATCCTCTTCGCCGTCGTCGCCTTGATGAACGGTATGCCGGATGCCTCGCGTCCCGGCGCAGTGATCAACGGCGTGGTCCCCGGTTCGCCGGCTGCGTCGGCCGAGCTCCAGATGGGCGACCGCATCGTCGCCGCGGATGGCATCGCCATCGCCTCGCCGACCGATCTGCAGAAATACACGCGCACACACCTGGGCAAAGCGATCGTCTATCAGGTGGTGCGAGCGGATCCGTCGGGCCAACTCCAAACGCTGGAGATCACGATGACGCCGCGCACCGATCCGCCGGCTGGGCAGGGCGCGCTGGGTGTCAGCATCGGCACGGCCGTGCGGCCTGCGACCCTGTGGGAGGCAGCTTGGGCCGGTCTGCGCAGCACCGGCGATGTGATCAGCATGACCTTCATGGTGCCCGCGATGCTGATTCGCGAAGGCCGGCCCATCGGCGACGCCGGTTTCATGGGGCCGGTCGGCATCGCTGTGACAACGGGCGACGTCGTTCGGTCCGCTGTCGCCAGAGCGACGATTGAGCCGATCCTGGTGTTCATGGCGCTGTTGAGTGCGGCATTAGGCATCACCAATCTGCTGCCGATTCCGGGGTTGGATGGTGGACGGTTGGTCTTTGTGCTGCTGGAGGCGGTGCGCGGCAAGCGGGTTGAGCCCGCCCAGGAAGGCTTGGTGCACCTCGCCGGCCTGGGCCTCCTGTTGCTTCTGGTCAGCCTGATGACGATTCGCGAGGTTTCCTCGTTAATCAACGGCACATTCCCATCGATCGTCCCCTAGAGGTTGCATGCGATGTACTGCAATCGCTGCGGCACACGCCTTCAGCAGGGCATCGCAATCTGCCCTGAGTGCGGTGCGCGCCAGCGGCGGCAGAGGCGCGACATCCGTTGTGCGCGCTGCGGCGGCCGCGCGTCGATCGAGTTAGCCGTCTGTCCGCATTGTGGTCGAAACCTGGCGCCTGCGGGCCCGCGCTGGGCGCTTTGGCTTCCGTTGGCGTTGATTCTGGCGTTTGTCGCCTACTGGGGCTGGGGCAGGCTACCGGTCGAAGAGGTCAAACAGGAAGCCGCGGCGGCGCAGGCCAGGCTCTCCAGTCTGGTGAAGGTGCCTGAAGGTGTGACGCCCACCGCGACGCCGACGCAGAGCGCTTTCGCCGCCAGGCCAGCATCGCCCTCACCGACTGTGACGCATACACCATCGGCGACCTCAACCCGTTTGCCGTCGGCCACTCCCTCGCCGGCGCCGACGGCGACCCCTACCGGCGGCCCGGCCGAATACATCGTCGTGCCGGGTGATTCGCTCATGCTCATCGGTGATAAGCTTGATCTGCCCTGGCAAACGATTGCTGCGATCAACGGCATCAACCAGAACACCATGATTCGTCCCGGAGACAAGCTGCGGTTGCCGACGGTCACGCCGGCGCCAACGCGCCCGGCGGCGACCCCGACCGCAGTCGCGACTGCGACCGCCACTGCGACGGCGGCGAGCGGGCCAAGTCCGTCGCAAACACCTGTGCCGCAGGCCAGCCCGACTTCCACGGTTGCGCCCACCAGCGCAGCGACTAGCACGCCGGCCGCCGCGCCGACTGCACCTCCCGCGCCGACCGTCTCGCCGTCGACGTTCACGCCCGTCCCAACAGCCACCCCGGCGCCGACGCAGACGCCCCTGCCCAGCCTGTCGGCGCCGCTGCTGCTGATGCCCGGTGACCGCAATTCGAGCACCGGCGAGACGGCCACGATCGTGCTGCAGTGGCAGACAAAGGAGAATCTCCCGCTGGGAACCGTCTATCGCGTGAGCATCTCGAGCACCGAACAAGGGGCGCCCGTCACCCGCACCTTCGACTGGAAGTCAACCAGCTTTCCGGTGCCTCCCTGGCTCTGGGGAAAAGCGGATCAGCCCGCGCGCGAGTACCGGTGGTCGGTGCAGGTCGTCCAGCTGGCAACAGACGGCAAAGGCGGTGAGCGGGTGATCGAGCTCAGCCCGCCCAGCGAGACGCGAGCTTTCTTCTGGAACTGATTGAGATGCCCGAAGATCTGCAAACTCTGCTTCACCAGCTCGCCGACGAAACCCGGCCGGTGCACGCCTCCGATCTCGCCGGCCTATCGGACCTGTCTCGCAGCCAGGCGACCGAGGTGGCCGCAGCTTTGGCGAGGATGAGCTCGCACCGGCGCATGGAGGTGGTGACGGCGATGACCGTACAGGCCGAGGCCAATGTCCATCTCCACTTCCATGCCATCCTGCGCGAATGTCTGGCAGACATTGACGCTGCTGTGCGCAGGATCGCTATCGACGGGCTGTGGGAGGATGAGCGCCCCACACTGATCGCCCCGTTGGCGCGCATGTTGGCGGAGGATCCGGCCCCAGAGGTGCGAGCGGCCGCCGCCACTTCGTTGGGACGTTTCATTCTGCTGGGTGTCCTGGGGGAGATCAATGACAGCCATGCCGACCGCGCCGGGCAGGCGCTGAGGGCGGCCTGGGCGAAGCCGGGTGAGCTGATCGAAGTGCGACGGAGAACGCTGGAAGGACTGGCCTACACGGACGAGGCCGGTGTCGACGAGCTGATCGAATCCGCGTATTACGATGAAGACGACCTGATGCGGCAGAGCGCGGTGTTCGCCATGGGGCGCACCGCCGATCGGCGCTGGGCCCGGATGATTCTGACGGAATTGGGGAGCGTGGATGCCGCCATGCGCTACGAGGCGGCCGGGGCCGCCGGCGAGTTAGCCCTGGCGCCCGCCGTCAAACCGTTGATCCGCTTGCTTGATGACGCGGATGGCACAGTGCGCGAGGCGGCAGTGGCCGCGCTGGGCAAGATCGGCGGCCGCGACGCCAGGCTGGCGCTTCAGGCTTGCCTGGAGGCAAGCGATCGGAGTCTAGTTGAGGCAGCCACGGATGCGTTGGACGAGTTGGCTTTCAACAGCGAAAGCTCGGAGGCAGCGCTGCTGGCCTACGATCCGTCCTCGGTGCGAAATCGTTTCGAGGATGATGCGGATCTCGATGATCTCGATGAGCTATACGAGCCTGGATCGGAATACGGGTCCGCAGAGGATGCCGAAGACGATGCCGGTGATGATGAATGGGATGAGTTGGATGAGGTAGATGACTACGACGAAACGGATGATGACGATGAGGAGGATGACTTCGCCGATGAGGTAGCGTGGCGTCGCAGGCAATAGCCGATTCCCCTCGTGCTGGGCCTAGTCCCTTTCGGCGCCCTGACTGACATCGGCCCGACGCTTCGGAGCAACATTGTCGCTATTCCTGAACATCTTTGCCACCGTGCTGTTGCCGTTGATGATTGTCGTCGGTGCAGCTTACCTGCTCGGAAGGTTCAGACGCCTGAACCCGGCGCCGCTGGCAAGTACAGCGTTCTACCTGTTGAGCCCGGCCCTGGTCTTTGTCAGCATGTCGACGACATCGGTGTCGGTTGACGTGTTGGGACGGCTGTTTCTGCTCAAGGTCGCCACGAACCTCCTGATCATCGTTATCGTGAGCCTGCTGGGCATCCGACTGCGGTTGGCGCCGACCGTTGCAAGCGCGCTGCTCCTATCGACCGGTTTCGCCAATTCCGGCAACCTCGGCCTTTCGGTGACCGAGTTCGCATACGGCCAGGCTGCCGTCGCCTTTGCGCTCGTCTGCTTCGTCACCGATAATCTGATGATCAATTCGGTCGGCGTGTATCTTGCGGCCCGCGGCCGCACCCCCGCGCGCGAGGCGGCGGCGCAGGTGCTGCGCAACCCCGCGATCTATGCGCTGCCGTTGGGGTTAGCCGCGAGTCAGTTCCATTGGGTCCTGCCGCTGCCATTGATGAGAGGGCTTGAGATGCTCAGCCGGGCGACCGTGCCGACCATGCTCATCGTGCTGGGCATGCAGTTGGCGGTTCTGCCGTTTGATCGCAGCTATTGGAAGCTGATCGGGCTGGCGTCGGCCATACGTCTGATCGTTGCTCCGGTATTGGCAGCGCTCCTGACGATTCCTATCGGGCTGACCGGGGTCGCGCGCCAGGTCAGCATCCTGGAGGCGGCGGTGCCCGCCGCAGTGACGGCCAATATCATTGCCAATCGGTACGAGACGGAACCGAACCTGGTGGCGGGCGCTGTCTTGGCGTCCTCCTTGCTCAGCCTGCTGACGATCACGCTGCTGCTGAGCTTGATGCATTGAGAGCCTTCTTGTTTCGACCATGAGTAAACAGCGTAAACCACAGTTTCCGAAGAGTGCGACGCCACAACCGGCGAGTGCTGACCCGGGCATCCGGACAGAGCAGAAGGCCGAGCAGGTTCGGCGGCTTGTTGCGGACGGTGCGCGCCTGCTGGCTGCCAAGCGTCCTGGCGAGGCCATCCCCAAGCTCGAAGCCGCGCTGAACCTGGATCCGAACAACGTGCCAGCGGCCATCAATCTTGGCGGAGCATTCGTTTTGCAGGGCAAGCATGAGCGTGCGGTGCCTGCACTCGAGGCCGCCAGCCGCGTCGAGCCGGACAATGCCATGGTGTGGAGCAATCTGGCTGCGGCATACCTGGGCAAGTTGATCTTATCCGACCGTGCGCGCCAGGATCGGGCGATAATGGCCTACGAGCGTGCGTTGACGATCGATCCGCGCGCGCCGAACGTCCACTACAATCTTGGCCTGATCTATCTGGAGCGAAACGACGCCTTGCGCGCTGTGGCTCATTTCCACAGTGCACTGGAGACGGATCCCGGTGACCTGGATGCCCAGCTCTGGCTGGACAAGATTCGGCGTGGGGATGGCGCTGCCGCTGACTCGATCCCTGCGGGGAACGGCTGATGCAGGCCCGTTTGCACGGCACGGCATCACACCATGAAACGGATCGGTCCGCTGCGCTCATTGCGCCCTGTGCGGCGCATCCGCTTCCCTCAAAGGGGTGACTGATGAGTTGGCGTCAGAACCCTCAGCGGGTCGCCTGGCTGGTCCTGTCGTTCAGTTTCTTGGCTTGCTGCCTCCTGGCGGTGGCGGTGCCGTTGAGCGCGCGCAGCTACCTGCTGTACGCCACGCGTCCGATCCAGGCGTTCATCACCGCCACGGCCGGCACAGTGCAGCTCATCCTTCCGGGTGCTGAAGAGCCGACTGCAGTGACCTTTCGTCGCGCAATCCCGGAACGCAGCCGCGTGGCTACGGATGCCAGCGCCAAGTCGCTGCTGAGCGTCTTTGCGGACGAAGCCGACGGACCGATCCTGGCGACGATCCAGTTGTACCAAGACACCGATCTGGAACTCGCGAACGCTCGTGCGCCGCGCTTCAGATGGAGCTTCGATCCGAATCGGTTGGCCCTCAATCTCGAAAAGGGCCGCGTTTCGATCACGATCCAGAGCGCTGACGACCGGCCGGTTCAGGTTCAGGTGCGCACACCCCATGCCATTGTCACGGTGGGGAACGGAACCTATGATGTAGCGATAGAGGGAGAGACCACCCAGGTGCGCACCCGCGCCGGGGTGGCCCGAGTCGTTGCGGCCGGCCGCGAAGTCGCAGCCGGCACGGGCGAGCGCGTCGGCATCGACGCCGGACAGAGACCCAGTCTGCCCGTGCCGGCTGCCCTTAACCTCGTGCTGAACAACAAACTGGAAGGCCGCCTCTCGCCGCCCTGGCAGGAAGTGGTCAAGGTTGGCGCTGGCCTGCCGCCGGGCAGGATCACCCAAGAAACCGTGGATCAGCGCCAGGTCGTGCGCTTCACGCGGCGCGCCGGTGATGGCGCGCACAATGAGGCCGGCCTGCGCCAGGAAATCAACCGGGATGTGCAGGGCTACGACGATCTGAATCTCCGGTTGGACTTGAAGCTGCAGAACCAAAGCGTGCCGGGCGGCGGATATCTTGCCTCCGAGTATCCCGTCATGGTGGACATCGCCTATACCGATATTTACGGCAAGGACCTGCACTGGTACCAGGGCTTCTACTACAGCGATCTGCCGAAAGATAGCACTTGGGCTCCACCCACCGGCGAGAAGATTCCCCAGGATGTCTGGTACTCCTACGAATCGCCGAATCTGTTTGAACTGCTGCAAGAGACGCGGCCGGCGCGCATCAACAGCATCACTGTCTATGCGTCAGGGCACGACTATGACAGTATGGTGTCGGATATTGCGTTGAGCGTGCGGTGATCAGCGTGCGATGAATCGCATCCTAACACGTCAGCCTGCAGCGATCGGCGCTCAACGGACTCGCCCTGGCCTCAGTGTCCACGATCTCCCGCTCCTGGTTGCACTGACGCTGTTTCTTGCCCTCTGTGCGCCCCAGCTCACTCTGCCGGGCCTGCACTACGACGAAGCCAGAGAGGCTGGCGTGAACGCCATGCAGTTGGTGACGGGCCAGCCCCTGACCGCTTTTCGCGATGCATTCCTTCAGTTGGGGCCCTGGCGGTTGCCGCTAATGGTGCAAGACTATATCGGCGCGCTGAATGTCGCGTTGGCGATGCCGCTCCTGGCGCTTGGCGGGGTGAACGTGCCATCGCTGCGCTGGTTATCAGTTTTGGTCGGCGCCTTCACGCTGGTGTTGACGTGGCGCGTGGCCTTGCGTCTCAGCGGCGCCACCGCCGCCGCCATCGCATCGCTGCTGCTGGCGGTCAACCCAACCTTCATCTTTTGGAGCCGCCAGGGCATTTTCGTCACCAATCTGACCGCGCTCCTGTTTGTGGCAAGCCTGCTGACCGGGCTGCGCTGGTGGGAGGGACGGCGGCCGCTCGATCTGTGGCTGACCGCGTTCCTGTGGGGTTTGGGCATCTACGCCAAGCTGCTCTTCATCTGGGCGGTGATCGCGATGGCGATTGCAGGTGGGATCGCCTGGGTGATCGATGCGCGCAGACGGGGCGGCGAGGCGGCTTCGCGTGACCACGAGCGGGCGGCCGAGGTGAAACCGTTCGCCGGGCGTGCATCGCTGCTCCGCACCTGGATTATTGCCGCCGGCTGCTTCTGTCTGCCGCTGATCCCTCTGATCGTCTTCAATCTGCAGACCGGCGGCACGCTGGCATCGGTCTTCGGCAGCCTGAGTCGTTCCTACTATGGGGTCGACAACCGCGCCTATCTGCCCAATCTGGCGATCCGCCTGGGGCAGCTGCGCATTCTGCTGCGGGGAGACCATCTGTGGTATCTGGGCGAGGTGTATGCCAACCGTTGGGCGCCGTTGTTGGCGGCTGGACTGGCGGCCGTATGGACGGCTGTCTGGCTGTGGCGGTGCATCCTCGGGCCGGCGCGCAGGTGGGCATCGCTGGCCCCTCTCCTGCCGGTCGCGCTGCTGGCGCTGATCGTGGCGCAAAGCGCGTTCACGGTCAGCGATCTGTTCATCACCCATAGTGCGCTGCTCGCGCCCCTGATCCCTCTCAGCGTTGGGGTGCTCGCGGGCGATCTCCTCAGGCAGATCGGGGAGCGGCGCGCCGACGAGAAGGCCTCTGTCCGGGGGCTCGCACTCCTGAGCATGTTGTGCCTCGCACCGGTCATCGTCTGGGGCGCAACGGATCTAGCCAATGCCGTCCGGTACCATCGCGTGCTCGCATTGTCCGGCGGCTACGGTGCGCACTCGGACGCGATCTACAGGCTGGCGGATTTCCTGGCGGCGCAAGGACCGTCGGCGCCGCTCGCCCTCGACTGGGGAATCGATGCGCCCGTGCGCTACCTGACGGGCGGACGGGCGAATCCAATCGAAGCGTTCGGCTATGAACGCCTGGATGCGCCCGACCCAGGTTTTGCAGATCGCGTCAGGCCGTTCATGGACAACCCCGATAATCTGTACGTGGCGCACGCAGGGGAGTTCACCGTGTTTCGCGGCCGCCTCGAAGCGTTGGCTGCATCAGCTGCCGAACGCGGCATGAACCTTCAAGAAGTGGCGCGCTTCACGGAGCGCAGCGGCCGGCCGCTCTTTCTGGTGTATCGCGTGTCGAAAGCCCGTTAGGCCGCCCGCGCCGCGTAGGCTGCATCCGTCTTCGCAGCCATGATGAAGTCGTTTCGGTGCAGCCCCCCGATCTCGTGAGTCCACCAAGTCACTGTGACTTTGCCCCACTCGGTGAGCAGAGCCGGATGGTGGCCTTGCTCTTCAGCGATCGCACCGACGCGGTTGGTGAACACCAGCGCCTGCCCGAAGTCTGCGAACCTGAAGACCCGTTCGAGCTTCTTGATCCCCTCTTGCTCTATGACTCGCCATTCGGGCGTCTGCGGCTGAAAAAGAGCCATCTCGGCATCGGTGACCCTCGGGGCGCCGGCCCGGCAGGCTTCGCACTTCATGGTGGTTAGTTGGTCCATCGATTTGCTCCTCGTCTCATATGCCAGTATACTGAGTGGCACGCCGATCCTCAGTAGGATAGCTCTCGCTTTGCGAACGACCATTTGTTGATGAGTCTTGACGCCCTGAGTTTGCTCTTTGAGGTCGAGACGCTCAAGCGCATCCCGCGCATGGGGTGGGCGCAGCGTGGCGTGCCGCATGTGGAGAGTGTGGCGGAGCACAGCCACGCAGTAACGATCGTGGCGCTGGCATTGGCCGACCTGCTGGATGCCGCCACACCCGCCGCTCCGCTCAACCTGGAGAAGGTGCTCGCCATCGCGGCCTTGCACGACCTGGCCGAAGTCCGGCTCACCGACTTGCCCGCTTCGGCACAGCGATTGCTGCCCGACGCCATCAAGTCCCAGGCCGAGGCGGCCGCAATCGCTGAACTGCTGGAGCCGCTACCCGGCGCCGCGCGCATGGTGTCCTGGTGGCGCGAGTTCGAGGAGGAGCAGACACCCGAAGGCCGCGTGGTGCGCGATGCCGACAAGCTCGAAATGATGCTGCAATGCCTGCGGTAT
>CAYRFV010000204.1:0-10359 GCA_964423545.1 uncultured Anaerolineales bacterium | reverse complement strand
GGCCCACGGGCGACGAAATCAGCATCATATCGAATAGCCCGAGGTCGATGCCCGCTACCGTGAAGCCCCACAGCGCGGCCGCGGGCAGCAGCCACTCTACTGAAGGCGCAAGCGCCGTCAGTACGGGATAGAACGCCAGCCCTGCGCCGCAGCCCAGCAGCAGTGCCCGGTGCCCGATCCGGTTTGCCATGCGGCCCCAAAACCAATACCCTACCACCAAAGCGGCATACCCGGCTGTACCGCGCAACCCAATCCACGTATCACTTGCCTGCAGCGTCTTCACCCAGTAGACGCTGTACAGCCCGGCAGGCATCATCAACGACACGCGGAAGGCGAAACTGGACGCATTGTAGCGGACGAACGCGGGGTGCGCGGCAAAGGCGCGGAGAAACTGGCGCAACCTGGCGAGCCAGGGCGTACGTGTCTTCGGGATGCCCGTCGTCGCCGCGACCTGCTGCGGCTGCGGGGTATCGGGCTCGCGTACGAACGGCGGCACTTCCACCTTGTTGAAGTAGTAAGCATTCATCATGGAGGCGCCGAATGAGATCATGAAGACGATCTGATAGCCCAATGGGAAAGGCGTGCGATCCAGCATCAGGCCATAGATCGCGATGGCGCTGCCTGAAACGAGCGACATCAATCCCCAGCGCGTGCCGTTGAACCTGGCGCGGCGTGGCGCGGGGATCGCTTTCTGCATGACGCCGGCGAAAGCCGGGATGTGGATTGCGCTCGGCAGAGAGGCCATCGTCCAGAGGAGGACGATAACGATCGGCAGAGCGTCGACCGGCACGACCAAGGGCGCGAGCGCGATCAGCGGATAGAAGACGCGCGATAGCAGCACCGCGCGCACAAGCACGCGCACCAGGTCCCCCTGCCGCTCGACATACGCGCCGCCTGGCAGATAGGTCACAATGCCGATCAGCGAGGGCAACGAGGTCAGCAGGCTGATGACGGATGCAGATGCGCCCAACCGCGCCAGGAACACCGAGAGATAGGTGAAGATGCCGCCTTCAATCGGGCCAAACCAGACGCCGCTGAGGAGAAGATTGCGGTAGTTGCGGTCTTCGGCGGTTGCGACGTTGCGGCCCAGGATGAGGTCGCTCAGCCCGGCGCCGGCTCTACGCAACGATTGGATCTGCATGGCAGAGATTGTACACTGGGGAGAACACAGGACAAAACCGGGGGCCCGATGCTGCGTTGCGGCGCTCTCAGGGGCTGTTTTCGGCGATCCACCGCTCGACCAACACCCGCGCCCTGGCGCTGGGGATGGCGAAACCTACTCCCTGGACATCTCGCTCGGCTTCTCGCTCCGTGGAACGCAGCGTCAGGGTGACGATCCCCACCAGCTCGCCGCGCATGTTGATCAGCGCGCCGCCGGAGTTGCCCCGATTGATCGCCGCATCGGTCTGGATCAGGCCGCCGGTGACCGAGTCATCGTCGACCGGCAGAACCCGCTCCAGTCCACTGATGACGCCGGTGGTGATGCTGTTGGCCAGAGCGCCCAGCGGGCTGCCGATCGCTGTGACGCTCTCGCCGGGGCGCAGCGCGTCGGAGTCGCCCCAAGGCAGTGCCGCATACTCCTTGCGCCGCACCAGCTTCAGCAGCGCCAGGTCCGACTTGGCGTCCCCGTTGATGTAGATCGCCGGCAGCCTCTCCCCACCGTACGTCACCAGCAGGGTCTCGGCCTTCTCCACCACGTGGTGGTTCGTCAGAATATACCCGCGCGGATCGACGACCACCCCGGAGCCCGAGACGATCTCGTTGGGCAGTTTAGCGTCCTTGCTGCTCCTGCCGCGGATGACGAAGATCGTCACGACGGAGGGGTTGACCTTTTCGACCAGATCGGCCAGATTGGTCACGTTGTAGGCCGCGAGCGTCGTAGGCATAGGCGTAGGTGTAGGCGTTGCTGTCGGCGTGTCGGTGGGGGTGGGCGTCGCGGTGGTTGTCGGTGAAGCCGTCGGGGTGGGCGCCACCGTGGAAGTCGGCGTGGCTGTCGCACGCAGGGCGGTCTGAGATGGCGTGGCTGCGCCGAACAGCGCGGTGCGCGCCGGGACCCAGCTTGTCACTGCCCACACCGCAGCCGCACCGCCGACCAGCCCGCCCAGCAGCGCAGCGATCACCAGGGAAAGGATACCGCGGCCATCAGACATGTGCACCGGAGGCTGCGCCCCCCTCAGCCTCACGCGATCTCGATTCCGGCGCCTTCGATGACGGAGCCGATGGGCCACGCGTCCTGGCCCCGCTGGCGGCAGAAGTCCAGGAAAGCGTCGAACCGGTCGGCTGCGACAGCAACTAGCAGGCCGCCCGAGGTCTGTGGATCGTGCAGCAGCGTCTCCTGCCAGTCGGCAAGGGCGCGCTTGCAGGTGATCTGTGAGTTATAGAATCTGTGATTGCTGTGTGCGCCGCCCGCGAAGATCCAGGCCTCGGCATAGCGCAGCGCGCCCGGCAGCCACGGTAGGGCATCGAAGTGGATGCGGAAACGCACTCCGCCTGCCGCCGTCATCTCCGATGCATGACCGATCAATCCGAAGCCGGTAATGTCGGTCGCGGCATGTGCATTCACCGCCTGCGCGGCCTGAGAGGCGATCCGGTTGAGGCGCATCATGCTGGCGACCGCGGCGTCAAGGTGGGCTGGTTCGGCCGCACCGCGCTTCAGCGCAGTGGTGATCGTGCCGGCGCCGAGCGGCTTGGTCAACACCAGCGCATCGCCCGGCCGCGCGCCGCCTTTGGTCAAGATGCGATCGGGGTGCACTGCGCCGGTGACCGCCAGGCCGAACTTCGGCTCTTTGTCCTGGATCGTGTGCCCGCCGGCGATCGCCGCCCCGACCGACCGCACGACATCGGCGCCGCCGCGCAGAATGTCTGCCAACAGGTCGGGAGGCAGGTCGGGCGGGAACGCCGCCAGGTTGAGGGCGAACAGCACCTCGCCGCCCATGGCGTAGACGTCGCTGAGCGCATTTGCGGCAGCAATCGCGCCGTACTCGTACGGGGTGTCCACGATCGGTGTGAAGAAGTCCACCGTCTGGATCAGCGCCAGCTCGTTGCTGAGCCGATAGACCGCCGCGTCGTCGGGCGCGCCCAGGCCCACCAGCAGGTCCGGGTGTGCGTCGACGGGGAAGAGGTTGTCAAGGCTGCGCAAGACCTGCGCAAGCTGCTCGGGCGGCAGCTTGGACGCTCAGCCAGCGCACGAACTGAGCGAAGTCAGTTTGATGATCTGTTCTCGAGTCACAGAGTCTCCTATCTCGGAGCCATTATAGCCGGGCCACGGCTGCCTGGCAAAGTCACTGCGCGGTGATGTGATCTATATCATAGACGTCGCGTCCCGATAGCGCTAGACTTATAGCAAAAGAATTGCAATAAGGGGTGCTCATGTCTCAATTGTCGCAAGAAGCCGCGCTCGCACTGCGTTCCACCGGCGGCCGGATGACTGTGCAGCGCCGGTTGATCCTGGAGACCCTTGAGACGCTTGGCGGTCACCCCACCGCCGATGAGGTGTATGCGGTCGTTCAGGAACGCGATCCGCGGCTCAACCCCTCTACAGTCTATCGGACTCTTGCATGGTTGGAGAGCGCCGGCCTGGTGAGCCATTGCCACCTGGATGCCGGGCCGGACGGTGAGCACAGCGAGCGGTATGACCCGGTCACACCGGTCGAGCATCATCACTTCGTCTGTACGGTGTGCGGGCGGGTGATCGAATTCGAGACCCCGCAGCTCGACGCGATCAAGGCGGGGTTTGCCGCCGAGCATCAGGTCACTGTGGACAGGGCGTCATTGACCCTCTACGGACAGTGCGCCGCCTGCGAGGACGTGCAACCATGACGATCAGTCCTCCTGCAGCCGCTATCGACGCAGCCTCAGCGTCGTCCGAGCGATCCGTTACTCTGAGCTCGCTTCCCGCAGGGTCGCAAGGCATCCTGGCGTCATTGCGCGGCGGCCATTGGTTTCGCAGCCGCCTGGCAGACCTGGGGTTCACGACCGGGGCGCTCATCACCGTGGTGCAGAACTACGGCCGCGGCCCGATGCTCGTCTCGGTGCGCGGTACGCTGGTCGCGTTAGGACGCCGAGAGGCGGCGCATGTGTTAGTTTCCAGAGGCGAATCATGATCCGCCACGCCGCTCGACACTCCGCATCGCCTGCCCTCAAGCTTGTCCAGCCGGACTGCCACGATGATAAGGGGAGTGCACCTGCCGTCGCGCCCGCCAAGCAGCTTGCTGTCGCCCTCATCGGCCAGCCCAACGTGGGCAAATCGACTGTGTTCAACATGCTCACCGGACTGAGCCAGCATGTGGGGAACTGGCCTGGCAAAACGGTGGAGCAAAAGACGGGCATCTGCCGGCACGACGGCGCCACGCTCAGTCTCGTCGATCTGCCCGGCACCTACAGCCTGACCGCCAACTCCGAAGAGGAGCGGGTGGCGCGTGACTACCTGATCCGCGAGCGGCCCGATGTCGTGATTGCCGTAGTCAACGCTTCGGCGCTGGAGCGCAACCTCTACCTGGTGGCGGAACTTCTGGCGCTGGGGTTGCCGCTGGTGGTGGGTCTCAATATGCTCGATGTCGCCGAGCAGCACGGCATCCATGTCGAACCGCATGTTCTGGCAGCGGCTCTCGGCATGCCGGTCGTTCCGCTTGTCGCGATCAAGAACCAGGGCGTCAAAGAGCTGGTTGAAGCTGCCGTCAAGATGGCTCAGCAAGGGGATGCGCAGATCCCCAACCGCCCGACCATCCGTCCCGAACACGAACCGGTGCTTCAGGAGGTGCGCGAGCTCATCGCTGACCACACGCCGGAGCCGTACCCGGAGAAGTGGGTCGCGTTGAAGCTGCTCGAAGGGGACGCCGAGATCACGGCGGTGATGCGCGCTGCGCTGCCGCAGGACGATCGCGAGCGCCTGGACGCGCTGCTGTTGAAACATGAAGACGCCTACCTGGACATCGCCGGCGGGCGCTACGAGTGGATCGGGCGCATGGTGCGCGCCGCCGTTACGCAGCCAAAGGCGGGCGCCGTCACGCGCACCCAGCGGATTGACCGGGTCGCCACCCATCCGATCGCCGGGCTGGGGCTGTTGCTGGCGCTGCTCGGCTTGGCGTTCTGGCTCACGTACACCCTCGCCACGCCTCTTGCCGATTGGCTTTCGACGCGGGTGCTGGATGCACTCGCCGTCTTGGCGACCTTCGCCCTGGGTTGGGCGCCGAGCTGGCTCGTCGGGCTCATCGCCGATGGCCTGATCCCCGGCGTGGGCACGGTCTTCGCGTTTCTGCCGATCCTGATCATCTTCTTCGCGATTCTCGGCGTGCTGGAGGATGTAGGTTACCTGGCGCGCGGCGCGTACGTCATGGATCGCTTCATGCACCTCATGGGGCTGCACGGCAAATCGTTCATGCCGCTCTTCCTGGGCTTCGGCTGCAACGTGCCGGCGGTGCTCGGCTCGCGCATCATCGAAGAGCGCCGCGCGCGTTGGCTGACGATCCTGCTGGCGCCGTTGGTGCCTTGTACGGCGCGGCTCGCTGTGCTGGCGTTTCTCATCCCCGCCTTCTTCCTGTCCGGCGCGACGGTGATTTCGTTCGGGCTGGTGGCGCTCAACCTGGTCGTGTTGGCAGTGGCAGGGATCGTTGTCAACAGGCTGGCGTTCCGCGGTGATCAGACCGCGTTCATTATGGAGCTGCCCCTCTACCATGTGCCCAACGGCCGCACCGTCGGGCTCTATGTGTGGAACAACACCGTCAGCTTCATCAAGAAGGGCGTGCCGCTGATCCTGCTCGCCTCGATGGTCGTGTGGGCCCTCTCCTCTTTCCCCGGACCGGGAATCGACAACAGCGTGCTGGCGGCCCTGGGCCGCAGCCTGGAGCCGATCGGCGGGTTGATGGGTCTGGACGACTGGCGCATCATCGTGGCGCTGCTGACCAGCTTCTTCGCCAAAGAGAATACCATCGCCACGCTGGGCATCTTGTTCAACACCGGCGCGGAGAGTGTCACCCTTGCGCAGGAAGTAGCTGTGGTTCTGGTCCCGGCCGCCCGCCTCGCGTTCCTGGCTGTCGTCATGCTTTTCATACCCTGCCTGGCAACGACCGCGACGATCAAGCAGGAGACGAACTCGTGGCGTTGGACCGGCGCCGCCGTCGGCTTGACGCTGGCGCTCTCGCTGGCGGCGGGCATACTCATTTACCAGGTCGGCACGCTGATACTGGGCTGACGGCCGCGGGTTGCAGGCTGTGGGCCCGGCGCATCTCGGCCCCGCGCCTGCCATGGAGACACCGGATGCCCGATCAACCTTCTGGAACGCTCCTGCCTCAGCTGCTGCGGCTGCTGGCCGATGGCGCCATCCATTCGAGGGCCGAGCTGGCGCGGCGGCTGGGGATCGGCGAGGCGTTGATGTCCGCCATGCTGGACGACCTGCAGCGCCGCGGCTATCTGGCCGCGTTCGATCCGTCGTGCGGCGAGCGCTGCGCGGGGTGCGGCATCCGATCGACATGCGAGCCGGACGGAAGCTCTGCGCCGGCTCCGCGGCTGCTGGCGCTGACGGAACGCGGCGCGCGCGCCACTGCCGGGCTGGCGCTGCGCTCACAGCGTCGGTAAGGGCGCACGCCTGCGCGTCGGTGGCCGTCGGCGCTCGCAGACGACCGGTCGCGATTCCATTTCCTTCGCCTCACTGTGTTATAATCATTTCCCGAACTTGGTCCACACTCACTGTGACCCCGCAGCAGCCTCGGGCGCAATGCCGCACTGCTCATGACCGCCGCGGCGCACTGGAAGGACGTTCCATGCGAACCCTGAAGTTTCTCCTGCCTTACACCCGGCCTTATCTCGTGCCGCTGGCCCTTGCCGTGGTCAGCATGTTTGCCCTGGTGGGCGTGCAGTTGTTAGTGCCGTGGATCATTCGCGACCTGATCGGAGCCGTGACCACCGAGGCTGCGTGGAACGAGCAGACCATGGCCTTCGTGACGCGCCTGGCGCTGCTGCTGCTGGGCCTCTACGCCGTGCGCGCCGGGCTGCAGTTTGTGCGCTCCTACATGGCGCACGTGGCGGGCTGGGGAGTGGTGGCGGACGTCCGCCAGCATATCTACGAGCACTTGCAGCGGCTCTCGCTGCGTTTCTACGAGGACAAGCAGACCGGTCAACTCATGTCGCGCATGGTCAACGACTCGGACATGTTCGAGCGGCTGATTGCGCACGCGATCCCCGACGTGCTCGTTAACGTGATCACGTTGGTGGGGGTCAGCGCGGTGCTGTTTGCGATGAGCTGGCAGTTGGCGCTGCTGAGCCTGGTGCCGATCCCGTTGATTGTCGTGGCGATGCGCAGCTTCGCCACGAAAGTCAGGCCAGCCTTCCGCGTGCGCCAGCACGAGCTGGGGCAGCTCAACGCCACGCTGAACGATAACCTCTCCGGCATCCGCGAGATCAAGGCGTTCACCCAGGAGGAGCGCGAGGCGCTGCGCATCGGCAGACAGATCCATCACTATCGCGATTCGCTGCTGCGCGCGCTGCGGCTGATGGCGACCTTCGAGCCGTTCATCGATTTCGCTTCTTCGCTGGGCACGGTGGTAGTGATCTACTTCGGCGGTCGGCTCGCGTTTCAACAGACGCTGCCTGTCCAGGATCTCGTCGCGTTCTTCCTCTACCTGGAGCTCTTCTACCATCCCGTGCGCGTGTTGAGCGGCGCCTGGGAGGGGATTCAAGAGGCGCTGGCCGGCGGCGACCGCATCGCTGAGCTGCTGGAGGTGGAGCCGGAAGTGGCGGAGACAGCCCATGCCGTCTCGCTGACGGCGCATGCGCGGGGCGCTCTGACCTTCCGAGATGTTACCTTCTGGTACAACACGGGCGACACCGTGCTGGAGCACATTGACCTGGAGATCCCGGCGCACTCCGTGGTCGCGCTCGTGGGGCCGACCGGCGTCGGCAAGACCACGCTCGCCAGCCTGATCCCGCGCTTCTATGATGTGTCGGACGGCGCGATCGCGCTCGACGGCCTGGACCTGCGCGATCTCAAGCTCAGCCATCTGCGCCAGCAGATCAGCATCGTGCTGCAGGACGTCTTTCTGTTCCATGGCACCGTGCGCGAGAACATTCTCTTTGGCGACCCGGATGCGACCGAGGACGAGATGGTGCGCGCGGCGCAGATTGCCAACGCCGAGGAGTTCATCCTCCGGCTGCCCAACGGGTACGACACGCTGATCGGCGAGCGGGGCGTCAAACTGTCGGGCGGCCAGAAGCAGCGGCTCGCGATCGCGCGGGCGGTGCTCAAGGACGCGCCGATCCTGATCCTGGATGAGGCGACCTCATCGGTCGACACCGAAACCGAGATGCTGATCCAGCAGGCGTTGGAGCGGCTGATGGCCGGCCGGACGACCCTGATCATCGCCCACCGCCTGTCGACGATCCGCAACGCGGATATGATCGTGGTGTTGGAGGGCAAACGCATCGTCGAACAGGGGACGCACGCCGAGCTGATGGCGCGCCACGGCCTCTACCGCCACCTGAACGAGGTGCAGACCAGGGTCGAGCGCCAGTGGGCGGCGGTCAACGCGCGGCCGGAGATGGGCGTGAACTAGCCGCTGTTCGCCCCACTCAACGCGCTCACCGCATCAACAGCGGCAGGAACGTGCGCTCGCTGCCGGCGAACACGACGGCTGCTGGCGCGCTCCAGTCGCTGGGATAGCGATGGTTCGGCCAGGCGCCGGGCTGACCTTCCGGCTGCTCGGCGCGAGCCCGCAGCCGGAACTCTACGGTCTGCTTGGGGCCAGACGGGTTCACGGCGAACACGGCGCTCCCCGCGGGCTGGCCCACCTGCCAGTCGATCCAATCCGTTTCCCCTGCCGATCGGTGCTGAACGTCGAACAGCAGCTGGTAGTTGCCGGCGGGGATCGCCGGGATATCGGGTCCCAGGTCGCCCGTCCACTGCACGCTGACCTGGGAGCCGCTCGCAACGGCGGGCAGCCCGACGAAGGACGCGGTCGGGCTGCGCACCAGGCTCATGGCATCGATGAACGCGTGGGCGCCGTGCCAGAGGAATGGGCTGTTGATCCGCGCGAAGACGGTCATGGTGCTGCTCTGCGCCGTCGCTCCGAGCCGCAGATTGGCCCAGCGGCTCTCGGTGAAATTGCGGCGGTCTTCGACCCAGATCACGCTGGCTGCGGTCGGATCTGTGCCCCCGCTGGGGTCGATGCCCAGCATCTTTGCCATATAGTAGCCCGCTGGACAGTCACTTGGCTGTGCGCTCCCGCCGCACAGGCTCAGCATCCAACCGCTCAGACTATAGCTTTTTCCAGGCGTGACGGAGGCCAGTTGGTACACCGTCGCATCGAACGGTTTGCCGGGCTCCGGCGGCGTCTCGATATCCTCCGAGACAAAGGCCATGCTGTCGTATCTCTCGATCTTCTCGTAGTAACTCCGAATGCACTGGTGGTCCCCTCGCCATTCCATGGTTGTGCTGTTCAATAACGGATTGCCGCTCACGAGCACGGCCGTCCATCCTTTCGCTACCTGGCCGGTGATCCCCGGCTGTGGCACATAGCCATAGTCCGGCGGGTCGCATTCAAAGCCTGGATTGACCAGGACCGGCGGCGCATCGAGCGCCGCCTCTGCGCCCGGCGCCGGCACGCGGTGCGCCTGGGCAGTGACGATTGACGCCATGCAAAGCAGAACTGCCGCAGAGAGTGCGGCCCACCATTGCGTGGTCCACAACCGGCTCTTCCATCGTTTCATCGGATCTCCTCCCTTGTGGCATGGCGGCTGGGGCAAGATCGATCGCCGCAGCCGAGCGGAGGCAGCGACCTGCGCCATGCTGCCAACGCACAAAACCCGGCAGAGTGACCGGGTTCGGAGCACGGCAAGGTATGGGGACTGGATGAGGATTCTATTCTAGCACGAAAATGCCGGCCGCGCTAAAAACGCGGCCGGCATCGATTGCGGCGAGACGCGCTTTCGCTCCGCCGCTTCATCAAGGGCCGGAGCAGGGAGCCCGCGGGCTGCGTCTTGCCGCCGGGGGAGCG
Source organism: uncultured Anaerolineales bacterium (assembly GCA_964423545.1). Classification (GTDB taxonomy): domain Bacteria; phylum Chloroflexota; class Anaerolineae; order CG2-30-64-16; family CG2-30-64-16; genus JALOOE01. Next base: position 373 of record CAYRFV010000204.1, on the reverse strand, counting down.
AGTGCCTCAGGCGCAGACCGGCGCCGACGCGGACCAGCGGTTGAAGACGGGCGTGCGATCCTGCATCAGCGCAACTCTCGCCTCTTCCCACATGGCGGCCCAATCGCGCCAGTCAGCCACGACCCGCTCGGGGTGCGCCTGGCTCCGGGCCAGGAAGGCCGGGAACGCCGGCCGGCCGGTGGGAAGGTCCGCAGGCTGATAGCGCAGGTCGAAGCTCCACCGGATGCCCGTGCCCGTGTTTGTGAGCGACGCATGCTGGGTCAGCCGGTGCAGCAGGAGCACGCTGCCCGCGGCCATCGGCAGCGGCAGCGGTGCGCCGGCCAACAGGCTGTCCGGAATGTGCAGCCCGCCGTAGCCGGGACAATGCGTGGCC